>DATKDU010000467.1:0-8313 GCA_035512595.1 Pirellulaceae bacterium
CGCGGCCGTGTACCGCAGCGGCAGTCCGTCGAACTCCTGCATCTCGTCACCGGTGAACTCCAGCTCTTCGCGGCGGCGGGCCAGCTCGTCGAGCCGCTGCTCGATCTGCAGCCGGCGACGGAGCAAGGCGACCTTCTGCCCTGCCTCGGCCAGCGATTCCTGCAAGTCTTCGGCCCGGCGGCCGCGGGCGGCAGTCGTGAACTTGCCCGACAGGTGTTCGAAGTCCTTCTGAGCCGCGTCGAGTTCCTGTTTGGCCCGGTCGAGCTGCTCGGTCTGCTCGCGGAGGAGCATTCCGGGACGGCGCAGCGCGGCAAAGGCGTCCTGCGACAATTCTTCGGGACTCGTCTTGCCGGCAATGCCGCCGAGTTGCTGCTGGATTTCGTCGTCCAGCCGCTGAATCTCGGCGCGGAGCTTTTTGATCTGACCGTCGAGCGTGGTGAGCCACTGCGCCTGATCTCCAAGCGCGTCGATCCGCGTGGCGTGATTGAGGACCTGCTTGTCGGTTTCCAGGCCGTGGGCGTCGGTCTTGAGCCGTTTGCGTTCGGCGGCCATTCGTCGCAGCCGCCGCTTCTCGCGGATCACGCGGCGGCGGAGGGCGTGCATTTTTTCGACCGCCCGCTCGGGAAGCTGGGGGATGTCGCGGAGCTCGTCGAGCCTTTTGTCGATCTCCGTGCGCGAGTTCCACAGCGGCTGGACGTCGAGTGCCGCCTTGAGAAGCCGGTGATGGGCGTCGGTCCGCTCCAGCGCCAGCGAGAGTTCGGCCGCTTCCTCAGCCAGCGCTAGGCGCTGCGCGGAAAGCTCGCCGTAGCGGCGCGTGCCGGCGGAGAGGGACGCGAGCTGATCGGTCAGTTGCTGCTGGCGGGCAGTGAGCTGCGGGATCTGCGACGGCTCGTCGCTGGTGGAGAGCAGGCTTTCGCGGGCCTTGGCCAGGTCGCGAATGACATCGATGATCGAAACCCGGTCGAGCCCGGTTGTCAGCTTATAGAGCAGCTCGGCAGCCGTCGTGTCGTCGAGCGTGCCCAGTTCCTGAATCTCCCGCAGGCCGCAGGCAAAGACGTTGTTGAACGTCGGCTCGTCCACTCCCGCCAGAAGCAAACCAAGATGTGCCGCATCGCGCGGCTTGTCCTGCCCGTCGAGGACGGTGAGGCGGCCCCGATCGTCGGCAATATCAGCCGCCGGCCCGCCCCGCTCGAGCGTGAAGTCAGCCCCGCCGGCATCCACCCGCAGCCGGCCACCCGCCGTGCCGCCGTTCACGGGAGGTAAATAGCGTGACCGCCGCTCGGCGGAGAAGCCGTACAGCACCGTGCGGACGAACTGCATGACCGTCGTCTTGCCCGCCTCGTTGGGGCCGAAGAAGACGGTCACCCCTTCGGGGAGCTCGTCGATCTTCAGCCCCTTCCAGACGCCGAAGCCGTCGATCTGGATGTCTTTGATTCGCATGACGCAATTCCGTTGCGGGGAGGAGAGTGGTCAGGGTTCAGGGTTCAGGGTTCAGGTCAGACAGCTAACCGCGACAACTGTTTCCTGTCTCCTGCTTCCTGTCTCCTGTCCCCTGTTTCCTGTCTCCTGTCGTCCTTCTCAAACAGCCCCTCCTCCGCCCCCAGCAGCTGCGCGCCCAGCGCCGCCGCCTCGCTCAGCACGTCGCTCCTGGTCTCAGCGGACATCCACTCGGCGAGCTTCAGGCGGTCCGTTTCCGCCATGCTTTCCGGCAAATAGCCCGACACGTCCAGCGGCTCGGCATTCGCCGACTGCTGCTCGTGCACCACGCGGAGAAAATCGCCGAGCATCGAATCTTCATCTTCCCAGCCGCGGGGGAGCATCGACGCGTCGTCCATGCGAACCGCCAAGGGCCAGGCGGGGGGTTCCTCGCGGCCAAATTCGCTGCGGAGCCAGTCCAAGAGGTCGCCGCACCACTGCCGTTTTTGATAAGGCGTTCCCAATCGCTCGCCGCCGTGCAGCGTCCACTGCACGAGCAGCGGCCGGTTTTGCGACTGTGAAACCAAGAGCTTCATCCGCTCCGCCACGCGGCGCTTGACGTCGCCGCGTGCTTCTTCCTTCTCGATGGTCAGATGCTCGTCGTGCCAGCGGACCAGGTCGGTGGCCAGGAACTGCGTCCGCACGGTCCGCTCGTCGCTGATGTGGACCAGCGTGCAGCCGTGCGGGCCGCTCTCGTCGAGCCCCCGCCCCTGCGGCGAACCCGGATAGTGAATCAGCCCCGCCGCATGCCATTCGGCCGCATCTTCGCCGCCCAATCGCCGCACGGAAAGCGACTGGCGATCGTGCCGGCTGCCTAGAGCCCAATAGTCGATCGGCCGCGCGGCCAAACGCTCGACGTCGGCCCGGCCGTAGGTAATGCCGATGGATGCCAGTCCGCCGCTGTCGCCGCCAAAGTCGGCTGCTTGGATGGTTGTCGTTCCCGCGAAACTGCGGCCGATCAGATTGGCCAGTGCCTTTTCGCCGCGGAAGTGCGACACTTCCTCGGTTTTGAACGTTGGAAAAACTTGCACGCTGGCGGGCAGTTTCACCGCCGCGGGCCACTCCGCCGGCTCATCGACTTTCCCGGCCGCCCAGTAGGTGGCAATGCCCTGCCCTTCGAGCCGTTCAAACTGCTCGACGAGAAAGGCAATGCCGCGGGGTCCGGCCAGATGGACATCGAGCAGATCCCCCGAAAGGATCACAAAATCAACGTGTTCGGCAATTGCCGAGTCGAAGACGCGCTGAGCCGCCTGGTAGGGCGCCTCCAGCAGCGCGTCCTTGAGTGCCGCTGGCAATTCGACAAGCCCGTGCGGGGCTGCTTCCAGATGGAAATCGCTGGCGTGCAGGAAGCGTACCAACCCAGACATGAGACCCCTCCGTGGAGTGCGTCAAAAGCGGCAGTTTAGCGGAAACAGGGGAGAGGGACTATGTCGGTTTGGGGTGCTAGCAGATTGCGGATTGCAGATTGCGGATTGCGGATTGGAGGCAGGGCAATTGAAGCAGGATTCAATCCGCAATCTGCAATCCGCAATCCGCAATCGCTCCCCCGTACGCTTTCCCCTGCCACGTATCCCTCCGCTCCATCTCCTGGCGCAAGGCCAGCAGCACTCCCGGCTTATCGAGGCACCAGGAGGGGCCGACGAAGTATTCGGGGGGCGCGTCGCCGCTGATCCGCTCGACGATCATGTCCGGGGGCAATAGTTCCAGGAAATCGACCAGCGCCGCGATATACTCGTCGCGGCTCAGCAGCGTCGCCTCGCCGCGCTGGACCTGCTCGGCCAGCGGCGTGTCTTTGACGGCGTACAGATTGTGAATTTTGATCGCGTCGGGCTTCTGGCGGGCCATCTCGCGGGCGGTGGCGAGCATGTCGTCGTGCGATTCGCCGGGAAGGCCGAGAATGATGTGAGCGCAGATTTCGAAACCCCGTCCGCGGCTGCGCTGCATGGCGTCCACAAAGGAGTCGTAGTGGTGGCCACGGTTCATCCAGTCGAGCGACCGGTCGTGGATCGTCTGCACGCCGTATTCGACCGACAGATACGTCCGCCGACCGATCTCCTCGAGCAGATCGAGCACGTCATCGGGGACGCAATCGGGCCGCGTGCCAATCGCCAGACCAATCACCTGCGTATGCGCCAGGGCTCGCTCATACACTTCCCGCAGCTTTTTAACTGGGGCGTAGGTGTTCGTCGCCGGCTGGAAATAAGCGAGAAACTGGTCGCAAGTATAGCGAGTCTTGAGCCGCCGGATGCCATCGGTGATCTGGTCGAGCACGTCCTGCCGCCGGACGCGGCGGCTGGGGCTGAAGCTGCGGTTGTCGCAGAACGTGCAGCCGCCCGTGGTGACCGTGCCGTCCACGTTGGGGCAGGTGAACCCGGCGTCCACGCTCACCTTCTGCACTCGCTGGCCAAAGCGTTTTCGCAGATAGTAGCTGTACGAATAATAGCGGAGGCCAGCGGAACGCCATTGCGGATTGCAGATTGCCGATTGCCGATTGGGGGGGAGCGACTTGGCCTTCATGTCTTTCAATCCGCAATCTGAAATCCGCAATCCGCAATTGGACGATCCGCAATTCATTGACTGCGCTTAGCCGCACAGATAGACTGGTTCTGGGAGGTCGCGGAAGGACACACTCGGAACAGAGGGGCTGCTCGGGGGAATTCCAGCTACGATCGTAGGAATCCTCAGTGCCCCCGACAAGGGAAGCAGTATGTACGGCGAACTAGTGCCGGTGGGCGGCGGCGACCCCATCCCGCTCCTAAAGAAGAGTCTCCTCGTTGGCCGTCGTGAGTCGTGCGACATTGTCTTGCGGTTCGGCAACGTCTCGGGCAACCACTGCCAGTTGTCGGTCGAAAGCGGCTACTGGTACGTGCAGGACCTCAACAGCCAGAACGGGACGAAGGTCAACGGCTCGCGGATCACCCGCAAGCGGCTCGATCCGGGAGCGACCCTCTCGGTTGCCAAGCAAAAGTACGAGCTGCGCTACAATCCGGTCGAACTCGGCGCGGTTGGCCCCCCGCCCAGCGACGACGAGGACATCGTCAACATCATGGGCAAGTCGCTCCTGGAAAGCGCCGGTCTCCAGCGCCGGGCCGACCCCTACAACCGCCGCTACGACGTGACCAGCAATTCGCCCAACCAGATGAAGCGCCGCGACAGGCGGGAAGACTGAATTCTAGTTTCGAGTTCCGAGTTCAAGGTATAACGCTCAAAGTTCTAACTTTGAACTTTGAATCTTGAACTTTGAACTTGCGTCCACTCCTTCCACTGCCGCAGCGAGTCGCACAGCAGGTTCTCGTAGTCGCACGACTCGATCTCTTCTCCCAGCAGTTCGATCTCGAACGGGCCGCCATAGCCGGCCTCAGTCAGCTCGCGAACCAGTCGCGGCAGCGGCACGCTCCCCGTCCCCAGCGGGCAGCGATTCCGCTCACCGCACGGCGCTTCCCGCCCATCCGACAGTTGCACCAGCGCCAAGTGGGGCGATAGCCGCGGCAATCGCTGGCCCAGATCGTCCGCTCTCCCCCAGTCGTAACAGTCCAGCACCAGCTTCAGGTACTTCGAGCCGAAAGTTGTCACCAGCGTCAGCGCATCGTCCAAGTCGGTCAAAAAGGTCCAGCGAACCCCCGCTGCCGGGTGCATGGGCTCCAGCGCCAGCGTCACGTGCAGCGCCTCGGCCAGCGGCAACAGCTCCTCGAGCGCCTCGCGGAGCAGCCGGCGAACGTGGTTTTGTGTGTGCAATCCCCGCGGCCCGCTGTGGACGACCAGGCAGTGCGCCCGGAGCGCCGCCGCCAGCTCGATTGCCTGTCGCCCATCTTCAACCGACTCGTCGTACGTCCAGCCTTCACTCCCGGTAAAGCCGCCGGCCCACGACAGGCTGGACACAGCCATCCGGTGCTCGGCGAGCAACTCCAGCCCCTTCTCCTCGCCGTAGTCGGAGAGCTTCTGCCGCCAGATGCCGGCGGACCGATATCCGGCGGCCGCATAACGGACGACGTCTTCTTCAAACGACCAGCGAAAGGTCGTCATCTGATTCATGGACAACTGCCACATCCCGAACGTCCCCCTTGATGCGCCAGTGGTTGGATTCGCTGCGGACGAAAGAGGGAGCAGTATGGGCCATCGGTGATAGTGTGTAAAGGAACGGCTAGCGGCCCGCAACTGCTTCCCGCCGGCTGCCGCCGTTTGCGGCACTCGCTGCGCACATTTCAGGCGGACCCATTCGCAAGTGCGCGAATTCAACGTGCCGTTAGCAGCCCAAATGCCACAACTTACGCCCAATTCCGCACCCTAAAGCGGACCCACGGCAAACTGACGCATGCGGCACGCCGATTGCGTCCACGCCGCCGGGGACTCAGGCGGCTGGGGATGTTTCCCTGGCGGGAACGGCATACCAGGAGAACCGCGATGATCAAGATTGAAGCCGTGATTCGGCACCACAAGCTCGACGAAATCAAATCCGCCCTCGTCAGCCAGGGCTTTCAGGGCATGACCGTCACCGAAGTTCGCGGCTTCGGCAGGCAAAAGGGGCAGAAGGAAACGTACCGCGGGGCGGAATACAAGATTGACTTCGTCCCCAAGCTGAAGATCGAGTTAATCGTTCCCGCCGACGCCCGCGACAAGGTGATCAGCACGATCATCAAGTCGGCTCAAACCGGGCAGATCGGCGACGGGAAAATCTTCGTGACGCCAATTGCCGACGCGATTCGCATCCGCACGGGCGAGACCGGAAAGGCCGCTCTGTAGCGGCCAGCCAGGAAAGGAAGAGGATCGATGCCTGCCGAGACGCTGCTTGCACCCCCCAGTGCCGATGTGGAGCTCCGTCGCCGCGTGGAAGGAGAACTGGCCCAGACCCACCGGCCGAGCCTGGCGCGGCTGGCGGTCGAAGTGCGGCAGGGGATGATCCACTTGAGCGGCTGCGTCCAATCGTTCTACGAAAAGCAGCTCGCCATCCACTCTTGCATCCGTGCGGCCGGCGCCGGCCGCTTGATCGACGCGGTGGAAGTGCCGCGGGGTTGATCGATTGCGGAGCGGCCGGCAATCGGACTCCCGATTCGCATGGCGGGAAGGCTCCGGCCCGATTCGGGCCTCGCGCAGCGGCCAAAGAGGCCGGCTATACTGCGGCGGTGTTCAATGCGGCTTCTTTCTTGGAGGTAACCGTATGGCCCGCTCGACCACGTGCTCCATGATCCGTTGGTGCTGCGGGGTGGTGCTGCTGTCCGCAGCGGCTTTGGCGGCGGAGCCGGCTGACGACTTGCGGCAGAATCTCCGGCCGCCCTATACACCCCCCGCAGAATTCTCCGGCAAGTTTGGGGACTACAAGTCGCCGCTCGTGTTTGCCGACGGCTCGCCGGTGAAGACCAAAGAGGACTGGTTGCGGCGGCGGAAGGAGATTCTGGACACCTGGCACCAGCGGCTGGGAGCGTGGCCGCCGCTGGTCGAGAAGCCGACGGTTAAGTCGCTCGAAACGCTAGAGCGCGACGGCTTCACCGAGCACCACGTCCACGTGCAAATTTCGCCCGAAGGACAGGTCGCCGACGGCTACTTGCTCGTGCCATCCGGGAAGGAGCCATTTCCCGCCGTGCTCGTGCCGTTCTACGAGCCGCTGACCAGCATCGGCCGCGGCCAGAAAGGGCACGGCACGCACGATTACGGCCTGCAACTGGTGAAGCGCGGCTTCCTGACCCTCTCCATCGGCACTCCCGGCTCGGTGGAAAACATCGGCCAGGAGACGCGGCAATTGCTCACCGACGCGGGAAAGGAACAACGGCGTCAACCGCTGACCCTCTTGGCCTACGTCTCCGCCAACTGCCACACGGCACTCGCCCAAATGCCGAACGTCGATCCCGAGCGGATCGGCATCATCGGTCTGTCGTACGGCGGCAAGTGGTCGATGTTCTCGTCGTGCCTGCATGACAAATTCGCTTGTGCCGTCTGGTCCGATCCGGGAATCGTCTTCAACGAGAAGAACTCCAACGTCAACTACTGGGAGCCCTGGTATCTGGGGTACGATCCGAGCGCGCAGCGGAAACCGGGCATTCCCAGCGACGCCAACCCGCGCACCGGTCTCTACAAGGATCTCGTCGAGCAGGGGGAAGATCTGGTGAGCCTGCACGCGCTGATGGCGCCGCGGCCGGTGCTCGTCTCCGGCGGGACCGAAGATCCGCCGCGTAACTGGCAGGCCCTCAATCACCTCGTCGCGTTGAACGAGCTGCTCGGCCACAAGCACCGCGTCGCGATGACCGCCCGCAAGACGCATGTGCCGACGGCGGAGGCACTGGCAGTGGAGTTGGACTTTTTGGAGTATTGGCTGAAGCACGCCCCGCGATGAGGGTCACAAGCCCGACGCGCAAGCGAGGGACATGTATCCACTCGCCAAATGGCGTGCTGAAAACTTGGTTCGCAGCCGAGGCGGAGTGGGGGCTGGTTTTGTTCCGGGGTGAAGGCGTTGCGGCCGATGCGGGGGGTGTTTGCGAACCGTGATCGAGGGAGGCGGCCCACCAATCGACGAACTGCCTACTCACCGGAGATCCGCCCGTCCGCGAACCCGCTGCCTTTCGCCCAACGCGTTCCATCCTCCAGCCCAGGGTCCTGGGCGATAGCGGCAGGCAAGAGGCCTACGCTACCAAGGCAGGCGGGACGCCTACCCCACGATCCGCTACACCTCCGAGAAGAAATACCGCGTCAGGTGGAAGAAGACGGGCGCGGCAAAGCAGATCGAGTCGATCCGGTCGAGGACGCCGGCGTGGCCGGAGACGAGCGTGCCGTAGTCGCTGACCCCCCGGTCGCGCTTGATCGCCGACATCGTCATCCCGCCGGCAAACCCGGCCACCGAGACGGCCA
>DATKDU010000468.1:0-4130 GCA_035512595.1 Pirellulaceae bacterium
CTTCCATGACACGCGTCCTTTTGTAAGAGAATCCGTTCTCCAACCAACCACATCCCACGCAGCTTACCAAACAATTCCCAGATTCTCCTATTGACCTTTTTCCTCCGTCGCCAACCAACGCAAAAGCTGGGATGCACCCGAGCAATTCAGCAATTCGTCGTCCTTTTACTTGCCCTTGACTTTTCGGCGCTCATTCCGTTACAAGCCCCCCGCTTGTCGCACCAGCCGCGCGCGGCGTTCGTCCGCGCGCGCTTGTTGCGGCCGCTCGACATTCAGGATTGACTGCCATCACCCTGCGGGAACGGGGGATTTTGCACGGCCTGAAGCGGGCGACCGCCCAGCGAAGAAGGAATCTGCCCGTGGGCTACTTTGGTCGAATCCTTGCCGGTCTTCTGGGTCTCGTGGGTCTCGCCCTGCTGGCATCCTCGGCAGCGGGGCAGAGTACACAGCCCGCCACGCGCCGGCCGCCGCACATCACGCAGCCGCGTGACCACGCGCCGGCCAGTGCCCTGTATGCCTCGGACCAGGTGATCGCAGGCGAGACGATCGTGGACGAGACGGGGATGGCGGACGAATACTACGGACCCGCTCGCCGCCGCCCAGTGCGAGCGCTTTCGCAGCGGATGTACGTGGACGATGCTTGCGGCGATCGCTGCGGGCTCAATGGGCTCTACGTCCGCGGCGAATATTTGCTGTGGGGGACGAAAGGGATGCGCGTGCCGGCATTAGTGACGACCGGCGACGCCTCCATCAATAATCCTCCCGCGGGCGTGATCAACGAGGACGGCAGCATTCCCAGCAACACCACCGTCCTGTTCGGCAACGACGAGATTCACGACGACGTCCGCTCGGGCGGGCGAATCATCTTCGGCACGTTCCTCGGCCCTTGCCGCAATTGGGCCGTGGAAGGGGAATACTTCGCTCTCGGCAACGAAACGACCGACTTCCGTGCTGCGTCCGACGGCTCCGTGCGAATCGGCATTCCCTACTTCGACGAATCAGAGAACGGATTGCCGGCGATCTTTTATGTGGCGCCCGGAGGCACGGCGGCCAGTTCGCCCGGTTCGATCGACGTGCTCGCCTCGACGCGGTTTCAAGGATCCGGCGTGCGGGTGCTGCACAACGTCTGCTTCGGCGAGGGCTGCGGCACTTCGTGGTGGGACGGCTGCCCGGTGACGACCGGCAAGCAGATCAACCTGCTCGTGGGTTACCGCTTCTACCGGCTGGACGACTCGCTCCACATTCGCGAGGAACACCTGATCACAACCGTGGAGCGAATCGGAGTCGATATCTTCGATTCCAGGAACGAGTTTCACGGCATCGATCTGGGGACGCAGATGCAGTTTCGCCGCGGCTGCTGGTCGCTCGATCTGCTGTCGAAAGTCGCCATCGGCAATACGCACCGCGTCGTCGCCATCGACGGTTTTGCCACGCAGGACGGGCAGGAGCAGACACCCCGCGGCAGCATCCTGGCCCAGACGACGAACATCGGCATTCACGAGAGCGACGAGTTCACGATGGTCCCCGAGCTGGGGATCGGCCTCGGCTATCAGATCAATCCGTGCTGGCGGGTGACGGCGGGCTACTCGCTGATCTACTGGTGCAGCGTGCAGCGGGCGGGCGACCAGATCGACCAGCACCTCAACCCGGAGCTATGGCCGCCGCGGCCAGCACAGCCGGAAGAAGCCGGCTTCTGGCCGCAGTTTCCCGGCGTCGGCAGCGACTTCTGGGCGCAGGGCTTGAACCTGGGGCTGGAAGCGACGTGGTGAGTCGAGTGCAGAATGCAGAGTGCACAGTGCAGAGTGACGGCAACTTCAATTCCTCACTCTGCATTCTGCACTAGAACCGATACTCCGCCCCCAGGCTCATGCCTTGGAGCCAGAAGTGGGTGTTCTCCAATCGGGGAGCGGGCCGCGCGTCGCCGACGATCGGACCGGTGAGCTGCGAGAGGTTGACCCGCGTATCGACCTGTGCTCCCGACAGGACCGCGTTGGGAAAGTAGAGGAAGGTGTAGCCAAACAAGAGCGACCACTGCTGGTCGAGCTGGTAGCCGATGTTGAAGTTGACTTCGGGTACGATCGTGAACCGGTCGCGCGTCAGGGTGCCGATGTTCGTGGGCAGAGCGAGCAAACCGCCGGTGGAGGTCACCGATGAGGCTTCCGGCTCCGTCACCGTCGTGCGGCCTTCCACGATCGACGTCTGGTGGACGTTGCCGATGCCGAACTTGAACAGGTATTCCAGCCGCCAGGGCCCGCTGCGGTTGCTTCCCAGAATGCCGACCGACGCGCCGTGGAACTCGTTCCGCGTGCGGAAGTGATCCACGACTTCCACCATCGTGCCGAGGGGGATGGGGGACTGCGGATCGATCGACGTGCCGGTGCTCTCGATATACAGGGCGTCGTCGAGGCGGGCGAATTGATATCCGGCGAGCCAGTCGAGCGTGAAGCAGCCGTTGTCGCACATTCGCTGCTGGAGGTAGAGGTCGGTTCCTAGAAAGTCGTTGCGCGTCTGGGCGAACATGCGGCCGTCGCCATCGACGACGCCGGGAAACGAGATCAACAGCGCATCTGGTGCGCCCAACCCAACGTTGGTAAACGGACGCGCCAAAATGTCGTTTTCGCCTGGAGTGCCGACAAACGTTTCGCGTCCGTCCTCCACGCCATATAACCGGCCGACGATACGGCGGTGGCAACCATCGGGAATCGCATAGTCCACCGTCAGCCGGCCGCCGTTTCTGAAAATCTGCCCCAGCTCGGTGCCGCCGAACAGGACTTGCGTCCCCGGCTCGCCCAGCACGCCGGCATCCTCGCGAAGCGTTCCGGCCGGGCTGGTCGTCGCCAGCGGCGGCACGAACTGCCCGCCGCTCCACCACATCAGGTATTCCAGCCGCACTCCCACCCCCGATTCGTATCCGCGGAAGCAGCAATCGCCGCAATTTCCTAGCGGGTAAGCCGGACCCTGCGGAGCGTCATACGCCGTGCTCTCCGCCGACGCCTGGAGCAAGTCGTAGCCGAGCGCGACGCCGGCGGACGACAGCACCAGCACAGTGACCATCCAGATTCGTGCGGGCATGGCTGCTGTTCCTGTACGGGGATTCCGGCGGCGCCTGCTAGCGGGGTCGTAGGAGTTAGTCTGCTTATCGGCTTTCTGTCGGCTGTTCCGGGGATGCCGCATGATCCGGCGGCAGCAAATTCCAGTTGCGGAAAATGGAGAAGGTGGGGAGCTTCTTGGGGCAGCCGAGAAGCGTCGTCCCAAGGCCCCGTTTGCCGCACGCCCAGCAGCGACCTACCCTTGCCACGCCACGAGTTACGTCACAGGAACACCCCTTGGTCGAACTGATTCTAGTATTCGGCATTCTCAACATTGTGCTGGGCTATGCGCTGGCGGCGACGCTGGCCGATCCGCCGCTTTTAGGCTTTGCACCCTGGAAGCACTGGCACACCTGGATGGAACACCTTTCGCGAATCCGTCCCGGATCGCCGGTGACTGCCGCGGGGGACACCGAAACGGTCCCTCTGCTCGTTGAGGAGCCGCCGCCACCGCAGGAGGCTTTCCAACTGGGGGCGCCAGCGGCGGGCGAGGAATACTTTGTCGAAAATGAGGAGCCCGCTGAGGTGCTGCCGCCGGTGGCCGTCGTCGAGGAATTGCCGGCCGCGTGGTTGGATCTGCTGGAGACAGAGCAACTAGCGCCGCGGTGGTTTGCCGACGGCTTGACGTACGCGCTGCGCGTGCAACTGGCGGCTTACCGGCAGCACGCACTGGCGGCGGAAGCGCGGGCGCGGCTGGTGCTGTCGCAGGAGAATGCCGAGGCGGTCGAGCAGCTCGTCGCCGATTTTCGATTTCTGCACCACGAGTGGTTGGCGCGGCTGTTGGAAGGAGCGGAGCTGCTCCATTCGCGGCGTGGGCGACTCGGCCCGGCGGAGGAAGCGGGGCAGCGGCTGGAGTCGCTGCTTTACGATCATGCCGCCCGCATGGAAGCAATCGACCGGGCCATCAGCGACATCCATTTCAAGACCGACGTCGTTCTCGGCTGTCGCCGGCTGCTGGAGGAATTGCTCGCGCTGGCCGCGGGAATTCATCTGCTTCGCGACGACCTGGCGGCCGCACTGGCGGCGATCCTCCGCCAGCAG
>DATKDU010000469.1:0-11720 GCA_035512595.1 Pirellulaceae bacterium
CCTGTTGGTGCAGGCCGGGCACAAGATCCGCCTGTTCCGCGAGGAGGAAGTGAACCTCGAGTCGGCATTCATGGCCCTGACGAAGGGGCTAGGGAAGACCTTCTAAGGTAGTCCGCCGCGGCAGGACGAGTGTTCCGCCGCCCTCTGCCGTTTGTGTAATCCTTGCAGGCCCGAAGGGCTGACCGGACGATAGCCCAGGGCAAGCGGAGGGACGCGCGGGTGAACGTTACTCAACGATCCGCCACATGCCGTTCACACATTCTGCTGGAATCCGTGCGCCATCGATCTCGACGTAACCCTTGTAGTTCCCCTCAGAGACCAGATTGTGCCACTGGGAGTCCACCATCAATGCCGACCGTCTTCCAGGGCCAAAGCGGTAGTCGAAGCGCCCATCCATGTCGTAGTCGTCGAAGCTGACCGAGTCGGGCGCGAGTAGGTCGGGCGTGTACTCATACGACTGGAACGAGCCGTCGACAACGACAAACTCGAAGACTCGAAACTTGGCGTCGCTCACCCGGAGCAGATCGACACGGCCATCAGAATCTGTGTCTTCGTACCCCACGCCCGGGTTCCGATTGGGCAGCGTTGGAGAGACCTGAGCCGACGCCTGTTTGGGATGGCTGGCCGCGATGATGGTGAATTGTCCCACTCTCCGTCCTTTGGCGTCCTTCATCCATTCGGGCTGGCCCTCACGGAGTTCCTCTGGCAACGTTTGAGTGTAGTCCCGCGGGGACAACGCCCTGTAGTTCAATACAGTCCAAATCGTCCAGTGGGCGAAGAAGCCGAGCGCGAACCACAGGATCCGAGACTTGATGCTCGGCCAGCGAGTGGGGGGCGGTGCCGGCGCTGTTTCCGAGTCTTTGTAAGGATTGGGATTCATGAGTGATTCTTACGCTCTCACTGTTCGTCCACAACCGGCCGGGCGGAGCACCTTTCGAAGGTGGGACACGTGCCCTTTGCACGTGCGGACCCCGCTTCATCTTGGCACGATGCAGCCCCTGCCGCAAGCGATAAATGCACGGCGGACAAGGCGACTGCCAACACCTTCGGCACCTCAGAGTGCGGGAGGTGCTTTCCCGCCTGGGTGGCATCTTGCCGCGTGCCCACAACTTTTTTTTCGGGCGGGTATGGAAGTTTTGTCCACTATAGCGTATCATGCTTTTGGCGGGCTGCCTGGTCCCGGACTCCGGCGATTGCCGCGGGGGAAAGGGCAATCTGGGCAGTCCGGCCCCGGACGGACGAGTGCCGTCTGTGATGTTCATTGACAATTGAAATTAGGTCGAGCCGGCAGGCCGTTTGACCCACTCCCCCTGGACTGTCAAATCCGGGATGGTGATCGTAGTACACGATTCTCTGGGGTGCGGATGGCCGCATGCGACGTGAGCGGGGCGCAAAAAGTGCTTATTAAAGGAAAAAATGGTCGAAATCGCAAAGCATTGCGGCGTCAAGAGTTAGCACCGACGCATAAGCGAACAAGAATGGTCAAATCGCTTATCAGTTGCCCGAACTTGGCATCACGGCAGCGGGCAGGGGACCCGGATTTCCCCTTGCGGTGTGCTTTCCCTCGCGTGCGCGTCGGGCTCGTGGGGGCATCGGCCTTGACCTGACAGCACCCGGCTGATACTTACCCGCGGTCCAAATCCATTCTTATCGGCATGCCGGTCCCGCGGCATTAGTCTCTCGTGCGGAATTGTCGCGCCACAGCTCGTTTTGTGCTAGCGACGGCCTTCCTGGCCGCGGCTGCCGGCTTTGCGCGCGGGCAGACGATCCAGTTCCCGCGCACCGGCAGCATTTCCTCGCCGCCGGCTGGATCGCCACCCGCGTTCACTTCCCCTCCCGCCGGCGTCAGCCCGTACAACAGCTCGCTGGGCGGGGCAACCCAGTCGCCGAGCACGTTTTCCATGCAGCCGGGGACTGCCGTCCCGTCGAACATCCCGCCGACCGGGGCAGCGCCGCTGAGTGCCGCGCCGAGTGCCGGCCCGATGGTTCCCGGCACGGTGGGCACGCCGGTGCCGTTCGATCCGTATTCGAGTTCCCCGTACGGCAGCGGCGGCTTCTGGCCATCGGGCTCCGGCATCTTCGGCAGTCCGACCGCGCAGCCGACGCTCACCGCGCCGGGCGGCGGCTGGACGACACCGGGGAGTGCTCCTGCTGTTGGTGCTCCAGGGACGACGCCGTTTATGCCGCCGTCGAGCCCGTTTGTGAATCCGTCGCCGGGAACGCTGACGACGACGCCGCCGTATGGGGCCTCGCCGTATGGCAATCCGGCGGCGACGCAAACGCCCGGTTCGATTTATCCTGGCGGATTGTGGTCGAATAATCCCGGCGGCCAGCCGTATTACGACTGGGATCGGGCCGTGAAGGTGCTGCAGGATCTGCGGCTGCGGCACACGTATCTCGCCGGCGGCGACGATCCGACCGATCTGGGGATCAACGACACGGAAGTCGCCGTGACGATGACGCTGCCGAATTTCCTTTGGTCGCAGCAGCCCCTGTTCATCTCGCCGGCATTCGCGCTGCACTTGTGGGACGGCCCGGTCGGCCCGCCGTACGATCTGCCCCCCAGTGCGTACTCGGCGTACCTCGACTTCCAGTGGACGAGCGATCCGAACTTGCAGCTCGGCGTCGAATTGGGGGCGCGGGTCGGCGTGTACAGCGACTTCAACACGATGAACACCGAC
The DNA here is from genome assembly GCA_035512595.1 of Pirellulaceae bacterium. Lineage (GTDB taxonomy): Bacteria > Planctomycetota > Planctomycetia > Pirellulales > Pirellulaceae > DATKDU01. The sequence continues at coordinate 2,682 of DATKDU010000469.1, forward strand.
AGCCTGCGGCTCCAGGGGGTGGCCCTGGGGCGGGCGCGGCTGACGCCGACGCTGACGTTCAAGCTGGGAGCGATGTACCTCGATCGGAACAAAGTGAAAATTCTCCCGGCCGGCGGTTTCGTATGGCAGCCGTCGAGCCAGGTGCGGTTCGACATGTTGTTTCCCAATCCCAAGCTGACGCAGTACATCACGACGGTCGGCACGTCGGAGCTGTGGTGGTACGTGGCCGGGGAATACGGCGGCGGAGCGTGGACGATCGAGCGGGCCGACGGCTCCTCCGATCGGATCGACATCAACGACATTCGCGTGATGCTGGGGCTGGAATGGATGAGCCAGCGGGGCTTTGGCGGGTTCGTCGAGGCGGGGATCGTGTTCGAGCGGGAAGTGATCTACGTCGTCGATCCGAGCGACAGCTTCGATGCGGAAGAAACGTTCATGGTGCGGGCGGGGATTTCCTTCTGATGGCAGGCGATGCAGTGCGGAAAACAGTGCAGAGTGCAGAGTGCATAGCGCGGAATGGTGACTTGCCGCCACTCTGCACTCTGCACTCTGCACTCTGCACCGGCGCCTTGGTGTGCTTGGCCGTCAGTTCCGCGATGGCCCAGCGACCGACAGACGCCCGTCTCACTCCCAGGTTGACTGACGCGCTAGGCCGTATGGCACAGCAGCCGAGTGGAACCAGATCCACAATCCGCAATCCGCAATCTGCAATCCGCAATTCCCAAGGTCCTCCCGCATCGATCGACGGCCCGGAAGAGCTGCCTGGTCCGGAGTTCGGCCTGGAGGAGATGGTCGATCCTTCGCCGCCCGCCCGTTCGTCGCCGCGGATCGAATTGATCGAGCCGGCGGGGGAGCCCGTTTTGGAAGGCGCGCTCGACGCCTACTATCCCGATGACGCGGTCTTCCTCGAGCCGCCCAAATTGAAGGCCCATCGCGACGGCTTCTTTCAGAAGCTGTCGATCACCGGCACCTGGCTCTATCCCGGCACCGACGCGGCGGACGTCGGCTTTACCGACATCGAGATGTTCGGCGTGTTTGCACTGCCGTTTCCGATCGTGGAGTGGCCGCTGGTGATCACGCCGGGATACAACATGCACCTGCTCTCGGGGCCGGAGATCACCGACCTGCCGCCGCGGCTGCACGATGCGTACGTCGATTTCATGTGGCTGCCGACGTTTGTCCACCGCTGGACGATGCTGCTATCGGTGACGCCGGGATACTACAGCGACTTTCGGGTCAGCGACAGCGACGCGTTTCGCCTCACCGGCAAGGGGCTCGTCATTTTCGACGCCAATCCGCGACTGCAGTTTGTCGGTGGCGTGCTCTACCTGGGGCGCGACAATCTCAAGCTGCTCCCCGTCGGCGGGGCGATCTGGCGGCCGACCGACGACTTCGCCTTCGAGTTGATCTTTCCCAAACCGAAACTCGCCGTGCGGCTCAATCAGGGCCCCGGCTTTGAGAACTGGCTCTACGGCACGGCCGAGTACGGCGGCAATACGTACGTCATCGAGCGGACCGGCGGCACGCACGACAGGGTCACCTACCAGGATTTCCGGTTGCTCGCCGGCTGGGAGCGGCGGCTCAATTACGGCGCGGGCTTCCGCCTGGAAGCGGGCTACGTCTTCGGCCGCCAGGTCGATTTCACCTCCTCCGCCGGCGACTTCGAGCCGGGAGATACGGTGCTGCTGCGGGCGGGAGTGACGTTTTAAGGTGAAAGGGTTCTAGCCGCCTTGGGCACTCGTCACTGGCAGGCGACTATAATACAGGCTGACTTGCTCTCATTTTCGAGGCGGCAAATGAATACAAATTCTACGACGACGGCACAGCAAGCCGAACGACTTTACGATCAACAGTTGCGGCGGCAGCTTGAAATATCGCATCCCAATGCATTCATCGCCATTGAGCCGGACTCGGGTGACTATTTCCTGGGCCGGACGCTCAGCGAAGCGGTCGGCGCCGCCCGTCAACAACATCCCGATCGTTTGGTGCATGCCATGCGAATCGGCCATCCAGCGGCCGTAGATTTTTAATGGTTTTCGGCGTGGGCACTAAGGAGGAAACAGTCCGAACAGTTCCTCAGCGTGCCGAATGCGGACTCGGCGGTCGCTATTAAGGTCGAAAGGCAGCGATCAGCGCTCGGCCGATTGAAGTTACACCTACGATTTGGAATTCGGCAAACTGGAAATGAGCGGTCCACGAGTCGTGGCGCGGATTGTAGAGTAAGATCTCGCTGCCCGAATCGGCGTCAGGAAGCGACAGCCGATCACTTTTGTGAAGGTTGCAGCTTGGGCACGCATAGGCCAGATTGTTGAGTTCCGAAGTGCCCCCACTGGCGCGCGGCAAGATATGCTCCACGTGAAAAGTGGCCCCTTGCAGCGACTCGTGCATCCGGCAGTATTCGCACCGATTTCCAGCCCGTTCGCGCACCTGCTTGGCGATTTCGGACCAGGCTGTCATGGCTCAGGCTGCAGCAATTGACGCACTTGAGCCCGATGCAAAGACATCCGCTCGCTCAACTCCGCCAACCCTGCGAGCTCATCCCGCTCTGGCTCGCTTAGTTGACCGTCGTTATTGCGGTCCATCAAATCTTGAAGCCGCCGGTCAAGCTGAGGGGGAAAACGAAACAACTCGAGCGCTTCGAGGGCTTCGCGCGGGACGGTAACTAGAGCGCCCATGGCAAGGTTTTCAGAGAGTAACCGGTGACTTGATTCTCAGACTACATTCTCGCATCGAACCGGTCAACTTGCGCGCGCCGCAGATGGGAATTGCGCGGCTAAGGATGCCGAAATGCTACTGCCCTACAGGTCGCACTCCCGTAATCCGCCCGCTTGGCCGCTGCGGCTCGCGAATGATCAGCGGTCGCGCCGATGCCGGCGGCTGTTCGCTGGCGAATGCCGCGGGACGCTCGGCATAAACCGGCGGCAAGAGGCGGGCGTTGGGATCGACCTGGGGGGCTGGAGGATAGTATTCGCCTTGAGGATCCGCGTGCGGCTTTTGGACCGGTGCGCGTTCGTTGCTCAGCGGCGCCGAGCCGTTGGTCCCGGCACCAGGATGGTTTTCCAGGCAGCGGCGGATGCACTCCCGCAGCTCATTCTGCTGTTGCTCGCACTGCTTCAGCAGCCGCTCGTACTCCTTGAGCTGCCGGGCGTAATCCTCGGCGGCGGCACTTTCCTTCGCGGCCCGTTCGGAAGCGGAGCAGCGCTCCGGCGCGCTCTCGGGCGCTCCTTCCTTCTGCCGGGCCAGTTCCGCGGCACTCGTTGTTGGCACATAACCGTGCGACTCCCAGGGGGCGACGGCGCTCTCGATCTCCATCCGCGCCTGCGAGCGGCTATGGAACATGCACGGCAGCTCGATGGAAGGGAGCTTCAGACGAATCTCCGGCAGCGTGATCGCCCCCCCTTCAATGCCGCGGCGAAGGACCGCGCTCCGCATCGCGCCTACGCGCGGCGGAGCGACGAACGCCCCGGCCTCGCGCATGCCGGGTGCTGACTCCGGCTGGCCAGGAGCCCGCTCCTCTTCGCCAGGACACGGCGGCTTGCAGTAGGGACATGGACCGCGGCATTGGCCGCCGCTGTCGCACTGCGGCGCCGCGGGGGTGACGCAGTTGGGCGCCGGACCGCGCGCTGCGGCGGCCTGGCGGACCTTCGGCGAGAAGGTGGCGTTGTATGGCTTGTCTGCGGCGGCGAGCGGCGCAGCAAACAGCAGCAGCAAGCAAGTGGCCGGCATCTTCATCGCTGGGTCTTCCGCGAAGAGAATTCGTAGCTGCCCCCCCGGCGGCACAATGGGAACGGTCGGTATGTCTAGCATCGACCGATCAACCGGCGCGACTGGAAAAATCGCTGCCGCGGTACGACTCGGCAAAGGTGCGAAACCTTAGCGGCGCGAGGGCGCGCGTTGAACCGTCGCGAAAGAAGCCACAAGCCCGAAGCGCAAGCGAGGGAAACGTCGTTTTGGCAAGTCGAGGCCGGCCCCTCGCTTGCGCGTCGGGCTTGTCTTCGCCTATTCCGCCAGCAGCTTGGTCTTCAGCTTGAGCAGCAGCTCGTTCTGCGTGCGGATCGATTCTTCGAGCAGAACCATCCGCTCGTTGATCGTCCGCACGCTGTTTTCCAGATTGCCGAGGCGATCGGAAGACGCTTCGCAGGAGCTCTCCTTTTGCGGGGCGCTCTCGCGGCGGACGAATGCCGATTCGGTCACCACGCCGCCGACGGGAGCAAAAACAATCCCCGGCATGGCGCGATACACGGCGACGCTTTCGACCACCGGCCCGGTGGGGATGGCCGCCATGCGGCTTTCGAACCGGGAGACTTCCCGCTCACGTGCGGGGCGATGACAGTGATGCCGATGGCAGCAGGCGCGGGGCTGAGCACAGCCGCAGGTCGTTTCCTCCCGGCCGCAAGCGCAACCGTTTCCAGCGCTGGCCACGGGGCAGGAGACGCTGGCCAGAGAAACAATCGCTAGGAGGATCAAGGATGCGCGCATGGTATTGCCCCCGCAGCGGCAGAGAGACTTACTCGTGGATGTATCGGCGGGGGAACCAGCAATTCAGGGGGGAAAAGGCTCAGCCGGCACGACCGCTACAACCGGCACGACTGGAATTGCTACGACTTGAGCCGCGCAGGACGCTTCCGCCGCTTGGGGACTGCCGCGAGCAACTCCGTCAGCAACCGGCGAGTGCGGCGATAGGTTCCCGGTTGCGTGCTCTCGCGCGGGCCGGCGACGTTGAGCGTTTCGATTCCCCATTCCTTCAGCCAGCCGATGATCTCGGCCACGACCGGGCGGCGATTCAGATCGACGAGCAGGCAGGGCCGCTGGTGGGTTTCCGCCAGCCGTGCGGTGAGGAGCGTCCCGCCGGCGAGCGGCCGGCAATAGACGATCAGCGTGCCATCCGAATCGACGACGTTGCACTCGGTCCGGAAGCGATAGTCGGCATTCTCGGTTTCCGCCAGCTCGTACTGCGGGGGAATCAGCCCGTCCTCCGCCAATCGCCCCAGCGGGCACCAGCCGCCGTGCGGAAGGCCCGCTTCGATTGCCGCGTCGAGTGCCGCCCGATCGACGCCGGTCTGCCCGCCGGAGACGATTCGCGACAGCCGCAGCATTTTGCGGCGCGAGTTGGTGGTGGAAGGTGGAGGCATAAAGTGGGCCGTCCTACAAAGGACTTACCCGCCTAGCCACGCGAAGTTTGGCGCTGCGGCTGCGCGGGTTGTGCTGGACCTCTTCTTCGCCGGCAGTGACCGGTTTCTTGGTCACCGGCTCCCATCGCGGATCATCGCGAAAGGCCTGCTTCACCAGCCGGTCTTCCAGCGAGTGGAAGCTGATGATAGCCATATGTCCACCAACTGTCAAGCGATCGGGCAGGCGGGCCAAGGCCAGCGCCAGCGACGATAGCTCTTGATTGACCGCGATCCGCAGGGCTTGGAACGTCCGCGTCGCCGGGTCGATCCGTTCCGCCGGACTTCGCAGCACGCAGCGGCGGACCAGCGTGGCCAGCTCGGCGGCGGTGCGAATCGGCGCTGTCTTCCGCTGCTCGACGATTCGCCGCGCGATTCGCCGGCTGAACCGCTCCTCGCCATATTGATAGATCAGGTCGGCGATCTCCTTCTCGGGCAAGCGAGCCAGCAGCCGCCAGGCCGGCTCGCCTTCTTCCGAATTGAACCGCAGGTCGAGTTCTCCAGCGGCATCGAAGCTGAAACCGCGCGATTCGTCGGCCAGTTGGTCGCTGGACAGCCCCAGGTCCAGGAATATGCCATCGACGCGGGCGATCCCGATTTCATCCAGCACCGCAGGCAAGTCACAAAAATTGGCCTGGGCGATTTTCACCGGCAAGCCGCGCAGATTTTCTTCGGCGGCGGCAATGGCCCGCGCGTCGCGGTCGAGGGCCAACACCAGGCCGGTCGGTCCGACACGCTCGGCTAAAAGCCGCGTGTGCCCGCCGCCGCCAAGCGTGCCATCGACGAGCGTTTGCCCCGGCTGCGGATCGAGTGCCGCCACGATTTCATCAGCGAGAACGGGAATGTGCAGCGGCGTCGGCATTCCCGCCAGCATAGCAGCCGTCCGCAGGACAAGTTTTCAACCTGTCCAGAATCGGCGAGGTCGCTGGAGATTGAAAACCTCTCCTACGTGTCAGCAGGGACCCGGGGAGGCCTCCATGCCTCCCCGGCTGGGTCCATGCTGGCGCGGCGCCGGTGGAGCGGGCGCCGCGCACCGTCAGCCGCCGCCTTCCTGGCGACGGCTCGCGGAGAGGCCGAGAACGGGGCTGTCGGCCAGCTCCCGCCGTGGCCCGGAGGGGAGCTGTCTCCGCGAAGCGAACCTGCGGCCCGGAGGTAGGTTTGCAGAGTTCATCCTGAGTTGGACAGCGAGTGAAATGACTCAACGCGGAATCACGGCCAGCGATGCGGATGAAGGTGCGTGCGTGCCGTGCAGCGTCAGAGCGTAAGCATTAGCGCGCTGCCGTCAACGGCCATTCCGCCGCCGCGCCAGCTAGCACCGCGACGCTAGCGGAGCTTCGTCTTTTCCCGCCAACACCTTGCGGCCGAAGAAAAAATCCGTTGCGGTTATCCACAACGGTCGCGCACTTTGGCTGTCAGCTTCCCGTCAGCCCTTCATACAGTTGCGCATGAACGGCAATCTTCCGCTCGATTGAAAAATGCTCGCGGGCTCGGGCCTGATTGACCTGGCCCAGTTGTTCGCACCGCGCGGGATCACGGGCCAACGCGACAAGCTGTTGCACAAAGACCTCGGTATCGCGCCAGGCCGCCGTTTGTTCCACCGCTGCCGGCCCCAGCAGCTCGACCACACCTTCCACGCGCGAAGCCATCACCGGTTTTCCCAGCGCCATCGCCTCCAGCACGACGTTGGGCATTCCTTCGTGCTGGGACGTGAGCAGCAGCATCTGGGACTCCGCCAGAACGGACAGTGCATCGCCGCGCCATCCGACCAGGTGCAGCCGATCGGCGTGCGGCGACGCGGCAATCGACTCCTCGATTCCCCGCCGCAGCGGCCCTTCGCCGACGATCACCAGGTCATGGTCGGGCAATTGCGGCAAAGCGGTCTGGGCAATTTTCAGCAGCCAACCAGGGTCTTTTTGCCTGTCAAGCCGGCCGATGAACGTCAGCAGCTTGCGCCCGGCGGGAATGCCGAGCATTTCCGGGTCGATCGGCACCGTGCGGCTGACGTCATCGGCATCGATACCATTGGGAATCACCACCAGCTTCCCGGCCGGGAACTTGTGCTTCTGGCGGCAGAAGTCGGCGACGGATTGGCTGACGCAAACGACGCCGCTCCCCCTCGACGCCAACGCACGCTCAAGTCCCCCCCGCCACCAGTTCGGATCGGCGACCCGTATTCCCATCAGCACGTGGGGAATTTTCGCCTGCCGGGCCGCCAGCACGCCCACCACGTTCGCGTGAAAGAGAAACGTTTGTACGACCTGCGGCTGCTGCTCCGTCAGGAGACCGGCCAGCTTGCGGACCGCGGCGGGAAAGTGCCACCAGTGCCGCGCCCCAAGCGAATGGACCTCGATGCCGGCCTCGGCCAGAGTGCAAACCAGTTGGTCCTGACCACTTGTCGGCAGCGGCGCCAGCGAATAAACGACCGGCGTGAATCGCGCCCGGTCAAGCCCTGTCGCCAGCCGCACGAGCGCCTGCTCCGCGCCGCCGACCTCCAGCTCGGTGATCACCAGGGCGATGCGAAGGGGCGACACGATGAGGGCGATGATAGCAGCCTGGGGAGCAAAGGGGATATGACTTATACTCGACTGCGCAATGCCTCGAATCAAGTGCAGAGTGCAGAATGCAGAGTGCAGAGTCACACGCACTCTGCATTCCGCACTCTGCACTCAACCATGTCCCTCGACCACTACGACTACTCCCTGCCGCGCGAGCTGATCGCTCAGCATCCGCTGCCGCGGCGGGCTGATGCGCGGCTGTTGGTCGTCCACCGCACTGCGCACTCGATCGAGCACAGCTACATTCGCGACCTGGCGGAGCACCTGCGGCCGCGCGACACGCTCGTCTTCAACGACACGCGGGTCATCCCCGCCCGCCTCGTCGGCCGCCGCGAACGGACCGGCGCTCGCTGGACCGGCCTGTTTCTGGAAAGCGACAGCGAAGGCAACTGGAAGGTTCTCAGCAAGACCCGCGGCAAGCTCGAAGCCGGCGAAGCGCTCAGCGTGGTTTCCTGGGACGTGCGGCAATCGGTCCGCCTGCGGCTGCTGACCAAGCTCGACGGCGGCATTTGGGCCGTGCGGCCGGAGCCGCTCGCGCCGGCACTGGAAATCCTGGAGCGGGTCGGACGAGTGCCGCTACCGCCTTATATTCGCGACGGCGAGATGGTGGAGAGCGACGCCGCCGATTATCAGACCGTGTTCGCCCGCGAAAGCGGAGCGGTCGCCGCGCCGACGGCCGGGCTGCACTTCACGCCGGAATTGCTCGCCCGGTTGAAGGAGGCGGGGGCCATGCAGGAGTTCGTCACGCTGCACGTCGGTATCGGCACGTTTCGGCCGATCACAGCCGAGAAGGTGGAAGAACACGTCATGCACCAGGAATGGTGTTCGATCGACGAGGGGGTCGTGCAGCGGCTGGAGAAAGCACGCGCTGCCGGCGGCCGGATCGTGGCGGTCGGCACGACGGCAGTGCGGACGCTGGAGACCGCTTCCCGCGGCGGAAAGCTGGCCCCATTCCGCGGAAACACCGACCTGTTCATTCGGCCTCCCTACACCTTCCGCTCCGTCGATGCGCTGCTCACCAACTTTCACCTTCCCAAGAGCACGTTGCTGATCCTCGTGCGTACCTTCGGCGGCGACGAGTTGATCCGCCGCGCTTACGACGAAGCAATCCGCGAGCACTATCGCTTTTTCAGCTACGGCGACGCAATGCTGATTGTCTGACGTGGGGCAGGCGTCCCGCCTGCCGAGATGCCGCCGGAACTCTGGCGACTTCCGCTACTGGCGGGTAGAATGAATCTCCCGCCCTGGTTTCCCCCGCCCCTCGCCCACCGAACCATCCCGCCATGCGGATCGGACTTGCTTTATCGAAGCGCGTC
>DATKDU010000470.1:0-2985 GCA_035512595.1 Pirellulaceae bacterium
GGCCCGGCAGGCGTATTCCCACTCCGCCTCGGTCGGCAGCCGGTAGTAGCGGCCCGTCTTGGCGGTAAGCCACTCGCAAAAGACCCGGCACGAATGCTGCGTCATGCAAATTGCCGGGTAGCCCTTCTTCCCCATCTTGAAGGTCATGTCGGTGTAGGGCTTGGTCGGCCGGCTGATCTGGAATGGCTCGGCCAGCTTGTCCCGCTCGGTGACGGGAAAGCCGAACGCCTGGCGGCGGACGATGTCCAGGTCGGCCATCCAGACTTCATACGCATCCCAGGTGATCTCGCACTTGGCCATCCAGAACGGCGAAATCTCGACTTCGTGCTGTGGCCCCTCATCCTCCTTGCGTCCCTTTTCGCTGTCGGGGCTTCCCATCAGGAACTTGCCCCCTTTGATCGGCACCATCTCGATCTTGGCGTCGGTGTGCTCGATCAGCTCGGTGTAGGGCTTCATCTCCGCTTCGGCCTTGGCGGCGGAGTTCTCGACCTTCAGCGGGGCGGGATGGTCGGCGAGGGCGGTTGTTGCGAGTACGGCGACGACAATCGGCAGGAGACGGGTGCTAAGCGATGGCATATCGATACCGCGAGGTTGGTGGGCAAATTATAGTCGGAAAGATCGACATTCAGTCTAACTGACCAAGCCAGAGTGGTCACGGCGGCGACAATCGGCGTCGGCGAGTCTTTTTCGGCCGATGAGCGTTTTGGCGGAGTAACACTGCCCGAAAAAGACTCCCGACCCCATGACGGCGGCAACCCACTCACGCTACCTTGCCCGGAGTCGTCGCCGGGCGCTTCTTGATCGCCAAGCGAAGGGCAGCGCTTGCGGATGGGGTCGGGAGGGTCGGGAGTCGTTTCGGGCCACCGATCATTCGTTGAGCAAAGTTTTCTGGCCCGAAACGACTCGCCGACCCCGTTCAGCCGCAAAAGCCGACCCTGCGGCCGCAATGCTGCGACTTTCGCCCCTCGATTGGGTACACTAAAAGTCCGCCAAGGACTTGGGAAAATGTCAATGTTACAATTGCGTTGGAGGATCGAAGAACATGGCAACGTATGAATCGGTCTTGACGGCGGCGACGCAATTGCCGGAAGGGGATCGTTTGCGACTCATCGACGCCCTGTGGGACACGGTGCCGGACGACGCCCAGGTTCCACTCTCGCACGAGTGGCTGGCGGAGATTGACCGGAGAGTGGACGAAATGGAGCGCGGGGACGGTCAGACTTTCTCATGGCCCGAGGTGCGGGACGCAGCATTGGCGAGGCTCCGCCATGGCACTGCGACTTGAGCTTCGCGAGGGCGCCAAAGACGACTTCAACGAATCGTTCGACTGGTATGCCGAGCGCAGCCACGCGGCCGCGATTGGGTTTGCTTCAGAATTAGAAGAAGCCTTCGATCAGCTTCTGGCCACGCCCGATCGATTCCCTCGGACGAATCGTGGCTGCCAGTATTATCCATTGAGTCGCTATCCGTTCCGAGTGATCTACCGGCACGAGCAAGAGCGTGTTGTGATCGTAGCGATTGCACATGCCAAGCGCCGGCCGGGTTACTGGCACAAGCGGGCCTAGCCCCTGACTCCTCCGGCATCTGGTTGTGTCTCGACCGTTGCCGCATCGCATTGATGCCTTTACACTGCGCTCTCCTCTCAGCAATTTGCAATCCTTTCCTCGCCAAGCTCGAGGTCCCGCCATGCATCCGCTCGAACCGCTTTCGGCTGCTGAAGTGCAACAGTCCGTTGCCATCCTCAAACAAAACGGCAAGCTGACGCCGACGACCCGCATCGTCTCGATCAGCCTCAAAGAGCCGCCTAAGGAACTGGTTCACAATTGGGCCGATCAACAAATCGCAATATTGTGCCGAACCCTCGTCGAACGTCCGTCACGGGACACACTTCAGGGGTGGATCGACAAGGACACCGCGCCCCGCGAGGCGCGAGTTGTCCTTTTCAACAACGGCACTAACACGTGCCACGAAGGGGTTCTTTCGCTGGCCAAGAGCGCGATCATCTCGTGGAAGGATTTTCCCGGCAAGCAGCCGACGATGACGATCGACGAGCAGGTCGAGTGCGAGCAGGCGGTCCTGGCGTCGTCCCAGTTCAAGGCCAAGCTGAAAGAGCACTACGGCATCGACGACACCAGCCTGGTGATGGTCGATATCTGGAGTGCCGGCAACTACGGCAGCGAGGAGGACAGCACGCGGCGGCTGGCGCGGCCGCTGTGCTTCGTGCGGAAGGAGCCGGGGGAAAATGGCTATGCCCGGCCGATCGAGGGGCTGCGGCCGGTCGTCGATCTGAACACGATGCAGGTGATCCGCGTGGAAGAATATGGCAAGTGGCCGCTGCCGCCCGGCGAGTGCAACTATGCCGCCGATCGAGTGCCCAACCAGCGGACCGACATCAAGCAACTCGACATCACGCAGCCCGATGGGCCGAGCTTCGATGTGGAGGGGAACGTCGTTTGCTGGCAGAAGTGGAGCTTTGTGATCGGCTTCAACGCCCGTGAGGGGCTGACGCTTCACAACCTCAAGTACCACGACGGCGGTCGTCACCGCAGCATTCTGTACCGCGCGTCGCTAACGGAGATGGTCGTCCCCTACGGCGACCCGGCTCCGCAGCAGGTGCGGAAGAACGCCTTCGACGTTGGCGAGTATGGCATGGGGGCCTGCGCCAACAGTTTGGAACTGGGCTGCGACTGCCTCGGGCTCATCAAGTACTTCGACGCACACCTCGTCACCAGCCGCGGCGAGCCGCTGACGATCAAGAACGCCATCTGCATGCACGAGGAAGACTTCGGCATTTTGTGGAAGCACACCGACCGTCGCTTGCCCGACGCGCCGGAAGTCCGCCGCTCGCGGCGGCTGGTGATCTCGTCGGTTTCCACCGTCGAGAACTACGAATACGGCTTCTTCTGGTACCTCTACCAGGACGGCAATATCCAGCTCGAAGTCAAGCTCACCGGCATTCTGTCGCTCGGCGCGTTTCAGCCCGGC
>DATKDU010000471.1:0-2300 GCA_035512595.1 Pirellulaceae bacterium
CGTCGCCCGCAGGCTGCCGCTCCCACAGCGCTTGGCCAGAATGCCGAGCCCTTCGAGCTGCTGCCAGGAGAGGCGGCCGAGCGGGACGCAGAGCCCCATCGCCCACTTTGCGGCTTCCTTTTGGCGGAACCAGCCGACCAGATCGTCGTAGCCGGCCGGCGGCTGCGGCTCTTTGGGGCACGGCTCAAGCGGAAAGTCGAGCCGCGCTTCGAGTTCCGCCAGCACGCCGCCGATGCCGATCCGCTCGACGAGGTACCGCAGGCGGGCCGCATCGCGCTTTTCGCGCGAACCTTGCTCGCGGTAAAGGTCGAGGATCGCTTGCGTCACCGCGACGACCTGCTCGGGACGCACCAGGACCGGCAGATGCCACGGCAGGTGCGGGTTTTGCCCTTGCGTGCCGGCGAGCAGCACCTGGAACGCAATCTCGCCTTCGTCGGTCTCGCATCCCAGGAAACTGATGTCCTGCGACCAGTAGTGGGACGCGTGCTGGGCCGCCCCGCTCAGGGCGATGTTCACCTTCCGCGGCAGGTCGGAGTAAATGCGGCTGCCGAGGAACAGGTTCGTGATGTCGTGGCACAGCGGCCGCGTGTCGATCAGCTCGCCCGGATCGACGCCGGCGAGGGGATGGGCGAAGACGTTGCGGATGTTGTCGTGCCCCGTTTGTTTGGCGGTGATGCCGACGGCTTCCAGCCGGGCCAAGGCTCGCGGGACGTTGTCGATGGACAGCCCCTGCACCTGGATGTTGGCCCGCGTCGTCACGTCGGCAATGCCGTAGCCGTATTCGTAGGCGATGTAGGCGATTTCCTTGGCTTGGGCGGCGGTCAGCTCGTTGGCGGTGAGGCGAATGCGGAGCATGTAAGTCCCTTCGCCGTCGCGCCTCCTGTAGAAGACGCCGTACCACTTCATCCGCTCGAGTTCCGCGTCGTCGATGGCCTTCATCGGCGTTTTTTGCTCGGCGTACTGAAGCACGCTGGGCCAGACGTCCAGGCCGTGCTTTTCGGATTTCCATTGTTCGACTTTGTTCATCGTTGTCTCCACCACCGACCCTGGTCGGTGGATTTGTGACTGAGCGGCTAGATGAAGCCCACACCAGCACCCCTCTTTCCTTTTCTTTCGCTCTCCGCCGCGAAGCGGCGGAGAGCGAAAGAGGGAAGATTGTTGGCGCGTTCGCCATCTAGCCTGACAGTCGTCTTTCCACCGACCAGGGTCGGTGGCGGTGTTCATTTCGGTTTCTGCAATTGGAGTTTGTTTAGGATTTGGTGCTTGAAATTGGGTGCTTCGATCTCAGGTTCGGTTTCCACGTGCGCCTTCTCGACTTGCACCGCGCAGTGCTTCAGCTCCGGCTGCTTGGCGACGCGGCCGATGGCGCTGATCGTCAGGTAGTTGGCCGCATTGCCGGGGGCGAACTGATCTCCCCAGTGCATGGGGAGAAACAAAACGTCAGGCGGGACGCGGTCGGTGACCTGCGCCTTGATCTGCACGGTGCCGCGGCGGCTGGTGATCTGAACGAGGTCGCCGTCAGCGACGTCGATCTGCGCGGCAAGCTGCGGATGCAGTTCGACGAACGGCTCGCTGTCGCGCCGCCAGAGCTGCTTCGCCTTCGCAGTCCGCGTGAGCGTGTGCCAGTGGGAATAGACGCGGCCGGTCGTCAGCACCAGCGGGAACTCGTGATCGGCTGCTTCCTTCGGCGGCTGCGAATGCCGGAAGTGAAACACGGCCTTGCCGTCGGCAGTTGCGAAGCGGCCGTCTTGATAGAGCCGCGGCGTTCCCGGATGATCTTCGTCCGGACAGGGCCACTGGAGATTCTTCACGGCCTTCAGTCGCTCGTAGTTCATCCCCGCCATGTCGCACGGCCGGCCGGCGGAGAGGCCGATCCATTCGTTCCACACTTCGCCGGCATCCTGAAAATCGAACCCGGAAAGGCCCAGCCGCTGTGCGACCTTGCACAGGATCTGCCAGTCGGGAAGCGCCGCCCCCGGCGGCTCGACGAGCTGCTCGCTGAACGCCACCATCCGCTCGCTGTTGGTGCTGATCCATTCGCGCTCCCCCCAACTGGCCGCGGGCAAGACAATGTTGGCCAGCCGCGTCGTCTCGGTCGGATGAAACGCATCCTGCACGATGACCAGCTCGGCCTTCGCCAAGGCCCGCTGGATGTGGTGCAGATCGGGCAAGCTCACGGCCGGATTGGTGGCGGCAATCCAGATCGCTTTCAGCCGTCCGGTCTCCAAGGCGCGGAACATTTCGACCGCCGTCAGCCCCGGCTTCTCGCTGATCGTCCCCGGCTCGCACTCCCAATAGCG
>DATKDU010000472.1:0-27561 GCA_035512595.1 Pirellulaceae bacterium
GCCTGGACCACCGCCCGCAACTCAGGCGGCAAGGCGGCCAACTGCTCCGGCGTGATCGGCGGCGACGACATGCCCAAGGTGTCGCCGATTTTCCTCGCTGCGCGAAGACCAATTTTTTACGCCAGGGTGTGAACGGTTACCCGCTAATTCGGTCACCGGCAGTAGTCCTTCGACGTCCTTTGCCAGTTCACAAAACACCCCGAATGAGGCCACGTTTGTAACGCGAGCCGTCACATTCGTTCCCTCGGGATGCGCGTCGCAATACTCCAAGAACGCGTCCATATCACATCCGCGGGTTTCGCGGACTACATTGCCTCCGCCTCTTCCGTCCGCTCCGTCCGCTGCGAATGCCGCTGGATGGCGGCGCCGACGAAGGCGGCAAACAGGGGTTGGGCCTGGGTGGGTTTCGACTTGAACTCCGGGTGGTACTGCACCGCCAGGAACCAGGGGTGGTCGGGGATCTCGATGATCTCGACCAGCTTGCCGTCCGGCGAGAGGCCGGTGAAGGCCATGCCGTGGGCGGTGAACTGCTGGCGGTAGGAATTGTTGAATTCGTAGCGGTGCCGGTGCCGCTCGGTGATCGACGGGCTGCCATAGGCGATTGCCGCCTGGCTTCCGTCGGCCAGTTTGGCCGGCTGAGCCCCCAGCCGCATCGTCCCCCCTTTATCGGTGATGTTCTTCTGCTCGTCGAGCAGGCAAATGATCGGATGGGGCGTGTCCTTGCTGAACTCGGTCGAGTGCGCGCCGCCCAGGCCGACCACGTGCCGGGCGAACTCGATTGCTGCACACTGCATCCCCAGGCAAATGCCGAAGAAGGGGATTTTGCGCTCGCGAGCGAACTGAATCGCCTCGATTTTCCCTTCGATGCCGCGCTCGCCGAACCCGCCGGGGACGAGAATGCCGTCGTAACCGGTCAAGAGCGGCCCGGCCCCTTCCCGCTCGACCTCCTCGCTGTGGATGCGGCCGATGCGGACCTGGGCGTGGTGATGAATGCCGGCGTGATCGATCGCTTCGTAGATCGACTTGTAGGCGTCCTTGTGCTCGGCATATTTGCCGACGACGGCGATGCTGATTTCGCACTGCGGGTTGCGGAGCGTGTGCAGGATGTTCCGCCAGTCGTCGATCTGTGCGATACCCGCCGGGATGCCGAGCCGCTTGACGATCAGGTCGTCGAGCTTGTTATCCACCAGGCTTAAGGGGACTTCGTAAATCGAAAAATCCTTGTCGCGCTCCTCAATCACCGCTTCCAGCGGCACATTGCAGAACAGGCCGATCTTCTCGCGGTCCTCGCGGCTGATGGGGCGCTCGGTGCGGCAGATGAGGATGTCGGGCTGGATACCGATCTGCCTGAGTAAGCCGACGGAGTGCTGCGTCGGCTTGGTTTTCAATTCGCCCGCCGCTTTGAGATACGGCACGAGCGTCAGATGGAGGTAGAGGCAGTTTTCTTTGCCGACGTCGAGGGCGAACTGGCGGATGGCTTCCAGGAACGGCTGGCTCTCGATGTCGCCGACGGTGCCGCCGATCTCGGTGATGACGACGTCCACGTCCGGGCCGGCGAGCTTGCTGATGCAGCCTTTGATCTCGTTGGTGATGTGCGGGATGACTTGCACGGTCTTGCCGAGGAACTCGCCGCGGCGTTCCTTCTCGATGACCGACAGATAAATCTGCCCAGTCGTGTAATTCGAATCGCGCGACAGGGGGCTGTTCGTGAACCGCTCGTAGTGCCCCAGGTCGAGGTCGGTTTCGGCGCCGTCGTCGAGAACGTAGACCTCGCCGTGCTGGTAGGGGCTCATCGTCCCCGGATCGACGTTGATGTACGGATCGAGCTTCTGCATCCGCACCGAAAGGCCCCGCCGCTCCAGCAGCATGCCGACCGACGCGCTGGTGAGCCCCTTGCCGAGCGAGCTGACCACGCCGCCGGTGACGAAGATGTGTTTGGTCATTTACCAGCGTTCCTTGCGAAGATTGGCGATCCGATCAAAATGTTCGTCGCGTGCGACCAGCGTAAGATTATGCTGCACGGCGGTGGCTGCAATCCAGAGGTCGTTTTCCGGAATGGGAAGCCCTTGCGACTGCAACTCTGCTTTGATTCGCGCGTAGTGCCTGGCCGTATTCTCGGTGCAGCGGCGGATGGCCACCGAATCGAGAAAAGTCTCGATTCGCTGCAGGCTATCCTCCACCCGAGGAGAACGCAGAGCCCCGTAGTAAAGCTCTCCCAGGACGGTGGCGTTGATCGAAATTCGGTCGGCATCCTTGAACCGTTCGGCGGCGCCTTCCCAGCCGCGCAGAATGGCGATCACGGCACTGGTATCGAGCAAGAACTCACCATTCATGGCGATCAATCCGCTCGCAGCCTTCCTCGATGGCCCTTTCCATGGCGTCCGCCTGTTCGGCAGGCAGGGTGCCGATCAAATGCCTGACTCGTGAAAAGGGGGTCCCTGTTTGCGGCTCCTGGAGCGAACGGGCGAAGTCGAGCACCGCGAGTTGCGACGCCGCAGGCAGCTTGCCGAGCGTTTGCAGAAGCTGTGACTGGATGGCAACGTCAACCATGGAATACGCCTACTTGAAGATTACCCTGCATCTCCGGCCGCCGCACCACTGGAATTCTACACCAATTCGGGAAGGATGGTTGGTCATGCCGCTCCGTCCGGCGAGCTGACCACGCCGCCAGTGACAAAGATGTGTTTGGTCATGGATTCCTTCCGAAGGGTGAGGCGGGAAAAGACAATTCTATCGTCTCGACCCGCCTTTGAAAAAGGGATGACGGATAGGCCAGATTGAGGCGTTGCCGCCCGTCGCGTATGCTGCGCACCGCTTGCGTCGTTTTTGGCACAAGCGGCTCAAAGCTGGATACGACATGGCAATTGCCATGAATCGCACGCCAACACCCTGCGAGATCGGCCCTACGCGTACCACGCCTCCCCCATGTATTGATGTATTGACCGTTCTCCCTGAACTCGCCAATCAGGCGAAAACGACTATTCGCCTGCATCCCCGCCCGCTAACCGCCGGCGAGTCCCTACCGCGGGAAGCGAGCAAACTGGGCGGCGACTTACTCTGGCCCGCGTCGGAGCCGTGGCCGTTTTGCGACGAGCATCAGCTCCCGTGGGTCGGTGTGCTTCAGTTGCGGAAAAACGACTTCCCGGAACTCGAATTCAAGCCGGGAACCAACGTGCTGCAAGTCTTATGGTGTCCACAGCGGGGGCACGACCAGTACGGCAGCACCCCGGAGCCCGTTGTGGTGTGGCGCGATTCCGCCCAAATCACTTCCGTGCTCGACGACATCCCCGCTCCTCATCTTCCGACGCCCTCCGAAAGGGAGGACGGATGGCACCAGTCGAACCTTCAGCATGATCTGCATTGGCTGTCGCTATACAAGACGAACGTCGATTACATGCGGAGGCTCACCAAACATGATCCGCGCGTCCCCGTGCCTTCCTCGGATACGTGGCTCCCCGGCTGGTTCCTGCAAATGCCGGTTCAGACTGATGAGGAGTTTGCTGCGGTTTGCCAAGCGGCCGAGCGACTGCTGAAGGAATTGAGGCAACACTACCGCATTCCCAAGTATGCAGAGGCCGATTTCATTCCTCGTCCGTGCCGGCTCTTTCCCGAACGTGTCATGGAGTACTCGACAGAGCTGACGGCAGAGCAGTGGCAGCGAGTGACTGCCCGTATTCTCGGCGAGCACGATCCGAGCGAACTCTTTGTTGCCGATGGGACCAAGCTGCTCGGACATGTTCCGTGGTCGCAGGAGCCCGAGATCCCACTCTGCGATGGCGGGCATGTCATGGAGCATCTGCTCTCGATCGCCAGTTGGGAATGGGACGGCGGCAATTGGCGGCGATGGCGGCCTCTTGAGGAAATGGAACTCTATGACGAACTTCGGGCGGCTGGGGATCACGATGCGGCCATGGCACTACTGTCCCCCACCGGAATGACGCTCGGGGACGCAGCAGCCAAATACCTCTTCATTTGTCGCGAGTGCCTCGCATGGCCGACTAAAGCAATCATCCAGGATTGAAATCCGATTGACGAACTTTCCACTCAAATCGTCGATGGCGGGATCGGTCCAGATGACGTGAACCACGTTTTAGCGATCCGTTCGACTTCCTCTTGACTGTGAACGCGGCCCTCGGCGACTGCTTTCTCCGATTCCCGCAGCTTGCGATGGAGATAAAGCCGATAGCGGATTTCGTCGTAGCTGCACTCGTCCGGTAGCGCGCTGATGAGGTCGAGAACTTCTTGTTTGGCGGTGAGCATGGGTGTGGTATTCGACATCAACCTTTGAAAAGTCCGTTCATCACGAATTGCCAATTCGATTCTACGGTCTGCGCCACCTCTCTACAAACGCCCGATAATCATCGGGCGTGTCGATGCCGATGGTCGGCTCGTCGATCACACCCACGAGGATGGTGTGGCCCGCATCGAGGACGCGAAGTTGCTCGAGGTTCTCGACTTTTTCAATCGCTGCTCGAGGCATCGAAGCAAGCTGGAGGAGGAATTCGCGGCGGTAAGCGTACAGGCCGATGTGCTGGTAGAAGTGGGGCGGCTGGGCCGTCAGCAGCGAATCGTCCCAGTTGCGCGGGAAGGGGATCGGCGCGCGGCTGAAGTAAATCGCGCGGCCGCGGCTGTCGAAGACGACCTTCACGCAGGCCGGGTCGTCGAGCTGCTGCTGCGTGCGGATTGGCGTGGCGAGGGTGCTCATCACGGCGGATGGATTTTTTTCCAGCAGCTCGACGGCCAGGTCGATGGCCGCCGCGGAAATCTCCGGCTCGTCCCCCTGCACGTTCACTAGCACATCCACGTCCGGCAGCTTGCGGGCGACCTCCGCCACGCGGTCGGTGCCGCTGGCGCAGTCGGGGCTCGTTAGTTCCACGCGCCCGCCGAAGGAGCGCACTTCCGCCGCGATTTCCTGGCAGTCGGCGGCCACGCAAATGCCGCTGGGACGCGTCGCGCGCGAGGCCGACTCGTAGGTGTGCTGGAGGACCGACTTGCCGGTCTCCTTGAGCAAGAGCTTCCGCGGCAGTCGCGTCGAAGCCAGCCGGGCGGGGATGACGATCGTGCTGTTCATGTTTTGTCCTGAGCCGGAGGACGACGTCGTCTGGGATCGATTTGATACCACAAAACCGCGACGCGGGAGAAGGGCGATGACAGGAAGATGGCCGACAGGAAAATGGCGGAAAGAAGATTCGCGGCAGCGGCGGACGAGAAGACCGAGCCGCCGCCAATGATCGAATTGCCACTTCTCTGCCTTCTCTGCCTTCATTTTCCTGTCGGCCATATTCCTGTCTGCCCCTGATGGTTGTTTTGCCGACTTTCCGACCACTAGAATAGGCGGCGCAATCCCACATCCTCCGATCATGTGAGGCACCTATGCAGCGCCGCCAATTCCTCGAAAACTCTCTCGCTGTCGCCGGGCTTGCCAACCTGGCCAGCACGACCATTCTCGGCCAGGAATCGCCGGCCAAGAAAGCCGTTTCGCCCAATGAAAAGATCTCGCTCTGCATGATGGGGGTCCGCGGACGCGGCGGCAGCGTGCTGGCCAGCTTCGCGTCGATTCCCGAAGTCGAGGTGAAGTACGTCTGCGATATCGATGAAAGCGTACTGCAGTCGCGCGTCGCCGCCGTCGAGCAGCGGACCGGCAAACGGCCGATTCCGATCAAGGATTATCGCCAGGCCCTGGATGACAAGTCGCTCGATGCGCTGGCCGGCGGCACGCCCGACCACTGGCACGCATTGCCGACGATCCACGCCTGCCAGGCGGGTAAGGACGTGTACATGGAAAAGCCCGACGGCCACAACATCGTCGAGGGGCAGACGATGGTCGCCGCCATGAAGAAGCACGGCCGCATCGTGCAGCTCGGCACCCAGGCCCGCAGCGGCGGCCATCTGCACGCGCTGGAGCAGTATCTCAAGACCGGCGTGCTGGGCACCGTCCGCTTCGCCAAGGCGTGGGAAAGCGCCCGCCAAGGCGCCGTCGCCAAGGTTCCCGACAGCGAGCCCCCCGACGGCGTCGATTACGACCTGTGGCTCGGCCCGGCTCCCAAGCGCCCCTTCAACAAGAGCCGGTTCCACGGCAACTGGCGGTGGTTCTTCGACTACGGCACTGGCGATCTGGGCAACGACGGCGTCCACCGCCTCGACATCGCCCGCTGGTTCCTGGGCGCGGCGGCGGCGGCCAAGGGGAAGGAATTGCCGGCACTCCCCAAGGCGGTCTCGTCGCTGGGCGGCAAATACTACTTTGACGATGCGCAGGAGTGGCCCGACACGCTGATGACCACCTACGACTTCGCCGGCGGCTTTTTGCTGACGTACGAGATGCGGATCTGGACGCCGTACCCACTCCACGAAGAAAGCGAAGGGGCGATGGTCCTCGGTGACCAAGGGTACGTCGTCATCGGCAACGGCCGCTGGCGGCACTACGACCCCAAGGGGAAGGTCGTCAAAGAGATGAGCGGCGGATACAACGACGCGGGCCACGTGCAGAATTTTGTCGACTCCATGCGGACGCGGAAGAAGCCGACCGCCGACCTGGAAACGGTCGGCCACCCTTCGAGCCTGCTGTGCCACCTGGGCAACGCAGCGTGGCGCGCCAGCCGCACGCTCCACTTCGACCCGGCGACGTACACCTTCACCGGTGACGCCGACGCCAACCAGTACCTGACGCGTCCAGAATACCGGAAGCCGTGGGTGCTGCCGAAGATAACTTAATCCCGACGACGAACCGGAAAAAGACAGGAAAATAGGGGACAGGAAAATGAAGCGGGGAAGAGTCTTTCCTTAGCCAACGTTTCTGTTTCCTCCTCCATCTTCCTGTCCTTCATCTTCCTGTCTGATCCCCGTTACCTTGCCGCCAAGACGCCTATGTTGTGGTCTCTGCTCATTGTCTGTTTGGGTGCGGAAACTGTGCAGTCCCCCTTCACTAGCCCAGCCTCATCGCAGGCGGAGTATGGCCACGCATTGACTGCCGAGCAGGCGCGCGACGGCTGGATCGCGCTTTTCGACGGCCAAACGACGTTTGGCTGGAGTGATGCGGTCGTGGAGAAATCGGCGTTGTCGCGCGGACAAACGACGAGCGATTTCGGCAGTTGCGAAATCAAGGGAGCAGCGATCACCGCCGGTCAGCTCACCATCGGCGATCAGAACGTGAAGCTGCCGGCCGGGGCATTTCAGCAGTTGATCAAGGTGGGAAAGGCCGGACCGATCAAGCTCGGCGAAGGTCTGGCCCTCAAGTCGCTGGCGATCAAGCCGAGCGGCCTCGAGGATGTCTTCAATGGCCGCGACCTGACCGGCTGGAAGATCATCAAGCATCCGCGGCTCGCGGAAGATCGTCAGGCGAAGTGGACCGTCGAGGAGGGCGCTCTACACGCCGTCGGCGGGCCGGGCTGCGTCGAGCTAGACGGCAAATACGGCGATGTTGTCCTGCAAGTCGAGGCCCGCATGCGAAAGAAACTCGTCAACGGCGGCGTCTTCTTCCGTTCCGTGCCCGGCGACTTCATGAACGGCTACGAGGCCCAGCTCTTCAACGGCTGTTATGAAAACGACCCGGCCAAGCCGGCCCGCTACAGCACGGGTGCGATCGACGACCGCCAGCTTGCCCGCCGGCTCGTCTCGCGCGATGAAGTGCCGCTGGTCATGACCGTCATCGCCGCGGGTTCGCACATCGCCACTTGGGTCAACGGCTATCAGACCGTGGACTGGACCGACACCCGCGAGCGGCACGAAAACCCGCGGCACGGGTTGCGCCTGGAGCCGGGGACGATCCAGCTTCAAGCCCACGACGCCGAGACCGACATCGAGTTTCGCCGGGTGCGATTGCGCGAGTTCCGCTGACGCGCGCTAGACTCACGCCGCCGGCTGCTTGATCAGCGTTGAAGTTTCCGGCGCTGCCAGGCTTCCGACCAGCCAGCGGGACGTCCAGTGGACGACAATTCCCAGAGCGGTCATGCAAACGCCCCCCGTCACCAGCAGCAGAATTCCCGAATGGGGCGGCAGCGATCCCGACAGGCGAAAAAGCTGTTCGACAAACGTTCCGTCGGTCTCCAGTATGTAGGAAACCACTGGCAACAGCGGCGTGGCGATCATCAGGGCCAGCGTCGCCGGCAAGAGGAGCAGGATGAAAACTCCGCGGCGGACGCTGCTCTGCACCCCGGCCCGCGACAGGAAGCTGACGGCCCCGGCCCACATCATGACCGAGGCCAGCGTAAAGAAGCCGAGGACCAGGACGAAGAAATACAACTGCTGAATGCCGACGAAGGAGACGCAATATCCCATTGCCAGTTGCAGTTGGACGAGCAGCCACATGAAATCGAGGAGCAGGAACCGGGTCGGCGCTTGGAGTTTTCCGGCGGCCCGATTCACCGGCCCCAGAACCAGGGAGCCCACCAGCGGCGCCAAAATCAGCACGAGCGCGATGGAGAGGACGCACAGCCAACCCCCGCGTTCCAAGTGGCGGAGAAGCGAAAACAGCAGCCACCCCACGAGCGGAGTGGTGACGGCGACCGTGGCCGCCAGCGAGATCGTCGGCCATGTGAGGCGATATTTGAGACGAAGCACAGTTTACGTACCGTTCGTCGTGGTCAGAGCCGGAGTCGGCGCCAAAACAATTCCTCCACGAAACGATTATGGCGGGGAGCCAGCGGCATTGTCCAGATGCAGGCCGAAATTCAGCGACAAAATGACGGCTGCACGCCCCGAATTCGAGCGGCAATTCCTTGCGGGAAATTCATGCGGAAATCTGCCGCTGACCCGAAGAAATGCGGTTGACGATCGGACGAACCTTGATAGATTGATAGGGTTCGCTCACTCGGGCGGACCCTTTCGCCAGAGCGGTGCAGTGATAGCAACGTGATCTACCGCCCGATGATCGGGTGCGGCATCTGGCTAATTCAACATCTCGAGTCAATCGCGGAAGATGCGGCCGCATGCGCGCGGCAGCGCACAAGGGAGTAGGAGACGAACGCATGGTACAGAACTCGACGGCGGTCACGTCGCCGGCGCTGGCCGGGACGAGGGATGCAGTGGTGGAGTCCAAGGCGCGGCAGCTCTTGGAGGAAAGCAACTATCTAGCCTTGCGGCGGCTCGACTGCGAGTTTCACGACGGACAGTTGGTGCTCCGCGGCCGAGTGCCGACGTATTATCTGAAGCAAGTGGCGCAGACGCTGGTGCGCCAGCTTCCGCAGGTGCAGCAAATCGAGAATCGGCTCGATGTGGCCGAGTTCTGGAACTAGGCAAGTCAAGCCTGCCCTCGGCAATGGTGCGCGGTAAGCTGGGGCCTGCGGTCCGCTAGCGACACGCTATCCACCACTTGCCAAACACATGCGCTTTTGATTCCTCCCTCTTTTTTTGCTCCGCCCAGGCGGCACAGAAAACGGGTGGCTGGAGCGTGCCTGTGTCGTGCGATCGATCCCATGTCCCGCCACCCTGACGATCCCGGCCGGCAGCCTCCTTCCGCGGAGCACTACGCTGCCGCCCGCCAGCGGATGGTCGTGCATCAACTGCGCAGCCGCGGCATTCATGACGAGCGTGTCCTGGTCGCGATGGCCAGCGTTCCGCGGGAGGAGTTTGTGCCGGCGGACGTGAAAGAATCGGCCTATGCCGACGGGGCGCTTCCCATCGGCCAGGGACAAACGATCTCGCAGCCGGTCGTGGTGGCGTTCATGGCCGAGGCGATGAAGATCACGCCGGGGGACAGGGTGCTGGAGATCGGGACTGGCTCGGGATACGGGGCGGCGATCCTGTCGCAGCTTGCGGCGGAGGTACACACGGTCGAGCGAATCGCGGCACTGGCCGACCGGGCGGCCGAGACGCTCAAGCGGCTGGGATACTCGAACGTGCATGTGCATCTGGCGGACGGCACGCTGGGCCTGGCCTCGGAAGCGCCCTTCGATGCCATCAGCGTGACGGCCGCGGCGCGCGAAGTGCCGCAGCCGCTGCTGGATCAACTGGCCGACGGCGGCTGGCTAGTGATCCCCGTCGGTTCTCTGCACGGCCAGCAGATGCAGCGGATCACGCGCCGCGGCGACCGGTATGGCACCGAGGATTTTGGCAGGTACGCCTTTGTGCCGCTGATCGGGGAGCACGGCTGGCCGGAGTAGTGCCAAGTAGGTCCCGCCTGCCGGGCGGGACCTCCGGCGGGATTCACCCGAACACAGGTCCCGCCCGGCAGGCGGGACCTACTTCCATCCGCTTGCGACCGGCCACGGCATCTGGCACGATAGCTGCGCAGTGACATTCTCTGACCCCTGAGAGCGTGTGAAACAAACGGCAGCGAGGACTACCAAACAATGCAAAATGTCCAGTGCAAAATGCAAAAGTCAAAATGTGCCGATGAAACTGGCTCGTTGACTTTTGCAATTTGCATTTTGCATTGATCATTTTGCATTTCCGCCGATTGATTCACACGCTCTGAACCCTGAACCCTGAACCCTCCCATGCCCGCCTTCCCCGAAATCCAGAAGATCAAGTACGAAGGTCCCGACTCGAAGAATCCCCTCGCCTTCCGCTGGTACGACGAAAGCGAAGTCGTCGAAGGGAAGACGATGAAGGACCAACTCCGCTTCGCCGTCGTCTACTGGCACACGTTTCGCGGCACCGGCAGCGATCCGTTCGGCGCGGCGACGATGGTCCGCCCGTGGGACGACGGCAGCGACAGCGTCGAGAATGCCCAAAATCGGGTTCGGGCCGCCTTCGAGTTCATCGAGAAGCTCGGCGCGCCGTACTATGCCTTTCACGACCGGGACGTCGCCCCCGAAGGTGCGACGCTGGCCGAATCGAACAAGAACTTCGACGCCGTCGTGAAGGTCCTCAAGGAGGAGCAGCAGCGGACCGGCATCAAGCTCCTGTGGGGAACGGCCAACATGTTCAGCCACCCGCGCTACATGCACGGGGCGGCGACCACCTGCAATGCTGACGTGTTCGCTTATGCGGCCAGCGCCGTGAAGAAGTGCCTCGAGGTGACCAAGGAGCTGGGGGGCGAAAACTACGTCTTCTGGGGCGGCCGCGAGGGGTACCAGAACCTGCTCAACACCAACATGTGGCGCGAGCTCGATCACCTGGCCCGCTTCTTCCACATGGCCGTCGATTACGCCAAGAAAATCGGCTTCCGCGGCCAGTTCCTCATCGAGCCCAAGCCGAAGGAGCCGACCAAGCACCAGTACGACAGCGACGCGGCCGCCTGCCTCAACTTCCTGCGGGCCTATAACCTGCTGCCCCACTTCAAGCTCAACATCGAGACCAACCACGCCACGCTCGCCGGCCACACGATGATGCACGAGCTGGAATACGCCGGCATGCAGAAGGCCCTGGGGTCGATCGACGCCAACACCGGGGATCTCATGCTCGGCTGGGACACCGACCAGTTCCCCACCAACTATTATCTCACGGCCGAGGTCATGCTCACGATCCTCAAGTGGGGGGGCATCGCGCCGGGCGGCGTCAATTTCGACGCCAAGGTTCGCCGCGAGAGCTTTGAGCCGCTCGACCTGTTCCACGCCCACATCGGCGGCATGGACGCTTTTGCCAAGGGGCTGAAGATTGCCGCCGCCATCCGCGCCGAAGGGGAATTCGACAAGTTCGTCAAGGACCGCTACAGCAGCTTTGACAGCGGCATTGGCGCCGAAATCGAAGCGGGCAAGACCGATTTCACCAAGCTTGAGCAGTACATCCTGCAAAAGGGGGAGGTCTCGCCCAACACGTCGGGCCGGCAGGAGATGCTGGAGAATTTGTTCAATCGATACTTGTAGGGCGACGTCGAGCTGGCTCCGACAGCGCCGACCCGCCTTGATCGATGTCGCGTCCAGCGAGCGATTCCATGATCCGCCAGCCGCGCCAGAAACTGACCCTGGCCGAGCTGCTGATCGTGCTGGCGATGGTGGGAATTGGGCTGGGGACGGCGCGCCGCTACTGGCACGCCTGGGGCACGGAAGAATGGACGCTGGCGACGGCGTGGATAGCTGCCTGGATATTTGCCGTCTTGGGCGTGCGGGCGATCACTTGCCGTGCGGTATTGGCAGCCAGCGTCCTATGCCCGCTGGCCGTGTCGGGAGTCGCCGTCTACTTTCAGTTCTCCTGGCGGACGACGTTCATTCTGGTCGTCGCAGCACTCGCGATAGCCGCAGTGACCGCAGCGGTACCCTGGTTGATCTCGCGCGGCGGTTCCTGGGTAGCAGCCGTATGTTCCGGCAAGTCGCGAGTGTCGAGGACGGCGCTGCTCCGATTTGCGGCAGTCGCAATCGCCGTTGGCATCGGCGGCGTGGCGATCGTCTGGCTGCGGCAACCCCCCGTCAGCACGACCATCATTCGACGGTTTGAGAATTTCACGCGATCATCTGAAAACCAACGGCAAAACCGAATGGGGCTCCACTGTGTTTCAGACGCCGGCCGGTTCCTCGTGCTCCGGAGCCGCAATGCGGTTGAGATCTTCGACACCGAATCCGGAACCATTCGCGCGGTCCCAAACAGCTCGGCGTTGGGACCGGTTGCCATCTCGCCCGACGGTCGGCGGCTCGGTTGTTTGACTCGCAATCCGGACGACATCCGAACGGGAGTGGCCTATTGCGTTGACGTCCATAGCGGCACACGTCTCGTCGAATTTCGCATCTCGTTTCCGTTTGCGATCGTTTCCTTTTCCAACGATGCATGTTTCGTTGTCGGCACTTCATCCCGTGACCTAAGACGCCTGGAAATGGAACGGTGGCGCCTCGATCCTTCGGCTGAATTGGTAGATCGCTGGCGGTTTGAGTGCCCGGACGGAGCGATGCTGCAATCAACAAGCGAGGATGGTCAGTACTGCCGCATTGAGTTCTCTGACGATCACGCAGTGAATCGATGGCAGGTCTGGACGACGTCGCCACCAGCGGAGCTGATCATCGACAGCAAGGATGAGATCTTCGCTTCGGGACGCGGCATCCATGCGAATGGAGAGTGGTTCGCCCAGGGGAGTCGCTTCTGGAATCGCGCTCGCACTACGGAAGTCGAGGGCGACGGAACCGTCCTCGCAATCGACCGGGCAGGCGACCATGCGGCCGTACTGCGGTATAACGGTAACGTCGGTCCACCGTTTCCTCAGGTCGGATTGAGTGATGAGGTGATGGATCAACTGCCGTTTTGGCGGCTGCTCAACGACCGAACCGTCGAAGTGCAGTTATGGCTTTATGATGTTGAAAAGCCTGACCGGATCTGGCAGTCGCCCGCTACGACGATTCGTCCCTTTTTCCATTGGCGACTTCCCGTCTTTAATACCCATACCGCGCCCGATCGTTCGGCGATCGCCCTCCAGGACGACACGGGCCGAATCATCCTGTGGCGCATCCATCGTTCGCCGTTTGCCGACAGGTAGACTCGTCGCTACCCGCGGACCGCCTGCGACTGGTTATGTGGGCAGGCCGAGCAGCCGTGCCTCGCGCGAGTAGTCGCTGCCAAGTGCGATGCACTCCCGCGCAAACCGTTCAACCAGACCTAACTCCGTGGGCATCTCGATGCTAAATCGCCATGTGCTTTCGGTCCGTGCGTCGCTATCTTCCCGGCCCGTCGCAAGTGAGACGGCACAACGCACATGCCCGGCCCGGTCGATTGTGTAGAACTTCAGCAGCATCCATCCGATGCCATTGTCCGCGCCTGCTTCGATACGCATCGGAACTATGGGAGACGAGACCCACGCGAGCAATCGCTGCGCCTCGTCTGCGAATGCGGTGGGCCCAGCGTAAGCCCGGCAGTGCGCCGACCATTCGCCGGAGCGCACCAAAACCCCCAATTGGATTAGATCCGGCAGGTCTTCGTAAACGACTCGCAGTTGAATGAAGTTGTCGTTCACGAAGTGAAATCGCCCTACGCGGCCTGCCCGTTGCCAACCTGCAGTTCCGTCATCAGCAGCAGGTCGAGCACGCTGTAACTTTCATTTGACTGAAACACGATCACGGTGCGCCCCGATGGCGACTGCGCGACAAAATCCGGATGGGAAACCGGAAACGTTCGGCCATCGGCCATCCGGATCGTGAAGGGCCTGAAAGGCTGAAGGTGCAGCGTCGTTTTGAACTGCTCGGTGGTCATGGACAAATTATATCACGAGCCATTTGGCCCGTCTAACGTCGCAGGATCTCACCCGACCAACAGTCCAGTCGTCAGCAGGAGCACCAGGGCGATCGTGCTGGCAGCGATCGCGACGGCGTCCACATCGGCTGCGTCGCGGCCGATTCCAAAGTGTTTCCCCTGGCCGTTCCACAGCACCAGTCCAGCCGGAACGGTCAGCAATCCAAACAGCCATAGCAGCCAGATCGGCGAGCCGTGGCGCAGCATCTCGCCGCAATCGCCGATCCCGCCGAAGGAGCCGCCGCCGATATAGGCCCCGTTGGCGATCAGGCAAAAACCGGCAAAGAACCGGAGCAGGAACGCGATACGCAGCCGCAGCAGGGCCGTCGCCATCCACAAAACGAGCGGCAGCAAAATCCCGATCAGCGGACCGGCCCAGACGACTACCAGCGGTTGCCGATTTTCGGCCACATCGGTGCGCGAAATCGTCAGCGGGTGCAGAACGACTCGCTCCACGCGGCCACCCGTCGCTGCCGCCCCCAGCACGTGGCCCAGCTCGTGAACCTGCTGCATCCCCAGCCAGGCGGCGACGCAAGTCGTCAGCCACAGCAGGCACACACGAATCGTTGGCAGCTTCCCAGTTATCATCGCATCCTCGTCGCTCGAAGCCGCTAGCTTGAATGGGTTGGCGACAAGTCGCCACACTGCAGATCTTAAAGGCGGCCCCCCGTCGCTCGCTGGCCGCAAAGCCGGGAGAGCTACGGGTCCCCGCTCGCCAATACGGGTCCTCTCCGCTAGAATGGCCGCTTCGCGCAGGTCAGCCAAACGAGGCCTTGAAGCGGAAGTCATTGATACAAAACGACTTAGTCTAACGGCCTCTCGCGGGACTAAGATCGGTGGGTGTTATTTGCGCCTGAACTGCACAACGAAGATCGCCCCTTTTTCCAATGTTTGAGTCACTCCAAACCGGCCTTCAGTCAGCCTGGAAATCCCTCTCCGGGAAAGCCAGGCTCTCCGAGGCCAACATGCGCGACGGGCTGGCGATCGTTGAGCAGTCGCTGCTGGAGGCCGATGTCAGCTACTCGGTGGTCCAGGAGCTGATGGTCCGCATCAGCGAAAAGGCCCTCGGCGAAAAAGTCCTCACTGCCCTGAACCCAACCCAGCACTTCGTCGGCATTGTTCGCGACGAGCTGGTCAATATCCTCGGCCCGGTCGATCCGTCGCTACACCTCAAGAAGGACATCAACGTCTTCATGCTGTGCGGCCTCCAGGGCTCCGGCAAGACGACCACCTGCGGCAAGCTCTCGCGGCTGATCCTGGAGAACAAGGTCAAGCCGATGATGGTCGCGGCCGACCTCCAGCGCCCCGCGGCCATCGAACAATTGCACGTCATCGGCCGGCAGCTCGATGTGCCGGTCTATTCCGAACCCGGCGCGAAAGACCCGGTCAAGGTCTGCCAGGACGGCATTCGCAAGGCAAAGGAGCTGGGGGTCCAGGTCGTCATTCTCGACACGGCCGGCCGGCTGGCGATCGATGCCGAGCTGATGAAGCAGCTTCAGGAGATCGACAAGCGGGTGCAGCCCGACCAGGTTTATCTCGTCGTGGACGGCATGACGGGGCAGGACGCGGTCAACAGCGCCTCGGCCTTCAACGAGGCGCTGGAGCTCAACGGCGTGATCATGACCAAGCTGGATGGCGACGCCCGCGGCGGCGCGCTCCTCTCGGTCAAGCAGGTCACCGGAGTGCCGATCAAGTTCATCGGCACCGGCGAACATCTGGAATCGCTGGAGCCGTTTCGCCCCGAAGGAATGGTCGGCCGCATTTTGGGCATGGGGGACGTGGTCGGGCTGGTCGATACGGTTCGCCGCGCGGTCGATGTCGAGCAGCAGCAGGCACTCGAGAAGAAGCTGGCTGCCGGCGAGTTCACGCTCGACGATTTCAAGAGCCAGATGCGGATGATCCTCCAGCCGGGGCTGATGCAGCGGATGCTGAGCCTGATCCCGGGGATGGGGGACATTCAAAAGATGCTCGGCGGCGGCGAGCACGAAGGGGACATCAAGCGGCTGGTGGGGGTGATCGACTCGATGACGCCGCAGGAGCGCCGCAGTCCCAAGGTGATCGATCCGCCGCGGCGGAATCGGATTGCTCAAGGGGCGGGCGTGCAGGTGCAGGATGTGAACCAGGTCCTGAAGATGTATGACACCATGTCGCCGATCCTCAAGGCCATGTCGGGCAAGGGGATGGGCGCGCGGATGCAGGCCGTGCAGGAATTGCAGAAGCAGGGGATGATGGACCCGGGGGGCAAGATGTCCCGCCCCAAGGGGGACACCGGCAAGCGGCTGAGCCCCAAGGAGCGGAAGGAACTGCAAAAGAAGCGCGAGAAGGAGCTACGGCGCAAGAAGCGGATGGAGCGCGACCAGCGGAACCAGCCGGACGAGGATAGCGACAAGGACAATCCGCGGGGGGACGTGGCGTAAATAGTAACCCGCAGCGTAAGCGAGGGGAAAAACAGATCGGCGAGCGGCCGGCGTAAGCCGGCTGATCAGGGGGCTGACGCCCTCCGCTCGCCAGTTTCGTGAAAGGAGATTCGTGTGGCAGTTCGTATTCGGATGAAGATGCTGGGACGGCACAAGCGGCCGTTCTTCCGCGTGTGCGCGATCGACTCGCGCCGCCCGCGCGACGGCAAGGTGATCGAGGAGCTGGGGTACTACGACCCCATGGTGCGGGACGTGGACGCCCGCGCGGTGCTCAACGGCGAGCGGATCGCGTATTGGCTCTCCGTCGGTGCACTGCCGAGCGAGCGCTGCGCCGTGCTGATCAAGAAGTACGGCACAGGCGGGACTCACGTCGAGCAGCAGAAGGCGGCCTTGGAGCGATTGAAGACGCAGCGGCCGCAAGCCCCGGCGCCGTACATTCCGCCTCCCAAGCCGCCGGAGCCCGAGCCGGTTGCCGAAGCGCCGGCCGAAGAAGCGGTAGCACCGGCCGAAGAAGCGGCAGCGCCGGCTGAAGGCACCGAGCAGCCGGCAGAAGCGGCTGGTTAGTCCAAATCCCTCTCCCTGGGGAGAGGGTAGTCGCGCAGCGACCGGGTGAGGGTTTGTTGCCAGCGGACGATTGACGCACACTGCACCCTCACCCCGGCCCTCTCCCAAAGGGAGAGGGAGCGTTTATGCGTTTCGACGTCCTGACCCTGTTCCCCGCCATTTTTGGCGGGTACCTCGGTCAAAGTTTGCTGAAGAAAGCGATTGATGCCGGGCTCGTGAACGTGCAGTTGCACGACATCAGGGCCTGGTCGAATGACAAGCACAACAAGGTCGATGACCGGCCCTTCGGCGGCGGCCCGGGAATGATCCTGCGGGTCGAGCCGGTGGTGGACTGTGTCGAGGCGGTGCGGCAGATGGCCCAGCCGCCGCAGGCAGGAAAACAGCCGCCGGGACATTTGATCCTCCTCTCGCCGCAAGGGCGGAGGCTCGATCAGACGGTAGTCGAAGAACTCGTACAACAGGAGCGGCTACTCCTCTTGTGCGGCCGGTATGAAGGGTTCGATCAACGGGTGATCGACGTGCTGGCGCCCGATGAGATTTCGATCGGAGATTACATCCTCAACGGAGGAGAGGTCGCGGCGATGGCGGTCATCGACGCGGTCATTCGCCTTGTGCCGGGAGTTTTAGGGGACGAAGAAAGCAGTCAAAGCGACTCGTTCTCGGCGGCTAGCCGCCTGCTCGAGTTTCCGCAGTACACGCGGCCGCGGGAGTACCGCGGCATTGCCGTGCCGGACGTGCTCCTGTCGGGCAACCATCAGGAGATCGCCCGCTGGCGGCAGGAACAAAGTTACTTGCACACCCGGCGGCGGCGAGCCGATTTGCTGCCGCCGCCAGACGAACCACAAATTGGTTAACCCCCGCGTCCACGCGGGGATCGAGCGCCGCGTGGACGCGGCGGTTAACACAACACAGAAAGGCATATGCCATGAGCCAGAAGATTCTTGAACTCGTCGAAAAAGCCAGCATGAAGGCCGAAGTGCCGAAGTTTGCCGTCGGCGACACGGTTGATGTCCACACGCGGATCCTCGAAGGGGAGGACGAGCGGATTCAGATCTTCAGCGGCACGGTGATCGCCAAGAGCGGCAGCGGCACTCGCGAGATGTTCGTCGTGCGGCGGATCGTGTCGGGCGAAGGGGTGGAGCGGAAGTTTCCGCTGCACTCGCCCAAAATCGCCAACATCGAGGTCAAGCGCAGTGGCCAGACGCGGCGGGCCAAGCTGTACTACCTCCGCGACCGCGTCGGCAAGAGCGTGCGGCTGCGGGAGAAGAAGGAGACGGCGAAGGGGGAGTAATTGGATGCCGTACCCGAAGTCGTTAGACTTCGGGGGCGTGAGCGATTCCGTCCAAAGTCTTACGACTTCGGCTACGATGCGACCCTGGCAATCGTTTTCCAATTGGCTGCGCCTCTGGACAGCGCCGAAATCGCTGGGCCGCCGCGGTGAAGATGCGGCGGCTCGCTTTTTGCGCAGACTCGGTTATGTGATCGTCGCCCGCGGCCAGCGGGACAAGATCGGCGAGATCGACTTGATTGCCGTGGATGGTCGCACGGTGGTGTTCATCGAGGTGAAGACACGCACCGCCGAGTTGAAGGGGACGCCGGCCGAGGCGGTCGATCACGACAAGCAAAAGCGGCTTACGAAGCTGGCCCTGGCGTACATGAAGCGGCACGATTTACTGGAATGCAAAGCCCGTTTCGACGTTGTGGCCGTGACCTGGCCGGACAAGAGCCGCCGGCCGCAGATCGAGCACATCAAAGATGCGTTTGAGTCGGTGGGGATGGACGGCTTCTTTTCCTAGCCGGCGACGTATCGAATCGGATCTTTGACTCCGTTTTCCTCAAACCCCTTCAACCGCAACAGGCACGAATCGCACCTGCCGCAGGCCGCGCCGCTCGGATCGGGATCGTAGCAGCTTCGCGTCAGCGAGTAATCAACTCCCAGGTCGAGGCCGCGACGGATGATCTGGGCCTTGGTCCATTCAATCAGCGGCGTGTGGATCTTAACCGGAGTCGTCTTCTCCACGGCTCCCTTAGTCGCCAGGTTGGCCATTCGTTCGAAGGCCGCAATGTATTCCGGCCGGCAGTCGGGATAGCCGCTGTAGTCCAGTGCATTGACGCCGAGGAAGATGTCGCCGGTGCCGAGCGTTTCGGCCCACGCCAGGGCCAGCGACAGGAAGACCGTGTTTCGAGCCGGGACGTAGGTCACCGGAATATCAGTGCCGATCTCGTCAGTACTGGCCTTCTTCGGCACGGCGATGTCGGCCGTGAGTGCCGAGCCGCCGAACTGGGCCAGGTCGATGTCCACGATGACGTGACGGGTGACGCCCTGCGCGCGGGCGACACTTTTGGCCGCTTCCAGCTCGATTGCGTGCCGCTGTCCGTAACGGAAGCTGATCGCGCAAGGTTCAAAGCCATCGCCCTTGGCGATGGCCAGCGCGGTGGCCGAATCGAGGCCGCCGGAAAGGAGCACGACTGCGAGGCGAGAATTCATCGTAAAGTGTACAACTGTTGACATTCGGCCGAAGTTCAAACAAACTATGATTATCGCACCCTTCCAGACACCGCCAAAGGCGGCATTGATTGGCAGACAGCATGGCCCGCAACGAACAACTCATCCGCCAGCACCGCATCCTCCAAATCCTGGAGCGGTTCCGCTTCGGCTGCACCACCCGCGAGATCCGCGACGAGCTGGTGTCCGAGATGGGGCTCAAGTCGCTCCACTGGCGGAGCGTCCATCGCGATCTGGAGGCCCTGCAACGGGCGGGCATCGACATCGGCCAGCACGAATCACACCGCGGCAAGATCTGGAAGCTCGGCCCCAAGACCAAAAATGCCGTCAAGATCGCCGCCACGGCCACCGAGCTGATCGCCCTGTCGCTCAGCCGCGACCTTTTGTATCCGCTGGCCGGGACCCCCTTCTGGCAGGGGATCGAATCGTTCTGGCACAAGCTCCAGGACGAAATGCCAGCCGCCGTCTGGAAGCATTACGAGGAGTACCGCCACGTCCTGTTCGTCCGCGGCATGCCCGCCAAGAGCTACGAGAAGCAGCACGGCATCCTCGCCACGCTCCACCGGGCGATCCTCGAACACCGCGTGACGGCCATCGAGTACGAGCCGCCGGGCAAGCCGCCGCAGAAGCGCCGGATCGAGCCGTACGCGGTCATCTTCTACCAGTCGAGCCTGTATATCATTGCCGCAGCGTGCGATGCGCCGGCCGGCGAAGAACGGGTGCGGCATTTCAAGCTCGACCGTTTCCTCAAGGCCGACGCCCTCGACGAGTGGTTCCCGCCGCCGCAGGATTTTCGCTTGGAGGAATACGTCGGCCGGGGGCTGGGGATTTTTTCCGGGAGCCAGGCCAAGAACTATCGCATCCGCCTCTCCGCCAAGGCGGCCCGCTGGGTGACCGAAGACCCGTGGCACGCCGAGCAGAAGGTGGAGCCGCAAGCGGACGGCAGCGTGATCCTCACCGTCCACGCGGCCCACGAACTGGAAATCATCCCCCGCGTCCTGGCGCTGGGGACCGACGCGGAAATCCTTTCTCCCGCCAGTTGCCGCAAGGCAATGGGGACAATCGTGGAGCAACTCGCCAAGAGGTACCGCTGGTAACCGAAGTCGTCGGACTGCGGAGAAACGGCTGAATGCCCGTCCGAATTCTGACGACTTCGGCTACGACCAGACCAGGAATCCGCTCGCATTCGCGGTAACGAGCCGTGCGCCGGCCGGCAGCGGCCGGGCGTAGCAGTACGTGTACGCCCGCACGACAATTCCGCTCTCGGTCGTACACTCGACGACCTCGCGGCGATAAAGATCGTCCGACTGGTCGCGAAAACCCTCAATGCCGTCGAGCACGCGCAGCGATTCTCGCATGTCCTCTGGCGCGAATCGCCAGACTTCGCCCAGCACGCGGTCGGTCCCTTCGATGAGCGCCGGATAAGGCCCCAAGTCATAGAGGCGACCGAGAGTCCAAGCCGACTCGACACCCAGCGGCCTTCGCGGCCATGCCCGCTCGCGACATTGGCCGCGTTTGAGCGTGCCGTAGACGAAGATAGCGTGTGGCGTCTGGTTCGCGGACATTCACGTCGCTGCCGTTTCGGACGGCGTCATCAGCACTCGTCCCGGCAGGCGATGCACGGCCAGCCGCTCCGGCGGGAGCTGATCCTCGGCCATTTGCAGCAGATGTTCGTGGTGGGTAAAGAAGATCACCTGCGTCTGCTGCGACAAGTCGGCGAGGACGCGTAGCGCGGCCGTAGCGCGCTCGTCGTCGAAATTGACCAGGATATCGTCGATGATAAAGGGCATGGGGCCATGTTGCGCGAGCCAATGCTCAAGGCTGGCGAGCTTGAGCGCCAGATAAAGCTGGTCGCACGTCCCATCGCTCATGCCGTCAACGCCCACGGTCTTGCCCCCCTCGCGCACGCCGACCAGCACGCTTTCGCCGCGGTCGTCGAACTCCGGCCGCAGCGACACGAACGACCCGAGGGTCAGTTCGGCAAACAGCTCGCTGGCCCGCTTGAGGACCGGCCCCTGGTTCTTGTCGCGAAAGTGCTCGATCGCCTGCCGCAAGAGATGGGCTGCCAGCTTGAGGCGGGCGTACTCCTCCGCGGACGTGCGAATCCTGGCCAAAAGCTGCTGCACCTGGTCCTGGGCCGTGGCGGCCGCATCGCTGCCGTCGAGGCAGGACAAGTCCGCTCGCGCTTTGATGACCGCCTCGACGGCCTCGGTCCGCCGCAATTCCAGCGACGAGAGCTCGTGATCGAGAGCCAGCTTGCCGGCACGCCACTCCTCAACATCGCCGGCCTGCGCCGCCTGAAGGAATGCGTCCAGTTCCTGGCCGTCGCACAGCGCTAGCAGCCGCTGGTTTTGCGCCTCGATCTCGTTTTCGATTTGCTGCCGGCGCTGCGATTGCCGCTCGACCGTCGGAAGCTGCTGCGGGTCGTCGCAGCGGGCCTGACGGCAAAGAAGGGCAATCTGCGCCCGGCACGTCTCGACTTTTTCAAGACCCTGCTCCTGGCGGCGGAGGACGGCAGTCCGCCGCTTGCTCGTCTCCGCGCGCCGATCCGCCTGCGCCTCCGCCTCCGCCAGCCGCTCGCGCAACTGTCGCACGATCAGCTCCACGGGCGCATCGGCCGATATGAGCACCTGCGGCGCGAGCTCGTTGACCTCACGCTCGAACTGCGCCCCTTCGCGGTCAATTCCCTGGACGCGCTCGCGCAGACTCTCGGTCTCGCGGCGATTAGACGACAGCTCTTCGACCGTCGCCAGCAGCGCGTGGATCTCCGCCGGCAAGGCCTCGTTGCCCAGGCCCAGGCACTGTGTGGCCTCGTTCCACTTCTTCTGCCAGGTTTGCAATTCGTCCTGCAGCCGCGCGACCTGGCTGGCGGACTCATCGCGCCGCCGTCGCGCCTGGTCGAGGTCGCGCTCGCGCTGCTCTTGTTCCTGGACCTGCTTGTCGCACTGTCGCTGGGTTTTCACCGCCAGGTCGAGGCACTCGGGCAGCGCCAGGGGAAACAGCGTTCGCGGCGGGACGAGCGGCGCCAGTGCGGCGGCCAGCTCCTCGCGCAGTGCAGCAGCGGCCTGCGTCGCCTGGGCCAGCTCGTGCCGTTTTTCGCGGAGCGTGTCGGCGCTGCGGCACAAGTCTCCGTGCCGCGCGAGCCACTGCCGCATTTCGGCGACCGAGAGGGGCTTGTCGGTCACTGGCTGCCATGCGTTGCGCCACTCTTCTTCGGCCGTTTGCTGCTCGCGCTGGAGCTCTTCGACTTGCCGCGCCAACTCCACATGGTCGATTTCGTGCCTTCGCCGCTGAAACTTGTAACTTTCCAGCGTGGCAACTTGCTCCGCATCGCGCCACAACCGATCGGCCAGCTCGTCGGCCTGGCCAGCGAGTAACTCGTAATGGGCCGAAAGTCCGCCAGCCCGCTGCACGTCGCTGGCCATCGCGGCCAGCTCCGCCGAGGTTGGCGAACGACCGTCCAGCGTCTGCTTCAGCAGCCGCCAGGCTTCGTCGCGGCGGCTGCGCACGGCGGCCAACTCCTCCGGCGTGGGGACATGCCGCCGGGAGCAGGCGTCGATGTCCAGCTCCAGCCGCCGGATTTCCTGCTGCACGTGCAACTGCCGCTCGCGGAGCGACTCCAGCCGCGCGGCGGACTTCGTGAGCCGCTGGTCGAGCTGCTGGACGGTCGCTTCGCTGGGAACGCGCAGGGCGACGAGCTCCTCGATCGACCCTTGCCACAAGCCGAGCCGCGCGAGCTCAGCCTGGAGCTGGCGATCGAGGGCAGCCGTTTCCTTGCCCAGGTCGCCCGCGCGGCGGTCGAGTTCCGGGGCGCCGGCGGCCCGCTGGATGGCCGCACGCAGCACGTCGGTCGAAGCGGCTGGCGCTTGCCTGGCGACCTCCTGTTCCAAGGCAGCAATCTCCCCCTCCTGCTTGCGCAGGTTCTCCTGCGCCGACTCGCGGCGCGTCACCAGCTTCTGATACTCGCTAGCAAGCTCCTGGATTCGCACGCGCTGAACCTTGCGCAGCTCGGGCCACGTCGCCTCGCGGACGTTCAACTCCGCGAGGTGCCGCTGCGCGGTTCGATCGAGCTGCTCGATACGCGCCTCCAGACCGGGGCGGTCGGTCAGCGCCTTGCGATAGGCACTGTAGCCCTCGACAACGGATCGAATCGCATCCCCCAGCGATAGCACCACCTCGGGCACATCGAGCTTTACCAGGTCGTCGTCGATGGCCGCCAACTCTTTCGTCGCCGCGTCGAATTCCGACTCTCGACTCACCAGTTCCAGTTGCACCTGCAAACGCCGACTGGAAAAATCCTCGGCCAATGGCGGCACGTGCATCAGCTCCTTGCGCTCGGCGAAGAGCTGCCCGCGGCTGGCCAGATCGCCTCGCGCCTTGAGCAAATTTTCCAGCCGATGCCGCTCGGTTTGCCGGCGGCTGATCGACTCGTCGATCTCGCACCGGTTCTCTTCCGCTCGTTCGACCCCGTCGCGAAGCTCGCTAAAGCGTGCCACCGAAAGCTGCAATTCCTTGAGCGATTTCTTGGCGGCCTGCAGTTCCCCCATTGCCTTGTTGATGACCGGATTTTTCCCGGACGGTTTGAACAGCTCCTCCGCTTCATCGTCGAGCTGGGTCAGCACCTTGCCGACGTCGGCAATGCCGGCCGCGGCCGCGAACAGGATGCGGCCGACGTCCCCCTTTCCCTCGACGATGCTGGCCCCGCCCTGACGCAGCTCCTCGTAGTCAATGCCGAACTGCTGGCGAAAGGTGGCGTCGTCAACGCTCCCAAGGAGCTGCGTCCAGCGCACACCGTCAATCGGCGATGTGTCGTCGCCGCCGCGGAGCGAGTTCTTTCCGCCCTTGCGACGGATGCACTCCAGAATCCCTAGTTCGTCTTCCACGACGCCGCCGATCCGCAGATCGGTGGCGGGGTGCAAAAAGTCGTCGCTGCTGCGAGATGGAATTCCGAAGAGAAGCTGCCCGATTGCCCGGAGTGCCGTGCTCTTGCCCGCTTCGTTCGGCCCATAGACCACGTGCAGGCAGCCGTCGGCCGACAGATCGAGCGATTGCCCGTCGAACGGACCAAAGGCTTTCAAGTCGAGCCGGACGATCCTCATGACATTTTCTCCAGGCTTCGCAGCCGGCCCACGAGCAGCGGCTCGGCTTCATCCACCAGTTGCGCGAGCCACTGCGGCTGTCCTGCGGGAATCGCCTCCGGCCCCTCGCGCAGCTCCGTCGGCAGTTTGCGAACCAGGTCGTCGATCACGGCCCCGAGTGCCGCCAGGCTCTGCTCGTCGTGCCGCACGCTGGCCGTCAATGCCGAAAGTTCCCCAAGCGGGCCGTCGTCCGCAGGAGCTGGTGCAGCGTGCAGCGGCATCGTCGAACACACTACTTTCTCGACCCAGATCGAACCGTCGGCCAGGGCGATGCCGGCCCCGCGCACCTGCTCGAGAAAGCTCGTCGGCATTTGCCGAATCTCGCCGTGCGCGGCACAGCGGCCGGTGATCGACACGCGCATCGCCAGCGGGATTTCGCCGTGATGCTGGACGAGCTTGCGGGCTTCCTCTTCGAAGCGAGCGAGCACCTGCTCGACGTCGGCCGCGCCCGAGACATCGACCGTGCAGATTTCCCAGCGCATCACGTCCAGCGGCACAAACCTCGCGTCGAGACCAGTGCGTCCGTCGTTTTCCACCACGAGACATCCCTTCGCTCCGCACTCGCGGATGTGCCGCCCCTGGAGATTGCCCGGATAGGCGACGTGCGGCTCTTCCTTGACGCACTTTCGCTGGTGGATGTGCCCCAGGGCCCAGTAGTCGTACTCGCGGGCGATCAGGTCGTCGATCTTGCAGGGGGCGTAGCGGGCGTGCTCCCCCGACTCCATGTCGAGGGACGTGTGAAGGAGTCCGATGTTGAACCAGCCGGCGACCGGCGAAGGGTACTCGCGCACGACGTTGTCCGCCACGCTCGCCGATTCGAAGCTCAGGCCGTGAATGGCGACCTGCACCTCCTCCAACCGCAGCGTTTCCGGGCGCTTCGTGTCCAGCAGCCGCGCGCCCGCGGGGAGCTTGAGCGCTCGCGTCATCTTGTTGGCCGCGTCGTGATTGCCGCTGATCATCACAACCGGAATCTTCGCCTCGGCAAGCGCCGCCATCTGCTTGAGGAAGAAGAGCCCCGTATTGTAGTCCTTCCAGTCGCCGTCGTAGATGTCGCCGGCGAGCAGCACGAAATCGACCGCCTCGTCGCGAGCCAGCGCCACGAGGTTTTCGAGCGCCCGGCGAGTTGCCCCGCGGATCGCATCGACCGGCGCGCCTTCGTACCGCTCCAGGTTTTTGAGCGGGCTGTCGAGGTGCAGATCTGCGGCGTGAATGAATTTCACAAGTGGTCTCCGCGGTGCGATGTGTGCCCGTTGATTGTTGCGAACTCAATGCCCACCGTCGAGCGGCACGACCTTTCCCGCCGTCAGAAACACCAGAGTGCTGGTGACGCGCTCCGGCGGCAGCTTGTAAAGCTGCTCGACCGCTCGGCAGTACGCTGCAAGCTGCGGGCGGTAGAAGTCCACCTTGGCCGCCAGTGCCGCGTCGTCGCCGGGGGGAAGGGCGTCGGTCTTGTAATCGATGACGTCGGCACTGGCGATCCGGCCGCCGTCGAGCGTGAGGACCAGCCGGTCGATGTTTCCGGAGAGCAGCCGGTCGCCGTCGCGGATGACGAAGGGATGCTCGCGCAAGACTTTCACATCGGCCCCTTTGGCCGGGCGGCTGAGGATGCGGCGGACTTCGCTGCCGGCGAGCATCTGGCGGAAGGCGGCCAGCGGCGCAGCGAGCTGACTGGCCAGAGGGCCGATCTCGGCAGCCAGCGATTCAGCCACGCGGCGCAGCGCCTGCTCCTCCGGTTCGCCGTCGTCGAGCCACTCGATCTGCTCGAGCCAGGCGTGGATCAGCGTGCCGAAGGCGAAGCCTTGCTCCTCGCCCGGCTGAAGCAGCTTGCCGAGCGAAATCTTTCGTCCCCCTTCCAGGCTCGATGGGCTGGCCCGCTCCAGGCCGCGATGTCGCTTTGCCGTCGGCGGCGCGAGCAAAACCGCGGCC
Source organism: Pirellulaceae bacterium (assembly GCA_035512595.1). Lineage (GTDB taxonomy): Bacteria > Planctomycetota > Planctomycetia > Pirellulales > Pirellulaceae > DATKDU01. The sequence goes on from DATKDU010000472.1 coordinate 26,640, forward strand.
GGCTGCCGCGGCGCATCTTCGGCGACACTCACCTTCGCCGCCGGCGCTTTGGCATGCCACGCTTGATCGCCGAGCCGATAGACGACGCCGGCGTCGGTTAGCGGCGCGCCGTCCGTGAGTGCCGCTCGCAACAGGCCGGCATACGTCTTGGGCAGGTTCCGTTCCTTCTCGCTCGGCATCACGATCATGTGCAGGGCGTGGACGGCGCGCGTCAAGGCGACGTACAAGAGACACAGCGATTCGCTCACCGCCTGGTGCGTCGCGGCGTCGAATAGTTTTCGGATCTGCGGTGGCAGAAGCTGCTGCACGTGCTCGTCGCAGTAGCGGCAGACCAGATCGATGGCGGCGGCCGGTTGTGGCCGGCCGGCAACGAACGGCTTGGGCTGCCCGATCAGCCTCGTCGCCAGTTCCGGCAGGACCACGACGTCGAACTCCAGCCCTTTGGCCTGATGGACGGTCATCACGCGGACGGCAGCACTCGACGGATCGAGAACCCGGTTCGTCTCGACGAAACTTATAAAGTCGTCGGTTCTTGATAATCGGTCAATGTACGACATCGAAGATCCGAAAAATGCTCGGCTACGGATTCCTGGAAATACAAATGCAAGTTCAACAAGCTGTGTAAGCCGGCTTCGATCTCGCTCGTCACACGTGGGGGCGATAACAACTGCATAATGAAAAACAGTCTTGCCAAAACCATTTTCTGATAGTTGTCGCCTTAACAACTCAGACAATCTAACTGCATCAGCGTGAGATCGATGGTCCACGTATCCAATGGCCTGCCCTAGCGGCGAGCGAGCGACGTGAAACCGGGCCACCGTATCTCCCGGATGATCGGCAATCCGCAGGAGCGAGAGCAGCAGTTCTACGGCCGGCGAGTCGATCAGCGGGTTCCCCCCTTCCTCGCTGGCGGGAACGTCAA
>DATKDU010000473.1:0-5750 GCA_035512595.1 Pirellulaceae bacterium
AATGATGCTGCACCGATGGCTTGCTCCACTGCTGGTCCTTCTGCTCGGTTCGTCCGCAACACTAGCCCAGCCGCTCGTGTCGCCCGCCCCCATGCTGGCCGATGCCGAGCTGACCAGCGTCTGCTTCGTCGATGCCGATCACGGCTGGGCGGTCGGCGACCGCGGCGTGATTCTGGCGACGAGTGACGGCGGCCGCAACTGGCAATTGCAGCGCTCGCCGACGGCCTGCCGCCTGGAGTGCGTGCAGTTCCTCGACACGCTCAACGGCTGGGCCGCAGGCGGCTTCACGCGGCCGTACACGCATCACACCAGCGGCATCGTCCTGCGGACGCGCGACGGCGGCCGCACCTGGCAGGCGACGGCCGACCAGACCCTGCCCACGATCAAGCTCGTCAAGTTCAGCGATGTGCGCCGCGGCTGGGCCGTCGGCGACGCCTCGCCGCTGTACTCTTCCGGAGTCTTTCGCACGGAAGACGGCGGCCGCGAGTGGACGCCCGTTCCAAAAGGCTCGTCGCTCGGCTGGACCGCTGCCGACTTTCGCGACGATCAGGGGGGATCGCTCGCCGGCCATGGCGGTCGCACCGCGGTCACCAATCCGTCGCAGGTGCGCCCTTCGCGGACTGCCAACCTGGGCGCCGCTGCGCTGCGGCGGCTCGTGCTCGCCGGCCAATCCGCGGGCTGGCTCGTCGGCGATGAAGGGCAGGTGCTGACCACCAGCGACAGCGGCTTCACCTGGAAGACGCCCCCCGGAGCGCTCCCCAGCGGCGCTGCAGACTTCGACTATTACGCGGCCGCCGCTTACGGCTCCCACTGCTGGATCGCCGGCAATCCGGGCTCCTGCGTCTATCACTCGGCCGACGGCGGGCAGTCGTGGGAAACACTGCGCACCGAGCAACGGCTTCCCATCCGAGCGCTGACGTTCCTCGATGAAAATCGCGGCTGGGGAGTTGGCTCGCTGGGGTTGATCCTGGCCACGCGCGACGGCGGACGCAGTTGGCGCGTGCAGCGCAGCGGCGGCACGCGGACACCCCTCCTGGGCATCTTCGCCGATCCGGCGCGAGTGCCGCTGGAGGTTTTTGCCCAGCAGTCGGCCAGCGAAGGATATCTGGGGGCGCTGGAAATCTTCGGCCGCGCCGGCGATGGCCAGAGCGATCCGCGTCACATGTCGCTCCCCGACCGGACGCACGAGGGGTTCGTCGCTGCCGGCGGCTCGCACGCGTCGAGTTGGCGAATGCCGCTGCCGCCGGCGGGGCTCGCTCTCACCCCGCAGGCGGTGATGGACTTTTGGAATGCGGCGTCTGACGGCAAGGCCACAGCGATCTTGGAGGAGCACCTGGTGCGCCGCATCCGCACGTGGCGGCCGGAAGTCGTCGTCACGGAGAACGTCACCTCCCGCGGCGAAGACCCCCTCGCTCACGTCACCAGCCAGATCGTTTTGGCCGCCGTGAAGCAGGCCGCCGATCCGGCCGCCTTTGCCGACCAGATTTCCGATCAGGGGCTCGAGCCGTGGAAGGTGAAGAAGGTCTTTGGCATTCACTCTGCCAGCCGGCAGGGCACGGTCAACGTCGTGCCGTCGCAGTGGTCGCCGCGGCTGGCCCGCTCGCTGGCCGACGTCGCCGAGTCGGGCCGCTCGCTGCTCGTCACGTCGCCACAGCCGGCGCCAACCACGCTCGGCCTGTCGCTCCTCGTCGATCACCTGCCGCAGAACACGGGCCGCCGCGACGTCTTCAGCGGGATCATGCTGCTGGCCGGCGGCGAAGGGCGGCGGCAAACGATCGAGCCGCCGTCGGGTGACCTCGAATTGCTCGCCCGGGCCGCGCAAAAGCGGCACAACGTGGCGCAGCTTCTGGCCCGCGTCAGCGAGGACCCATCGCAGGGCGCCGCCATGCTCGCCCAGATCGACGAATTGACCGCCGGCATTGGCGACCGCGGCACGGGCGAGATTCTGCTGGCCCTCGCCCAGCGTTATCAGCAAGCAGGCAGGCCGCAGGCGGCCGCCGAAACGCTGGAGCGGCTCCTGACGCGCTATCCGCAGCATCCCCTCTCCGACACGGCCGCCCTGTGGCTCGTGCAGTATTACAGCAGCGGCGAAATGGCCTGGCGGTTGCGGAGCCAATCGCAGACGGTCGTCCACACGGCCGGAGCGGTCAACGGCACCGGACGCGAACCATTCGCCGGCGTGCAAGCCGCGGGCGAAGCCAACACGAAACACGAAACCCGAAACGCGAAACACGAAACGGCACTCTCCGAACGCGCCGGCCGCGCCCTGGCCGCCGGCAAGCTCATTGAAAGAACGCGACCCGTTCTCTTTGCCGATCCGCGGTTCCGCTTCCCGCTCGTGTCGGCGTATGCAGCCCAAGGGCAGGAGAAGCTGGCGGAGCAGTTCTTCGCCAGCCTGGCCGCGAATGCGACTTTCGATCCGTGGGGAAGCTGCGCCGTCGCCGAGCAGTGCCTGCGGCAGAAACAAGGGACTCCTCCCAAGACGGTCATTTCCTGCGTGACTGCCGCGGCGCGGCCGAGGCTCGACGGCCGGCTCGACGACGAGCTGTGGAAAACGGCGCGACCCGTGGCGCTGACAAGTTCGAAGCAGGACGACGCCCTTTGGCCGGCCGATGCCGTCCTGGCCTACGACGACGAGTTCCTCTACATCGCGATCAGCGCCCGCAAGTCAGCCGGCGGCGATTACACGGCCGACGAATCTCCCCGGGCGCATGATGCCGACTTGACCTCGCGCGACCGGGTGGAGATCCATCTCGATATCGACCGCGACTACACCAGCTACTGGACGCTGGCCGTCGATTGCCGCGGGTTTACCCGCGACCGGGTGTTTGGCGATGCGACGTGGAATCCGACGTGGTACGTCGCCCGCGGCGGCGACGAGCAGTTCTGGACGGCCGAGATCGCCATTCCCCTCTCGCAGCTTGCTCCGCAGCCGCCGAAAGCCCGCGACACGTGGGCCATCGGCATTCAGCGGATCGTCCCCAACGTCGGTTTTCAATCGGCCACGCAGCCGGCCAGCATGGACGTGCGGCCGGAAGGATTTGGGCTGCTGGGGTTTGAGTAGGGGAGAGAGCAGAGGTCAGGGGTCGGGAGGTCGGAGGTCAATAGCGCTTGTGAAGTTCGATCAGCGGAGCGTCGTTGAACTCATCGGCCGCGAGACTGCGGCCGGAACCAGCGAGTGAATAATCAACTTTATCCGCCAATAACGCCAATAAGATGCAGCCCGGCGTACCCCACGACCCGTTGCCGGTCGCCCGATACATCGCCGCTAGTGGCATATCCAACCCGCTCGACTCGCGAAACCTGCCCCAGCAGCCGCAGCGTTTCCAGGACGATTACCGCCGGCAGAATGCCGCACATCGAGATGCGATTGTCCGTGACGGTGCTGTAGAGCTTCTCGGGATCGAGCGTCTCGAATGCCGACAGGGCCATCTCGTCAAGAACCCGCGTCTCGTCGTCGGTCGCAAAATGGTTCATGTCGCTGGAAATGACGAGCAGTGGCGGCTTTTGCATGCCGCGGATCACTTCCGCCAGCCGGCGAGCGAACTCGCGACACCGCGCCAGGTCGCCGCCGCCGATCGCAATGCCGACGACCCTGGCCTGCGGCGCCAGCCGCGCAAAGAATGGCAATTCGACCTCAATGCCGTGCTCCTGCGCGTGGGCGGCCGCATCGAGCGCAAGTCCGTCAATCTCGCCGGCCAATTGCCGAGCCAACAGCGGATCGGACGGAATCGTCGCGCCGGGAATCTGCCACAGGTCGTGCGGCGCCACGGCCCATTCCATGCCGTTCCGCGTGTGCTTGGGACCGAGGATGATCACCGTGTCGGGAATTTCCACGCGGCGGAGAACCTCGGCGGCCAGCCGTCCGGAATAGACGAGCCCCGCGTGCGGCACCATCACCGCCGGGCACGAACGCCGCGCGACCGGCTCCCCCTCCAGACAGCGATCGACCAGCCGCGCCAGCTCGTCCGCATCGGCCGGATAGAACTTGCCGGCCACGGCCGGCGGGCGAACGGACGGACCGCTGGCTGCCCGTGGTACGCGAACCATCCGCACCTGCGGTGCATTGGTCAGGATGGCAAAGCTGTTCACGGACGCCGGATGGGTGGTGGTGATCTCCGCCAGGTCGGCCGCTTCCGCCAGGATGTCGTCCTTGCAGCGGTCCGTGCGGAAGACGAGAGCCACCTTGCTGCGATCCAGAACCGCCAACGCCCGCTCGACCGGCATATAACCGCGCAGATCGGCCTCGGCGACCGTGCCATGCATCGCCGGGTCGTTCAAAACGGCGGTCTCGACTTCGATGCCCGCCAGATCACGCGACGTGATGCTCTGCTGACGCAGCGTCTGTGCCAGCCCCTCGCAAAGATTGAACAGCGTCGCCTGGAGCGGAAACTTGTCCCGCACCGAAAACTTGCTCGACTGGAGCCACTGGTGACCGTCGGCATTCCGCACGGTGACGATCAGCCCGTGGATATTCCCGTCCCCGACGCCCGGGGCGTAGTAATTGGGCGTAGCGCCACTCGCCAATGCCTGGATATTCGTCCGGGCAAAATCGGCCAGCAGCGGCACATCGTGCGGCTCGATCGGAAACACGTTCCCTTCCGGTATCCCCGCCGGAAAAAGCTCCGCCATCAGGTCGGCGAGCGGCGTCTCGATGGCCAAACCTTCGAACGTGGAAATCCGCGTCTCGTCCTCCCGCCAAGCGACGGCGGGCAGGTTGGCCTTGAGGCAGGTGTGCGTCAAAAAGGTCTCGGCGTCGAAACCGTGCTCCGTGGCCACGCCGGGAAGCAACAATCCGCGGTTGTCGCCGCGTTCGACGATCAACCCGTGCTTGCCGATCACGACCGCATCGCGGCGATCGAGGCCGCGGGCGGTCATCGCCTGCGGATTGAAGAGGACCCAGACGTCCATGTCGAGGTAGGCCAACTCGCTGGGCGACAGGGGCGGAAAACGCGGATCGTCGTCGGCCGTCCGCTCCGCCGCATGATGGACGGCGTCCGCCAGCGTCATCTGCGAGCCCATCGTGCCGCAGCAACTGCGCAGCTTTCCCTGCCGCTTGACGGTCACGAACGCGCCGAAGACGGGGATGGATGCTGCGCCGGCCAGGTCGCCAGGGGCAGGCTTCGTAGGAGCCGGCTGCTGCGTCACGCGCTGGGCCAGCGTCCTGGCCGCGGCGGCCAGGACCGAGCGCTGCTGATCGGAAGTCAAGGAAACTCCCGCGCCAGGCGCGGGATCGGGCTGGCTGATTTGCATGAGTGGCGCCTTGGCAGGTTCCGAGACAGCGGGTTGAGAGGCAGCGGGCTGGAAATTCGAAATCCGGACGGGAAGCCGCCGGCTCCCCCAATTGCCCGGGGCTGCATCGAAGTGCCCCGGTAGGGTTGTACTGCAATACTGGCATTGATTGCCGCGGAGCGCGTACTTGCGAATTTCGTAGCCCCGCCGCTCGATCAGCGGCTTCTTGCAGCCAGAGCAGAACGTCGTCTGGTGCTGATTGGCCAGGATGTTCCCCACGTAGACATAATTCAGACCGGCCTTCGTCGCGATGTCGTACGCCATCAGCAGCGTTTCCGGCGGCGTCCCTTCGCGATCCATCAGCCGGAAGTCGGGATGAAAGGCGGTGAAGTGAATCGGTACATCGGGCCCGATCGCCTCCAGCACCCAATCGCACATCTGCTGCACTTCGCCCTCCGAGTCGTTGGCCCGCGGGATCATCAGGTTGGTAATCTCGAACCAGACGTTCGTCTCGTGCT
>DATKDU010000474.1:0-11495 GCA_035512595.1 Pirellulaceae bacterium
CGCGGTGGAGCGCTTGGACTGTTTTGGGCATCGCGCTTCACCGACGGCGGATCCACATCAACGGGACATGAGACTCCTTCATTCAGGGGGAGTTCAATCATCGTTCAGGATCGTGCCGAGGCCGCGGCTCTTGGTGAACAGCGAATTGCTGCTGCTATCGAACAAGTCCAGGTAGAACGTCTCGTTGGCCTCCTTCTTGCTGTCCCCCTTCACTTCAATCGTGATCGTCTTCGTCGTCTCGCCGGGGGCGAAGGTCAGCGTGCCGGTCTTGGCGACGTAGTCACCGTCGCCCGTCTTGGCGGTGCCGTCCACGGTGCGGTACGACATCGACACGGCCTCATCGTAGGCGGCCGAGAGCGTGACGGTGAACGTGAACAGAGTGGTCTTGCCACGCTTGCCCTCGGATTTACTCACGTCGCTGATGCTGATGCGCGGCTCGTCGTCGACGATCGTACCTACACCTTGATCATCGGCGATGGTTGCGTTGGTTGCGTTACCGAGATTCATGAAGAAGGTTTCGTTCGCTTCGGCGACTCGGTCGCCGCTCACCGGCACGGAGATCATGCCGATTGTCTGGCCCGCGAGAATCGTCAGCGTGCCCGAGACAGCCTGGTAGTCACTGCCCGCCGTTGCCGTGCCGTCGGCGGTGGCGTAAGAGACGGTCACTTCTTGCGTGGTATCGCCGAAGCGCGTGACGGTGAAGGTGGCAGTCGTCGACCCTGAGTTTCCCTCGGTCATGCTCACATCGTTGATCGACAGTGTCGGTGACAGTATGACCGGCACCAGCTTCGAGACGAAAACGTCCGAGGTGGGATTGCCGCTGCTGTTGAGCGCACTGGTGAGGGAATACGTCCCCGCGCCCGGATCGAAGTCGGCGGTTCCGCGGAAGGACCCGGTCGTGAAGATGTTCCCCTGGCCGTCCACGGCGATGCCGTTGCTGTTGAAGTAAGCTTCCGGCCCGCCCATCGCTCCGGCCCAAACGAAGCTGCCGGCGCTGTTCAGCTTGGAGACGAAGGCGTTAGGTTTGTCGCCGGCCGTCAGTGTGAAAGTCCCCGGGCCGGGGTCCGCGTCGAACGTGCCGGTGAACTCCGCAGTGGTATAAACGGCGCCCGCCCCGTCCAGGGCGATTTCTCTGCTGCCGACGCCACTCGTTCCCCAGAGCAGGTTCCGGTTCGGATCGAGCATGACCACCCAGCCGAAAAGACCGTTGCCCGGCAGGGTTAGGTTTCCGACGCCGGGATCGAAGTCGTTTTCGGGGTCGCCCCAGGAGTACCCATTTACATAGACGTTTCCCGCCGCGTCGAGCGCGATCCCCTGCCCGCCGTCGCTGTCCCGGCCGCCCATGCTTCCGGCCCAGACGTACGCGCCGCTGGCGTTCAGCTTCAGGACGAAAGCGTCCGAGCCGCCATCGCCGGTCAGCGAGTGGGCCTGCGTTGGGTCGGAGTTAAAGTCGATCGTACCGGAGTAGCTGCCCGTGACGTGGACATTTCCGCCCGCGTCCACCGCAAGGTCCTCACCATACGCATAGCTGTTATCAATGCCGGCGCCTTCCGAGACGACCGTGGTCCACACCGCAGCGCCGCCCGCGCTATACTTGGCCGCGAAGAGATTGGATCCCTCCAGTCCGGTGACATAGACGTCGCCTACGGCGTCTGCCGCGACGCCCCGTGCGTCCCGCGGACTGCCCGCAACGCCGAACGTGGTGGCCCAGAGCACGGCGCCCGCCGGGTCGATCTTCGCCAAGAACCCTTCACTGAGGCCGCCATTGGTGAGCGTCACAGGCGGTTGGCCGGGAGCGCGAATCTCGAGGGACCCCTCAAAGGTGCCGGCGAACAGGATGTTGCCTACGCCGTCCACGGCGACGTCCCGTGAGAAGTTATTCGCGGTCGAGGCGAGTTGGACGCCCCAGAGCAGATTTCCAAGTGGGTCGTACTTGGCGACGGCGCTGTCCCATCCGCCGGCGCTGGGCAGGATGTAACTGCCGGGACCCGGGTCGAGATCGATGGACGCGGACGAAAAGCTGACCGCAACTACCACGTTCCCGTCGGAGTCCGCAGCCACCGCCCGCCCCTGGTCGATGCCGTCCGACCCGAGGGCGAGGGCGTAGCCGAAGTCGAACGACAGTACCCTGCGCTCCTCAAGTTGTTCCAGCCTCAGACGGCGATGCCGCGGCTTGATACTATTCGTGCGTTTGCGATTGTGTGCTACCGGTCGAAGCCAGGAGTGTAAAGACATGACAGGATCTCCTTGTTTCTTTGGAGGCGGTCTGCGGTACAATAAAAAAGCCGTGCCCCAGGCGCGCAGACCGTGCGCCCGGGGCGGCTCCGAGGCCGGGGAGGGATCAGCTTGCAGGCGAGACCTCCCCGGCCGGTTTGTTTCGGCTAGTAGTTGATGGTTCCTTCGAGTCCGAGCTCGAACGTCAGATTGAACAGCCCGGCCGAGTCATCAAGCACGATCAACAGGTCCGCGCTGCCGGTGGCGTCAGCGAACCGGCCGGCGCCGCCGGTGAAGGTAATCGTCCCCGCAATGATGCCGGTCTCCGGGTCGAATGCCGCATCAACGGAAGCGAACAGCGACGCATCATAGGCTCCGTAGATCTCCAGGGTGCGTAGAACGAAATTGCCCTGCGCGAACTCGAACTCGTCCAGGGTCACGACAACGACTGACTGGCCGAGGTGAGTGGCAAGACCCTCGCCGACCAGGAGTGGGGAGTTGACGGCGAAGGTCAGCCCGCCGCTCGCCCTCGCCGCGATCGGGCGTTCTTCAGCATGGGCTGGGTTGGCGATTACCAAGAAAGTCAGGGTGGCCAATACGAGGCCGAGGGGAATCAAGAAACGTTTCATGGAAAGCTCCTTCGGTCCGCGTTACAATGAAAAAGCCGTGCATCCAGGCGCGCAGACCGTGCGCCCGGGGCGGCTCCGAGGCCGGGGAGAGATCGGCTTGCAGGCGAGATCTCCCCGGCCGCTTTTCTTCTCGGCGAGCGTCGAAGCGTAAGCTCGACGTGTTTGCTGCATCCACGTCGGGCTTACGCCTCGACGCTCGCCAAACGATTCAATCCTTCTTGTCTTTCACGCCCAATAATTCCGCCGCCTCCGCCCGGAAGCGGCGCAATTCCTCATCATTGGGTTGATGCTTGTCCATCCACTGGACGGCCTTGTCGTACCACTCGCGGGCCTTATCCTTCTCGCCGAGTTGCCAGTGGGCCATGGCCAGGAAGAACCAGTCGAAGCTGTCGCCGCCCTTGCGGAGTTCCAGCGACTTCTCCAGGGCCGCGATGGCGGCTTTCCAGTCTCCCGCCCGGTACTGGGCCACACCCAACGTGTTCGGATACGCAGCGTTCTTTGGATCGAGCTCCACCGCTTTTTGGGCCAGGGCGACGGCTTGAGCCGGATCGCGCCGCTTGGCCTCGGGGGTGGTTGCCAGCAGCCACGCGAGATTGTTGTGAGGCTCGCCCCACTTGGGCCAGAGTCCGAGCATCTTGCGATAAGCGGCGATGGCCTCGTCCAAGTCGCCCTTCTTCGCGAGTGCGAGGCCCAGCTTGTAGTGGGCGTATTGATAGTCCGGTTTAAGTTCGATAGCCATGTGGTAGCAGCCGATGGCCTCGTCAAGCTCGTCTTTGGCATCGAGCACCACGCCGCGCAGATAGAAGGTCTGGGAATCGTTACCCGTCATGTTTTCCAGGAGCTCTTGTTGGCGCCGAGAGGCGAGTTCCGCCTCCTCGGCGCGGCCCAGCGCTGTCAGCACTCCGGCCAGACTGTTCTGCGTGCGCGCCAGATTGCGCCGGTAACCGGGGTGGGTGGGAAACTCGACCAGGAGCTTCTCGTTCAGCTCAATGGCGCGGCGATAGGCCTCTTCCGCTTCGGGCAACCGCCTGGCAACCTGGAACACCGCGCCCAGGCTGTCTTGGACGCCTGCGAGCCCGCCGCGATAATCGGCGTCGGTGGGAAACTCAGCGACCAGCTTCTCGAACCTATCATTCGCCTGCCGATATCTTTTTTCGGTCTCGTCTAGTTGCTCGCTGTTGGCCAGCAGGGCGGCCAGGCTGAAGTGGCTGAGGGCCAATTGGTAGCGATATTCGGCCAGGCTGGGATAACCAGCCGCGAGCTTCTCGTAAATCTCCAGGGCCTGGCGATGGGCTTTTTCTGATTCAGGGAGTCGGTCGCTCTGGCGCAGCCGCATTCCCTCGGCATTGTGGTGGACCGCCTGTTCCTCCCGGCGGTCTCGCACGTGGCTCTGGGCCAAGACGTCCGGCTCGGTGGCCGCACGCCAAAACTTGACGGTGCCATCCCAACTGCCGGTTGCCAGCGTCTTGGTGTCGGGTGAAATAGCCACCGACCAGATCGGTTGCGATTGTCCCTTGAGGGTCGCCCGCTCGCGCAAGGTGGCAATATCCCACAGCCGCACGGTCCCATCCAGCCCTCCCACGGCCACGGTCTTCCAATCCGAGGAAAAGGCCCCGCTCCGCGAGGACTCAACATGGGCATGCGTCTGCAAATCCCGCTCCTGCCCGGTGGCCGCGTCCCACAGCCGCACGCCTCCTTGAGCCCGGCCGCGGTGCTCAGCCCGCCCGGCCATTACACCGGCCGTCGAGGCAACAGTCTTACCATCGGGAGAGAAGGCCAAGCCGCCGAGGTCTTCTTTGATGGTAATGCGGGCCTGTCGCGTGCTCACGTCCCAGAGCTTTGTTGTGCCATCCCGGCTGGATGAGACGAGCGTCTTCCCGTCAGGAGAAAACGCCACATGCTGAACCCAGTTGCTGTGGCCCTTGAATGTGGCGAGTTCTCGTTTTGTGGCCAGGTCCCACAACTTCACAGTGTAGTCGCCACCGGCGGATGCCAACGTTGCCCCGTCGGGACTGAACGCGAGCGCCCAAGCCGCATGTGCATTCGGGATCGCCGATTCTTGCCCCGTAGCCGCGTCCCATATCCGAATCGTGCCGTCGTCGCCGCCCGAGACCAAGGTCTTTCCATCGGGGGAAAACGCCACGCACAGAATGTGTGCCGTATGCCCCGGCAGATTGCGTCGGATTTCACCGCTAAGTGCGTCCCAAAGCTTCACGATCTTGTCATCTCCGCCTGATGCCAAAGTCTTTCCGTCGGGGGAAAACGCCACCGACCAGACGGGGTTGCCGTTGTGCCTTTCCTGCGTCGGCGCTGCCTCGATTCGGCTAAGGTCCCACAGCTTGACCGTGCGGTCCGCACCTGCCGTTACGGCTGTCTTGCTGTCGGGTGAGAACGCCACACAGTGAACCGCGCCGAAATGAGCGCAACTCTGCGCCTGGCCGGTGCTTCGGTTCTGGAACTTGATGCTCCCGTCCGTGCTTGCGGAGGCTAGCCACTCACCGTTGGGAGAAAACGCCAGCGCATTGACCGTCCGGGAGTGGCCGCGGAAACTCCTCTGTACTTTGCGAGATGCTAGGTCCCACAGGCGCACGATGGAGCTAGAGCCGCTGTAGGCCAGGGTCTTGCCGTCGGGGGAAAACGTCACGCAGCCGCCCCCGAGCCGGTCTCCCCATAGGCCCTCGACACCGGGTTGCTCTTGGCCGGTGGCCACGTCCCAGAGTTTTACAGCCGCCAAACCGCCAGCCTGGGCCAGGGTCTGGCCGTCGGGCGAGAAGGCCAAAGACGTCGGCACCCCCGAGCCCTGCTTAAGGACCGCCCGCTGCTGGCGAGTCGCTACGTTCCACAGCTTGACTTCGCCTGGGTTGTCCGGCGAGTAGTATCCTCCTCCTGAAGAAGCCAAGGTCTTGCCGTCGGGAGACAACGCCAGGCAACGAACCGGCCCAATATGCGCCTCGATAGCCCCCAACTCCCGCAGTGTGGCCCCGTCCCACAGCCTGATGGTCCCATCATGACCGGCCGAGGCGAGGGTGCTCCCGTCCGGTGCAAGAGCTATCGAAGAGACAGCAGCGCCGTGTCCCCGCAGCGTCCCCCGCAACTGTCCTGTAACGGCGTCCCAGAGCTTGACGGTTGCGTCCGAACTCCCCGAAGCCAGGGTCCGTCCATCGGGCGAGTAGGCAACCGAATTCACCGTCCCCCGATGCCCGCGCAAGGTGAACCGATGCCCTTGGTGACAGAGCCGCCAGAGGTAGTGCCATTCGAACCCGCGGGGGTCGTCTTGACCCGGCTCGGGACGTTGATCTTCCAGCAATTGCAGCGCCCGGCCGACGTGCCCCTCGCGCCAGGCCTGATCGGCCAGGTTAATGCGGGCCGTGTAGAGGTGCCAGCGGGCGATCTTCTCCTCCTCTTTCGCGCGGTCGGCCTCGGTCTTGGCGATGCCTTGCTGTTCCCTGGCATCCGCCGCGTTCTTTTTGGCATCGTCGGCGTTTTTCCGGGCCAGATTCTCTTGCTCCCTGGCCTTGGCCGCGTTCTGCTTGGCCAGTTCTTCTTGCTCTTGAGCCTTGACCAGCGCGGCACTCTCCTTCTGGAGCGCTTCCTCCTTGTCGCTCAATGCTTGTGCTTTTTGGTCTCTCTCCCACGCTACCCACACGTTGCTGATCCCCAGGACCATGACGCCCAGCACCATCGCCGACGCGACCAGCGCCGACGTGGCGAGCGCCGCCTTGTTCCGCCGCGCGAACTTGCGGAAGCGATACATGGCAGACGGCGGACACGCCTGCACCGGCTCATCGGCCAGGTAACGCTGCACATCCGCAGCAAACCCGTTGGCCGTCTCGTAGCGCCGGTTGCGATCCTTCTCGAGGCACTTCATCACAATCCAGTCCAACTCGCCGCGCATAAGTTTCGATAGTTTCGCCGGCTCCGTGTGGCGATTGGCCGAGATCGACGCCAGCGCCTCGCCCGAGTCGCTTAGTCGTGTACTTGGCTTGGGGGGATCCTCTTCCTTGATGATGCGAAGAATTTCGGCATATGCCGCCTCTTTGACCCGCTTTCGGTCGAGCGGCGTGCTGCCCGTCAGTAGCTCGTAAAGCAGCACACCCAGCGAATAAATGTCGCTGCGAGTATCGACCCCCAGGGCGCTCATCTCGGCCTGTTCCGGGCTCATGTATTCCAGCGTGCCGACCATGGTGCCGTACTGCGTGAACAGCGTCCGCTCGGTCAGCTTCTGCTCGGTCGCCTTGGCCACGCCGAAGTCGATCACCTTGGGTACCGGCTGGCCGTCGTAGAGCGTGACCATCACGTTGGACGGCTTGATGTCGCGATGAATGATCCCCTTCTGGTGGGCGTGCTGGATGGCCTGGCAGACTGGCACGAACAATTCCAGGCGCTGGCGAGGCGTCAGGCGGTTGTCGTCGCAGTACTTGGTGATGGGGACGCCGTGGACCAGTTCCATGACGAAGTAGGGTCTCCCAGGGCTTACGCCGCTGGGCTCGCCTCCCGTCGTTCCCGCGTCCAGCACGCGGGCAATGTTCACATGGTCCATCATGGCCAGCGCTTGCCGCTCCGCCTCGAAGCGGGCGATGATCTGGCGGCTGTCCATGCCTGGCTTGATCAGCTTGAGGGCGACCTTCCGCTGGACCGGCTCGGTCTGCTCGGCCATGTAGACGACCCCCATCCCCCCTTCGCCGATCTGTTGCAGAAGCTTGTAGGGCCCGATTTGCGTGCCAGGCTTTTCCTGAGCCGGCGGATCGATGGTCGGTGAAGTGCTAATCCCCGGCGGCGGACATTCCAAGAAGCTCGCGCTTTCGTCGTGGGCTTGCAAGAGCGCCTCGATTCGCCCGGCGGTGGCCAGATCGGCACCGCAAATCTGGGCCAGGTAGGCTTGGCGAGCCTCGCGCGAGGCGATTTTGCGAGCGACTTCGAAGATCGCCTGGTCGTCCAGTTTGTTTGCAGCCATTTCCCGACTCCCGGCACGCGATGGGCGGCCTCCAGGAGTCAGTGCGGAATCTGGCTCCGTATTCCCCGAAGAAAAATGGAAAGTTTTCAAATATCCGGCGATTGCCCCCCTGGGCTCAGTCGCCGATATGGACTCGCAACCACGACCTGGCGTAAGCCCAGTCGGCATCCGCCGTGGACTCGGAAACTCGCAAGGCGTCGGCCGCCTGGCGGATCGTGAGGCCGGCAAAATAACGGAGCTTCACCAATTCGGCCTTACGTGAGTCATGGACCGCCAGGCGGTCGAGGGCTTCATCCAAGGCGATCAGGTCGATGCTGCGGCTGGGGGCCTCGATCTGGTCGTCGTCCAAACCCACCCGCTCTAGCTGCCCGCCCCGTTTGGCGCTTTGCTTCCGCTTCGCGCTGTCCACCAGGATCCGCCGCATGGCCTCGGCAGCAGCTCCAAAGAAGTGTCCGCGGCTGTTCCAGTGCCGGGCTTTTTCCGTATCGACCAGCTTCAGGTAGGCGTCATGCACCAGCGCGGTGGCCTGGAGCGTTTGTCCCGGCCTTTCCTGAGCCAGCTTCGCCGCGGCCAACTTCCGCAGCTCCTCATACACTAGCGGCAACAGTTGTTCCGCTGCCGCCGGATCGCCGGATTCAATCTGCGACAGGATGTGAGTAACGTCGGGCATGGCCCCAATTGTGGTCGAGCCGGAACGTGTCCGCAATCAAAGCCCCTCACCTCCAGACTGGAGGTGCGAATCGTGCCGGGACTTGACGAGGGAACCCCGAGAAGTCCCCACCTCCTGCGTGCGTCGGTCACATCGACCGACTGAACGTCAAGCTCCGAGCGGACGCACGAATCTCGCGGAGCAATCGAGCCGGTTTGCTTAATCGAGCCGGCCGGACTCCGAGCTGCGCCGAAGCGGCCAGTTTCAACGGGCTCGCCAATATTCCGCTCCACCTGGCTGAGTCTGTTTGCTCGCTACAGCACGCTGCGAAAGGCGACAGCGCCTGCGATTGCCCTTCAGTTCTTCCCAGTTTCCACACCCTCCACAGGAACCACTTTGCATGACCACATTGGTTGATGAACCACGGGCCGACAGCTCGCTCTCCCCCGCCCAGCGGCTGCGGGGGACGATGGCAGCCGTGGCCCTGCATTTCACCTGGTTCGGCGTCAGGAAGTCGCTGAATACTGAGCAGAAGGCGCAGGCCGCCGATGCTTTCGGTGCCGAGGGCGCCTACCTGAGTGCCGGCAAGAAGCTGATCGACACTTCCCATCCGGCCTTCAAAGCCGTGACGGCCCTGAAGTCGCAAATCGTCCAGTTCTTGAGGAGTATGTCGGTGCCATACCCAGAACCGGGTATAAGGTTGATCCGCCGCGATGAGATTGGCCTGTTCGACACCAAGCTCACCAGCTTGCGGCAGGAGCTCGACGAGGCGGTGGTCAACCTCGACCGCCACTTTTCCGAGCTTAAGGCCGCAGCCCGGCGCAGGTTAGGCCGGCTGTATAACCCGGCCGACTACCCTGAAACGCTGATCGGCCTGTTCGCCGTCACGTGGGAGTATCCCAACTGCGAGCCCCCAGCCTATCTCCAGCAGCTCAGCCCGGAGCTGTATGAAGAGGAATCGCGACGGGTGGCCGCCAGGTTCGAAGAATGCATCCGGCTGGCCGAGGAGGCCTTCACGGAGGAGTTTGGCAAGCTGGTATCACACCTCAGCGAGCGGCTCAGCGGCAGCGAAGACAGCCGCGAGAAAATCTTTCGTGATTCGGCCGTGCAGAACCTGACCGAGTTCTTTCAGCGGTTTCGGCATTTGAACGTCCGCTCCAGCGAGCAGCTCGACCAGCTGGTGAGCCAGGCGCAGCAGATTGTTCGCGGCGTGCAGCCCCAGGCGCTCCGCGACGACACGCATCTGCGGCAGCAGATCGCCTCGCAGCTGGCCGGCGTCCAGAGCCAGATCGAGGGCATGCTCGTCGATCGGCCGCGGCGCGCCATCCTCCGCCGGCCCCGCTAGGTGACAGCCATGCAAGTGGTCATCACCGCCAGCGGCCAAGTCCGCTATGTCTACGACGAAGCCGTGGATCTATCAGATTTGGGACGCTCCACGATCTCACGGGCGTCCCATGTCGAGCCCGACGAGCAGGGCCAGTGGTTGGCCGATCTGAGCCCCGTCGGTGGCCCCTGTCTGGGACCTTTCCCGCTCCGCAGCGAAGCGCTAACAGCCGAGCGCCATTGGCTTGAGTCCCACTGGCTCGTTCCGTCAGCCCGGTAAGCGGGCCTCGGCCGGCCCTGAAGGAATCCCCTTTGTGCATGCCGGTCCCGGCGCGCGCTGGGGCCGGCTGCGTTTGTTTCTGTCCCCCCTGACCCAAGGAATCTTCCATGTCCCAAGCAGAACTTGAACGTCAAGTCAGCCGGCTTACGGGTGAATCGCGCCGCGAGGTCCGGCGGCGGGGCTTTTCGATCGTGTCCCCGCAGATGTTGGCCGTCGATCCGGATGCGGGAGAACTCTCCGAGCCGCAGGTCCTCGACTGGGATCAGGTCGAGGCCGACCGCTACGGCCGTGCGGCCTGATCCTCCAGTTGCTTTCGTCAATTGTCCCGATCAAAGCCATTTTCAAGGATGCGATCGCACTCCAGGGCTGCCCGAGTGGGCGGCCCTGGGGTGCGTTTTTCTTAGCCATTACAATCAAGAGCCGGCGAAAACGACGGTGAGTCGTGACGGAGCCTCCGAAATCCGTGGGTTGCCGAAGTCAAGTCGCAGTCACGAGTTGACCTCATATCGTGCCGATTAGCCGGAGAGAGCTTGGGCAGGATTAGATCCTGCTCCACATAGCAGGCTAATACTTGGAATCCAAGCACTTACCGACTCGGCCGCTTGCTCGGCCGTCAGGTTGTCGGCGACCCGCCGTTCCTCGCAGTAGCGCTGGCATAGCTCTCGGAGGCCCAGCGTGTTCGGGCTGTCGGTGTGGACGATGAGTCGGCGCATGCTCGAACCCTTGAGTCGATCAGGGTTTCCCACAGGCGCACATAACTGCTCCCCTTTAGACCTCGGCGATCGGTTCGGCGCCCTGCATAGCCGCCGCGGCAATTCTCGGTCATTTTGCCGTTTTTGCCGAATTCTCGCCGGCCGATGTCCGCTTTTTTCCCTGGATTACGACCTTCTCTAGGGGGGATGTCGTTTCCCCACCGCCAGGCTTCTGGCGGCTTCCCGGAACAGAACTCGTGCATTGACTGCCTATGGCTTAAACCACGGCTTCTCTCACACGGACGGCCTAGTTCGAGGACGACAGGAGTGGGAATTCGCTCGTCCACTGCCAATCACGGCCTGCCGGCCAAAAAAAACGGCTGCGGCGGGGACGGGGAGGTTGTTTTCACTAAGTGATCACGACTTACAGAAAACTATTTTCTGAATTATGGAAAAAGTTTGCACGTCTGTGATTGACGGCCCGCTGGCAGCGATTACATTGCCGGCGTTCTGCTCGGAACCGACTTTTCTTTCGCAGGGAGTGTGCCATGTCTCGCCGCTCATCTTTCCGCACCAGCCGTCAGCTCAAGCGCCAGTCGCGCCGTGCGTTCATCGAGCAACTGGAGCGCCGCGAAATGCTGACTGCGATTCCGGTCGCGCTCGATGATCCCCACTATGCCACGCCGCTGGACACGACGCTCACCATTTCGGCCAGCAGCAGCGGGGTGCTGAACAATGACTTCGATCCCGAATC
>DATKDU010000475.1:0-6579 GCA_035512595.1 Pirellulaceae bacterium
GTAGGGCAGGGGAAGACGCTTGAACAGGCGCTCGCCGGCAAGCAGACGGTCGCCGAGGGCGTCGTGACCACGAAGAGCGCGCTGGCGCTCGCAGAACGGGAGGGGGTCGAGATGCCGATCGCCACCATGGTGTACCGCATCTTGTTTGACGGCCATCCGGCCTCGCGCGCTGTGCCGGAGCTGATGGCGCGCGGGCTGCGCCAGGAGCAGGACGCATGAGACACCCTGTGTCAAGCTCGAATGATTCATGCTGCCTTGGGAAGGAAGGGTTGAGCGTTGCCGTGTCGGGTGGGGTTGTAGGAGACGTGGTGCTGCCAACAGGACCAGAGGACCCGCAGCCAAGCGGCGGCGAGGATGCGCACCGCGTGGGGGTGGTCACATCCCCGGCTTCGTGCACGGGCATAAACAGCTGCGGCCCAGGCATGGCCGTGGCGGGAGTTGTCCGCCCAGGTCGTCACCGCAGCGCGGAGCCGCTTATTGCACGCGAAGCGACAGGCGACGGTGCGATGCTTTCCGGAGCTGCGGGTGACTGGTGCGACCCCCGCTTCGGCGGCGAGTTGTGCTGGGCTGCTGAAGCGACGGCGATCCTCCCCGAGTTCAGCGAGAAGCTGGGCGGCATTGACGCTCCCCGTGCGGGGAAAGCTCTGCACGAGCGCGCCATCGGGGTGCTGAGCCAAGTGGGCTGCGAGCATGCTGTCGAGGTCCTTCAGTTGCAGCACCAGCGGCCGGAGAACGTTCACGAGGGCCAGCACGAGTTGCCCCTTGGTCTCGCATTCCAGCGGGCCCGCCTGCCCGAGGGGAGCCGCTCGCAGGCGGGCAAGGAGGGCGGTCGGCGATCGGCGTCCGCAATAGTGGTGGCGCACGAGAAAGCGTTTGAGGCGCGCTTCTCCGAGACGGCTGGCGTGCTCCGGACTGGGGTAGTGCTCCAGGAAGCTCAGGGCGATCGGGCTATCGATGTCCGCAAAAATGGCGGCAGCGCCGGGCCAGAAACTTTCGAGCAGACTGCGCAACTGATTTGCGAGCTGGACGCGGGTGCCGACCAGATCATCGCGGGTACGGACGGCCGCCCGCAACGCACGCGTGGTCTCCGAGGGGGCCAAGAGCGGGGCAAAGCGGTGGCCGTCGGTGCGGAGGAGATCGGCCACGATATAGGCGTCGTCCGTATCGCTCTTCACGCGTGCGGCGTGGTAACGAGGCCGGCTGGCGTGCAAGGCGTTGGGATGAATGGGAATCACGACGTACCCTCGGTCGAGCAGGGTATCCACGAGCAGTCCGGAAGGCCGCTCAATGCCGACGCGCAAAGAGCCGGGGGCGGCCAGCCGCCGCAGTCGCGCGTCCAACTCGGCCAACCCCGCCGCGGAATGGGGGATCTGGAACGCGGTCACGACGCTGCCCGTGTCCTCGAGGACGCAAACGTCATGATGATCGCTCGCCCAGTCGATGCCTACGGTGTAACTTCGCACGGCAGTACGGGTCATCCTGCACCTCCAGAGAGTAGGGGGTGCGTCTCCGGTGTAGGCAGGTCCCGCCGATCGCTCACTGATCGGCGCTCCAGGCTTCAGGTTGCCCGGGCGCAACACCCTGTTGTCGGTTGGGGCCTGCCATCCCGGCCGGAGGTGCGAGTCTCATGCGGGCCGTCGCATCGTTCGCGCGGCAAGCGACGCTGGCACTCTCCGACCGGACACCGGCGACACACACTATTCCTTTGCGCCATTAACCTCGGCGCCAGCAGGAAGGTGGTCCAGTGAGCGCCGCGGAGCCGGTTCAGGAGTTCTTCTCCATCGGCGAAGTGTGCGAGATCACCGAGCTGAAGCCGCACGTGCTGCGGTACTGGGAGAGCCAGTTCAAGTTCCTCAACCCGGCCAAGAATCGATCCGGGAATCGCGTGTACCAGCGCAAGGAGATCGAGCTGGTACTCCTGGTGAAGCACCTGCTCTACACGGAGAAGTACACCATCGAGGGCGCACGCCTGAAGGTGGATGAGCATCGCAGGGCCGGGGACCTGAAGAGCGTAGCCCGTGCGGCGTTGAGCCTCGAAACCATCGAATCCATGGAGCGTGAGCTGCGCGACCTGTTGCGGCTTCTGCAAGGCAAGGGGGGAGGCCGTTGAGACTGCTGATTTCCAACGACGACGGCATCCTCGCGCACGGCCTCGAGTGCCTGATTGCGGCCGCGGAACCCCTCGGCGAGGTTTGGGTGGTGGCGCCCGACCGCGAGCAGAGCGCCATGAGCCATTCGCTCACGCTGCACCATCCGGTGCGGCCCGTGATGCGCGCGGAACGTCGCTGGCAGGTGGATGGCACCCCGACCGACTGCGTGATGCTCGCGGTCGAGGCGCTGCTGCCCGATCGTCCGGATTTCGTGCTGAGCGGCATCAACCACGGGCAGAACATGGGGGAGGACGTCCTGTACTCCGGCACCGTGGCCGCGGCCATGGAGGGACTGGCGCTCGGCATCCCGTCTATCGCCATCTCGTTCGCGGGCGGCGACCTCCGTGCCGACGTCTCGCAGCTGAAGTCCATGGTGCCGGTGCTCACGCCACTGCTGCGGCACCTGACGTCGCTGTCCCCGTTTCCGTCCAACACCCTCCTGAACGTGAACCTTCCGCCGGTGCCGGCCGGCGGCATCGCCGGCGTGCGCCTCACGCGGCTGGGACGCCGGGCCTACTCCGGCTCCATCCAGCCGATGACCGATCCCTGGGGACGCAAGGTGTTCTGGATCGGCGGCGGCGAGATCAGCTGGTCGGGGGAGCAGGACTCGGACTTCAAGGCCATCGAGGAGGGGTACATCTCGGTGACCCCGCTGCACCTCGACCTCACGAATTTCGACATCCTCCGATCGGCGGACCGATGGTGGCGAAACCCGTAGAAGGCGAGTTTCGCGGCGCCCGCCGCCGACTGGTGGAGACCATCCGGTCCAGGGGCATCAACGACCTGGCCGTGCTTCGCGCATTCGAGCTGACGCCGCGGCACCTGTTCGTCCCGACCGGCCTGTACCATCGCGCGTACGAGGATCAGCCGCTTCCGATCGGAAGCGGCCAGACCATCTCGCAGCCGAGCATCCACGCGAAGTACCTGGAGATTCTCAAGCTCAAGGGTCGCGAGAAGGTGCTCGAGATCGGCACCGGATCCGGCTACCAGACGGTGCTGCTCGCGCATCTGGTGGCCCAGGTCTTCTCCATCGAGCGCATCCCGGCGCTCCTGGATCAGGCAAGGGCCAACATCCAGCGGGCCAAGGTGTCAAACGTCTCGCTGCTGCTAGGCGACGGTACGGTGGGCTGGCGGCAGTACGCGCCGTACGACGCCATCCTCGTCAGCGCGGCGTCACCCAAGGTGCCGGAGCCGCTCGTGGAACAGCTGGCCGAGGGAGGGAAGCTCCTGATACCGCTCGGCGGGATGGAGGAGCAGCAACTGGTGATGTTCACCAAGCGCGGCGAGGAACTGGTGCGCGAGAGCATTCTTCCGGTGCGCTTCGTGCCGCTGCTCGGCACACACGGGTGGTCCGAGGAGACGTGACCGAGCTGCACGTCCGCATCACGGGGATGGTGCAGGGCGTCGGTTACCGCTGGTTCGTGCGCGAGCGAGCGCGTCAGCTTGGACTGGCGGGATGGGTCCGGAACCTCACCGACGGATCGGTGGAGGTTGCCGCCGCAGGCGAGCCGGGGCAGGTCGACCTGCTACGTGGGGAGCTATTGCGTGGGCCGAACGGAGCGCATGTTGTGGCAGTGGTTCCTCAGGATGCGCCGCCGAAGGAGCCACTCTCAGCGCCATTCACCATCCTGCGTTGAATCGCAGTAGGAGGCATCGTGGCTGCACACATCGTGGACGTTGACGGCCATTCGATCCGGCTCGAATACAGCTTGTGGAATGGTAAGGAGCGCGTCCTGCACGACGGCACAGTGGTTGCCGACATCCGAAGCTATCGTCTCACGACGGCCTACAGCATCGAGGTGCAGGAGCGTGGCACAGCGGTCCGATACGATATTCGAAATGCCGGGGTACTGGGATACTCCATTTGGCGAAATGGCGGGATCGTGGGACGGCGCTATCGCCCAGTGGTCGGCTATTTCATGTCGGTCGGCCTGGTCGTCGTTGCTCTCTTCGGGATCGAGTTGGCTCTCGAGATGTTTGCGGCGCTGGCGGATCCGGTTTCCCCCGTTGCGCGAGCGCTGGGTGACTGGGCGGTGCCAATCGCACTGGTCGCCTCATTCCCCGGGGGGCGGTGGTTGAAAAAGCTGGTTTCGCGGCCAGTTTCTTCGAACGGAGCCATTCTCGGCGGCACCCACTCGAAAACTGTGGACTCTGCGGGCGCCTGAGGGTCGGCCATGCGTGTCCGTCGAGACCACTCAGGCGCCCCTAAACGTTGCTAGTTTTCGCCGGCTGGCCCCTGTAGCTCAGGTGGATAGAGCAGCGGTTTCCTAAACCGTTGGCCGGGTGTTCGAGTCACCCCAGGGGCACTCGAGCAATCCAGACGGCATCCCGTCCGACCTTTCTCCAACGCTTCAATGACTCCACTTCAGACCCTCGATTCCGAAACCACACCGGCCGAGAACCTTGCCGACTGGCTGCAGCGGAACTCTCGCTTGGTGGGCACGGGCGCCGTGCTGGTTGTGGTCGCCGGAGCCGGCTACTGGTTTTTCCTGCGGTCCGCGGAGATCAAGCGCGTGAACGCCGAGCGCGGTCTGAACCAGGCCAAGCAGTCGCTGGCGGCGGGGAATGCGGCGCTCGCCGCCACCGACCTCCAGCGGGTGACCACGCGGTACCGCGGTACGCCGGCCGGCGGGCAAGCCGCCATGTTGCTGGCCCAGCTGCACTACGAGCAGGCCAGGTTCGCCGAGGGCGTCCAGGTGCTCGAGGCGTATCAGAACCCGCGGACGGCTCGAGCCGACCTTTCCGCCGTATGGTCGCTCACGGCAGATGGGCAGACGGCACAGGGACAGCTCGACCAGGCCGCCGAATCGTACCGAAAGGCCGCCGAATCTGCCGCCATGCCTGGAGCCAGGGCCTTGTTCCTGGCCAAGTCCGCCAGGACGCTGATGGCTGCGGGCAAGAACGCCGAGGCCAGGGCGGTCTGGGAAAGCCTGGTTGATGACCCCGACGCTGCGGTAGTCCAGAACGAGGCCAGGATCCGCCTGGGCGAGCTTATGGCGCAGCCGGCAGGCAGGAGCTAGGGTCGGAGTTTAGGTGGGTTGGAGGGCCGCGCGGGCTGACGCCGTCGCGGCCTTTTTTCTTTTGGTTCGACCGGTTTCATGGCTGAGCTCGACCGATTCGGCGACGGGTAGTCGGTCAGCACAGGGCGAACCTCATGTGCCGCCGTGCTGTCGCGCAGGTGCGTATAAGATGTGTTATGTAAACTACAACCGTGGGAAGGGTGTGGATATCCCGAACCCGCTCTCCCCGCGCTTCATAAGCCGCTCCAAGCCAAGAGCTTACAAATGCTGGTCAGTGCGACGGCAGCTCGCCAAACCGTCCTGCGAAGACCAGCCGCGCTTCGCCAGAAAGCGACGCCTTGGCGCCAGCGCCAGCACCCCAGAATCGGACCCTGAGGGCCCTTCCCGATCGCGTCCTGAGGGTCACAGGACCGCTGGTAAGTCCCCATTGCGTAAGGAGCCAAGCCGTGGCCACGGCGCCCGTCCCACAGGCCAGCGTCTCGGCTTCTACGCCCCTTTCGTACGTGCGGTAGCTGAACGGGCCGTCGGCGTTGCGACGCACGAAATTGACGTTGGCGCCTTGCTTCAGGCTCTGGTGCCAGCGCAGCGGCCGGCCCCGGCCAACCACATCCACGGCCTCCAGGTCATCCACCAGGATCGCCAGGTGCGGCACGCCGGCCAACGCGAAGCCCATGCGGGTCTCACCGGCCTCCAGCGGAATACCGGCGTCGGGCAAGGTTTCGCTAATCCCGGCAAGGTCGATTTCCGGGGTTTCCCGGATGAACCGCGCGCCAATGACGCCGACATCGGTCTCGATCGCGAAATCGGTTGCACCGCTCACGACACCCAGCTCCCGGGCCATCCTGGCCGTGCAAAGGGTTGCATTGCCGCACAGGTCGGCGCGGCTGCCGTCGGCGTTGATGTAGACCAGTTTGATGGCTGCACGCGGCGTCCGCTCTAGAAAAACCACGCCGTCAGCTCCTATCCCGTTGCCTCTATTGCAGATAGCGCCAATGACTTCCGGTTGTACGAGAGGTCCGGCAGGTTCCAGGCGGGTGTCCACGAAAACGAAGTCGTTTCCTGAGCCGCTCAGCTTGTAGAACTCGCGCCCAAATGGGATCAATGTTTCCCGCCTCGCGTCGGGACCAGGCTGCCCGCCAGCCTACAGTCGCCCGATGAGTGCCCAGAACCGCAGACGCCAGACCATCCAGACGGCCTCGCGAACAATCGACTTGTTCATCTTGCTCGTGCCCTCGGTCCGATCCACGAAGACGATCGGGATTTCGACGATCCTGAACCGCTTTCGCCATGCGCGGAAGTGCATCTCGATCTGGAAGGCGTATCCGTTGGACCGCACGTCGTCCAGATCGATGGCCTCGAGTACGGCGCGGCGAAAGCACTTGAACCCGGCGGTCAGGTCCCAGAGCGGC
>DATKDU010000476.1:0-2330 GCA_035512595.1 Pirellulaceae bacterium
ACATCGAGCGCATCGAGCATCTGATGGCTGCGTGATGGCCCTGCAACTTGGACCGGCGGCGATTCGCCGCGCTGGAAGCCTGGAGAAGCTGGAGGGCTGAACGCCGTGCGCTTCCGGGTCTTCCGACTTATCGTTTGTTCCGGCGAGCCTACTCGAGGCGAGCGATGAATTCGGAAGCGCTGATCTTCAGCGCATCGCAGATGCGAAACAGGACGTCGACCGTGGGTGACTTTAAGTCTCGTTCGAGCTGGCTGACGTAGGTGCGGTCGATTTCCGCGGCGAAGGATAATTCCTCTGCGAACCGCCAATGGGGGCGCAGCAGGCCGTGATCGCGAAGCCGTCGGAAATTCTCACCCCGGCGGGGGTCAGATGCTGCACCATCTCCCCCAGCGACGCGTTCTTGCCCCCGCCCGACCAGCGGCACGTCGGCAACGCCGAGCTGCGAGAAGGGAATCACGAAACGTTGTTTGGCGGTCGTGCACCAGACTCAGATTGCCGCCGCCTTGGAGAAATACTTTGGCACCCCCCGCACCCCCAAGTTCCTGGAGGTTGCGCCCGAAGAGCAACAGCCCGTCGAGAGGCAGGAGCCGCTGCTGGTCCCCAAGTTTGACGCACAGCACCTGGCGCACGGCCGCGATGTTTACATCCGCCAGTGTGCGGGCTGCCACGGCGCTACCGGCGACGGCAACGGCCCGGCGGCCAGGTACCTCGACCCGCTCCCACGCGACTATCGCCTGGGTCGCTTCAAATTCACCAGCACGCCGCGGGGGAACAAACCTCGCCGGGAAGACCTGGCCCGCATCATCCGCCGCGGCGCCAAGGGGACCAGCATGCCGACCTTCCGCTGGATCGCCGACGAAGATCTGGATGCGGTCATCGACTACGTGATCCTCCTCAGTTCGCGCGGCGAGATGGAATACCGCCTGATTCGCGTCTCGCAGCAAGAGCTGGGAGAGGAGGACCCGGTCGATGCTGAGCTGGTGGCAGAACAGGCCCAGACCATCGCCGGCGGTTGGGCGGAGGCGGTGGTCGTGAGCCGCAAACCGGGTCACTCCATCCATTTTCCGTCGCCGCACTCCCAGACCGTGGACTTCGGGCCGAGACGAATGTACGAGTGCCCTTCGTAAAGGCGGATCGTATACTCCGTCCCCGGCCGCTTGCTGGTCAACTCGACGTACTCAGGCGTCCGTCCCTCCTCCTGCCAGCGGAATTGAGCAACGCCCTTGGCGTTGTACTCCCCCCAGTCCTTGCCCTGCATCACGGCAAAGTAGCCTCCAGCTTTGCGCACCCACTTCGTTCGGTTCAACAGCGGCGGCAACTCATCCTGCTTCTCCC
Organism: Pirellulaceae bacterium; assembly: GCA_035512595.1. Lineage (GTDB taxonomy): Bacteria > Planctomycetota > Planctomycetia > Pirellulales > Pirellulaceae > DATKDU01. The sequence continues at coordinate 1,336 of DATKDU010000476.1, forward strand.
ATGACGCCTCCTGCGCCGCGCGCTCTGACTCGGGTAGGGACGTCAAGTACCGCTGCCGCCACAGTGCACGCTTGGCAATGTACTTGTCGCGCAGAGCGAGCAGGTGTGGCGAGGTCGGCACCTTCCGGTCGTCGGCCAGAAACGCCTCCATCTCCTTGCGGATTCGTTCAGCGGCAGGCGCGTCGGTTATCGAGTCAGCCTTGGCTTTGGCGGCGACGAGGAATTCGGTACGGGCCGACTCCAGATCGGGGTTGGCGCAGAACAGGACGAGCAGGATGAGCATGGCGGTTCCCTTTCGTCGGCGCAGGATAACCAGAGTCCCTTCCCGCTGTGAACCCATACCGGCAGATCAGTGACCTTTTTCCGGGCTGGTTTGGCCGCCCTTTTGGGCGGCGACTTGGTCTCTTCCGAGGGAAACCGGAGGACGCTAAGATGGGACATGTTCTCACCTCCAATTCTCACCTCCAGGTCAAAGCGGTTGGTGGGGACGGATACCCGGCGGTTGCTGCCGCTCGGGTATCGTTTTTGGACCGTTTCAGCCTAGCAGGGTGCATTGGGTGTACAGCAGGCTGAGCGAAAACCGCAGACGGCAATAAACGCCGAGAAAAACACTACTTGGCGGGGTAGCTCAGTTGGTTAGAGCAACGGCTTCATAAGCCGTGTGTCGCCGGTTCAAGTCCGGCCCCCGCTACTTTCGATGCGCAGATTGAACCCCTCTGCGAAACTTGCTCAGGTTGCTCGCGACGTCGAGCAGTGCCATTGCTGTGGCCGATTGGTGAGTTGGTGCCGCGAGGTGGCTCGCACCAAGCGGCGGGCGTTTGCGGACGAGGAATACTGGGGCAAGCCGGTGCCGGGCTTCGGCGATGCCGCGGCGCCCATCTGGATCGTCGGCCTGGCGCCAGCGGCTCACGGCGGCAATCGGACCGGCCGCGTTTTTACCGGCGACCGCTCGGGGGATTTTTTATATGCGGCGTTGTTCCGCGCGGGGCTGGCCA
>DATKDU010000477.1:0-21625 GCA_035512595.1 Pirellulaceae bacterium
CCAGAATGCCGCTGGTCAGGAGGGTCCGCTCGACGGGGTAGCTGGGTCGGCCGGTGTGCAACATCCGCTCGATGGCCTTGAGCAGCCAGGCGAAGTGGGGATGGCGGGGCTCCAGCCGCTCTTCGAACCGCGTGGCCAGCAGGCGGCGATCACCCTTGAGCTGGAGTGCTGCGGCATTGGCGCCGGCGTAATTCGAGAGCATGACGACGGCCCCGCGCAGGCCATCAAGATACTCAAACAGAAAGAGGGCGTGGTCGTCTCCGCGGCGCAGCTCGCCGGTGCCCTTGGGGACGACAGCCAGCGCGGCTTCGAACAGGTCCTTAGGGATGGCGCCGTCGTCGATGGCTTTCCACATCGCGTCCCCTTGCAGGCACTGTACGGACGATACACCGGTCTCCGCCCCGCGCCGCCGCTCGACGAGCGACTGAAAGCAGTCAAGCGCATGAGCACCGTAGATATCCAGCCCCGAGTAGCCGATCCCCACGGCGGCTTCGATCTCGCATCCCAGCGGCACTTCGATCTGGGGCTCGCGGAAACTGACCGGCAGCGACGATCCGGCCATCAGCGGGATTTTGAGCTCCTGCGCCCGGTCGTACATCCATTTCGCGTCGTCCCAGACGGGACCGAGATGCTTGTCGCTGAAAACGGGGACCACCTTGCCGAACTTCACAAACGCCGCCGCGATTTCTTCAAAGAACCGCCGCCGGGGATAGAGATGCTGCCCCTTGTCGTTCCAGGGATAGGTGCCGTGCTCGCCGATGCTGATCACGCCATCGACGGGAATTGCATCGCCGCCGACGGTCACGGCCTTGTCGATCGTGTCATAGATGGGAAAGCCGTGCTTCTTGGCCAGTCCGCGGGCGAGGTCCCGGTCCGTGAACTGATCGACGTAGAGCGAGGCGAGCTTCAGCGCCGGTCCTGGGCCGCCATCCTGCTGCCACCCCTCAAGGATCTTGCCCAGGAGCACGTCGGCGTGGAGCCCCTTCTCATAGGCGGTGATCACACCCGCCACCGACTTGGGCCGCGGCCGCTGTTCAATCGCATGAGCTGCGCACGGAAGCGTGCCGGCGGCTGCGACGGCCGCAGCGCCGGCAATCCACTCGCGACGAGTGATCTCGCCGGCGCTCTTATAGAAACTGGTCATCGGTGTCGACGGGCCTACTTCGGCATTGGCAACAGGATCGAGGCATTTTCCTCAAACGATGCCTCCCCCGCCTGGCCGTTGAGCTTGTACTGCACGTGCAGGACCTTCTTAACGCTTGGTGCCGGGTCGCCGCCGAAGGCTTCGTTGTAAGTCGGTTTGCCCAGGACGATCAGCGGCGAGGTGCCGGCCTGCTTTTGCAAAAGCTCGGTCACGTCCTTCTGCTGTCCGGAAGCGCCATAGACCGCTTTGACGATCTCCACCTTCACCGGCTCGATGCCGACCTTCTTGAGCAGGTCCTGGACGTCGGCCGACTGGCCGCCGATCTTCTGGGCGATGACCAGGGCGACGCGGCCGGCGTCATCCTTCAGGGCGGGAATCGCGGCGGCCTTGACCGTGACCCGCAGCGTATCGACGCTCGGATAACGCTCCAGCACCTGCATCACCAGCTTCTGCTCTTCGATCCGCGTGGCCGCGTCGAGGGCGCTTTGGCACATTTCGCCCCGCTGCTGATCGCTGACCGGGAACTGGCGCACCAGGCGGATGTAGCCGCGGAGGGCTCGCACCTGGTAGCGGCCCGCTTTGTCATCCTTGGCGACTTCCAGCAGCACCGGGGCCGCATCGACGCTCATCCATTCGCCCAGGATGCGGCTGCCGGCGTCCTTCAACTCCTCATTGCTCCCCTTGAGAGCCGAGGCAATCGTCTCCAGGGACTTCTTGCCGCCGATGGCGCCGATCGTTTCCAGCAGCTTCGGCCTTGTCGCTGCCGGGGCACGCTGCATGGCCGCGGTCAACACCGCGGCACACGCGTCGCGGTCGGGCATGCGGACGCTGGCCGCCGTCAACGCTTTATGGGCCACTTCCGCCAACTCCGCATCCTTAGCCGCGACGACCTGGGAAATGAGGACTGACAAGTCCTGGGCCGCAACGGTCTCTCCCAGTGCCTTCAAGGCGGCACTGCGAACCGACTTGTCCGAATGGTCGAGCGCTTTCTTCAGCGCGGCCGTGGCGTCGATCCGCCGCTGACCGACCGTTTCGATCAGGACCGAAAGCACCTTGCCTTCCGCCTTGTCGAGGCGGGCCGCGATTTCGGCATTGACCTTGTCGCCGCGCAGATCCGCCAGCGATTTGCGCGCCGCCTGCGACAGCTCCGCGTCGCTTTCCGTCGCCACGCCCACGAGCGTATCGATGCTCGACTCGTTGCCGAGCCGCCCGATGAACTCGATTGCCGCGATCCTCACTCCCTTGTCGCCGCTCTTCGCGGCAGCGAGGACGGCGGCCGGCACGGACTTTAGCTTGCGGTCGGCCAGAGCGTAAAGCACGAGTGCCGCTCGCTCCGCTGGTATTTTCGTCAACTCGGTTGCCAGCGCTTCGTCCACCTCGCTTCCGGGTAGCTCGCGAGCCGCCGAGAGGGCGATCTGCATGAACTGCTTGTCCGGAGATTGGAGGTGCTCGACGAGCAGCGGAATCCCGGCCGATTTACGGGCGAGAATGGCCCCTCGCGTCGCTTCCAGCTTCCGCGGCTTGGCCACTTCCGCCTGGCGGACCTCGTCGTAAATGGCCACCGCTTCGTCGGACTTGTCGGCGGCCAAGAGCCGCTCCGCGCACAGAATGCACCCCTCGGCAACGGCGGAACGAACTTCGGCCCGGTCCCCTGCCAGCGCCTGCCGCAGCGTCTTGGTGGCGGCTTCGCCGCCAATACGGCCTAGTGCCAGTGCGGCGGCCGAGGCAACCAGCGCGTCCTTGTCGGCCAGCCGGGCCGTCAGCGGTTCGACGGCACTGGCCGCCTGGCGAACGCCGAGCGAGTTGATCGTGCCGACGAGCAGCCGCCCCTCCAGCGAACCGGCGGCCTTGGTCAGCGCTTCATCCGGCGCTGGACCGGGGATCGCCTCCAGCGCGATCCGTGCCCAGGAAGCCAGCTCGGGGTCACTCAGCAGCTTCGCCAGCTCGGGGACCGCCTTGTCGGTGCCGTAAATGGCCAGTTGCTTGCACGCCAGCGCCTTGTCCGGCCTTTCGCCCGACTTGAGGACCTCGATCAGGTCCGCTTCTCTCGCCACGAACGGATTGTTCTGGGCACTGGCGCTGGCGGTGAATCCGCCCCACAGGATCGCTAACAGGGCGACCTGCCAAATCGAGCATCGAGTCGTCATCATCGTACTGATCCTGATCAACGGAGAGTTTTGTTTGTTGGGGCTTGAGTGAATATCAGTCGTCCGAAAGTCAAACCGCCACCGACCCCGGTCGGTGGAACGCCGACTGAAAGGCTAGAAGCGACACAGCACACACCCATTTCTCCATCCGCCGCTTCGCGGCGGATGGAGAAAAGAAATGACTTATTAAAGGGCCGCTTGCTAGCCAGTCAGTCATTGGACCACCGACCAGGGTCGGTGGTGTTTGTTGGCCGAATTGGCGGCCTTGGTAGTTCGGACAGGTTTCAATCACGGCAATCATCCTTCCTTCTACAGCCGCCACGGCTCGCGGAGCGCTTCGGAGCGGAGGCGGTTGGCCTGTTCGTCTCCTGGAAACTCGTGTTTCTCGGCGTCGAACTTCAGAGTCCGCCCCAGGGCCAGGGCGATGTTGGCCGCATGGCAGGCAATGTGGGCGTTGCAGGCCGCCTCGGCATTGGTCACCGGCTGGCTGCGGGTCTTCACGCAGTCGAGGAAGTTGCGGACGTGGAACGTCGCCGGATAGCCGCCGATTTCTTCCACCTGCCGCCCGGCGAGCAGCTCGGGCGAGCTGAGGACCATCTTGCCGCTGTCCCCCGCTTCGACCCAGCCGTCCTCCCCTTCGAACCGCACCGGGCACGACCCGAGCGGCAGCCAGCCCGTTTCGCGAATGACCAGCTCCACCCCGTCGGCATAGGTGCAGACGATGCGGCCATCCTTGGGCGGGTTGTATTCGACCGGGACCGACTTGTCGCCGATGGCCCACTGGCACAGATCGACGCAGTGCGAGCCCCATTCGAGGACGCCGCCGCCGACGAGCCCGCCCCCTTTCTCAAAGTTAAACCCGTCCAGGTATTTGGCGTTGAACGGCCGCCAGGCCGCGGGGCCAAGATAGGTGTCCCAGTCCACGACATCCTTTGCCGGCTCTGGCTGGGCCGGCAGCCAGCCGCTCATGGCGGCAACCATCCCGGCCGGATGGGCATGGACCGCTTTGAGTTTGCCGAGCCGCCCCGTGCGGGCCAATTCGCAGGCAAACGCGAAGTGCGGCAGGCTGCGGCGCTGCGTGCCGGCCTGGAAGACGCGCCCCGTGCGGCGCATCGTATCCCGTAGGATCAGGCTCTGGGCAATGTTCTTGGTGACCGGTTTTTCGCAGTAAATATCCTTGCCGGCCCGGGCGGCGTACATTGAGGCGGTCGCGTGCCAGTTCGGCCCCGTGGCGATCAGCACCGCATCGACGTCGGTCCGATCGAGCAGCTCGCGGAAGTCCACATATGTTTCGCAGTCCGGATCGCCGCTCCGCTGATCGACCATTTTTTTGATCGCTTCGCGGCGGGCCTGCTTAATGTCGCAGACGGCGACGAACTGCACATCCTTCTGCTCCAGGAAGCAGCCCAGGTCGTAAGTGCCCCGGTTGCCAATGCCGATGCCCCCGACGACGACCCGCTCGCTGGGGGAGACGAAGTCATCCTTGCCCAGGGCGGAGGCGGGGATAAAGAGAGGGGCGGCCGTCAGCGCAGCGCCGGCCGACAGTGCCGTCTTCAAAAAGCGACGCCGACCTTGGTCGGGGGATTTTCTTTTGAGCATGACTGGACTCCTGAACGTAATTGGACGAATCGCAGCGGCGATTCCCAGAAACCCTACGGGCGCCACGCTCCACAGCATAATGCCGCGGCGGGGGAGAATCCATCTAGGGCAAAAACGAGTCAACTGGCTTCAAGCCGGGCGAGAATATCGTCCCAAACGGCTCTTAATCCCAGTCGCTGTGCCCAATCGGCAATGTATCGGCGATCGATCTGGTCCCCGGAGATTTTCAGCATGGCGAGAATGTCCCGTACGTGCTTCTCGGATTCGCCCAAGCGGAAGTAATCCAGCTTTTTGATGATCACGTCCTCAGGCGAGGCAAACGAGACCTCGTAGCCGTCATCGGGTCGCGGCAGCCGAACCCCACGGCGCAGTTGAGCCTGGTCGAAATCGCCGCCACCGGCCACGAAGCAATCGACTTTGAATCCCGAGCCAGGGTGAATGATGTTGAACTGAAATCGCTTGCGAACAGCCGATTCGACCGCTGGACGGCTCAAGTAGTATTCCGATTCAGGAAACTCGGCGCAGAAGGCGTCGATCTTTTCCAGCGTCAGCTCGATGACCACATCGATGTCGTTGGTATTCCGGCTTTCTCCATAGAGGATACTGGCCGTGGAGCCGACGACGACGTAGCGGATGGCCAGCTTGTCGAACGTCTGGGCAATCTTGCGGAGAAGGTCAGCCTGCTCCATGCGAGATTCTCCGCACGACCTCGCGATCGATCTGCTCGGCGTTCCAATCGGGATGGTCAAACCGCAGCTTGTCTCGGATCAGCCCGCGAGCCATTCGGGACATGCTGGCGGCCATCTCCAGCCGCTCAAACGGGGTTTTGGCGCGCAGAATATCCGCCATTTGGTCGTCGATCATTTCGTAGCGGGCGGGGTCGAGCGGCACAGCGTTTCTCCTCTGCGAACTATTGTAACAACTGCCTCGATGCTTGGATGGGAACTGCCCGTAGTGGGGCTCGTCGCGAGCGTCTAAACTACGCTCATTCCGCACCCGCTTTGCTTGCTCTGGAGGCACTGATGGCCGTCAAAACCTGGAATGCACTGTCCACCGAACATCCTGCCGAAATGCCGATCCGGCGGTTTGACGAGCCGATGATCGAAGGGTTCTCTGGCTCGCTGCGCAGCGTCCGCCACGTAAACGGCCTGAGCGACGGGGTGGAATCAATCACGATCAACAATGGGAATATCGTCATCGAGGTCATCCCCACTCGCGGGATGGGAATCCGCACGGTTTACCTGCCAGGAGCACAAGGTTTGTCGCCGCTGGGCTGGGATTCGCCCGTCCAAGGTCCGGTCCATCCCAAGTTCGTCAATCTCGGCGAGCCGAGTGGCCTGGGCTGGCTCGACGGCTTTGACGAACTGCTCGTCCGCTGCGGCCTGGAGAGCAACGGCGCGCCGGAGCATGACGAGAAGACCGGGCGGCTCAAGTACCCGCTTCACGGCCGGATCGCCAACAAGCCGGCGCATCACGTCGAACTTTCGATCGACACCGACAAGCAAGAAGTAAAACTCGTCGGCATTGTGGACGAGGCGCGGTTTCACTTTCAAAAGCTGCGCATGACCAGCACGCTGACGACGAAGTTCAATAGCACCTCGTTCACCATCTCTGACAAAATCGAAAACCTCTCCGCCACGCCAGCCGAAGCCCAGATGCTCTATCACGTCAACTTCGGAGTGCCGCTGCTGGATGCCGGCTCGCGGGTCGTGCTGCCGGCCAAGACGGTAGTGCCGCGGAATGCGCGGGCGGCCAGCCACATCCAGAGCTGGGACAGCTATGCGGCCCCGGAGCCGGGCTTTGAAGAAATGGTCTACTTCTTCGACCTCCACGGCGACGACAAGGGCCAGACGCGGACGCTCCTGAAAAACGCCCACGGCACTCGCGGCGTGAGCCTCGTTTTCAACACAAAACAGCTCCCCTGCTTTTCGCTCTGGAAGGACACGGCCGCCGTGGAAGACGGCTACGTCACAGGGCTGGAGCCTGGGACGAACTATCCCAACCCGCGCTCCTACGAAGGCCAGCAGGGGCGAGTGATCAAGCTGCCGCCGAAAGGTTCGACGACGCTGGAGTTGACCTTGGAAATCCATCCCGACGACGCGGCGGTCAAATCTGCGGAAGCGGCAGTCAAGAAAATCGCCGCCGGCCGCGAGCCAGAAATCTTCGATCAGCCGCAGCCGGGGTGGTGTGCGCCGTGAATGGTGGGATCGCCGACGAAACCATTCACCACAGCGGTTCAATGCCGTAACTACGGGCGAAACCGTCTCGACTGATGAGCTTGAGCGATTCGACTCTCGTTTGCGCCACGATGATCCGATCGAACGGATCGCGATGGTGCCACGGCAATTCCAACAATTCCTGCAAGTGACTCATCGCAATTGGCAGTTGCTCGATCCCATTCCGATCGAGCTCGGCGGGAAATACCTCGGCAAACGGTTTGCCGATCGTCAACCTTCCTAAGCTCAATTTGATGGCGATTTCCCAGCACGACGCCAAGCTGACGAACGACCGATTCGCGGGGTTTTCAATCGCGGCTTTGGCGTTTGTACTGAGCCGGGGGTCGTCCGCGAGGAACCACAAAAGGCAATGAGTATCGAGAAGCAGGTTCATTCGCTGTATTCCCGAAAATCCTCGAGCGGGGCGTCAAAGTCATCTGCCATCTCAATCATTCCGCGGAGTGAACCAGCGCGGGGCGTGGGACGCCCGTTCGTGGTGACAGCGACGATCCGCGCGACCGGATGACGGTCCTTGGTGAGCACGACATCCTCTCCCTGTCGTGCTTGGTTGACTAAATCCAAGAGTTCGACGTTCGAGCCGGACAGTTCATGCGTTTTCATGTGCGAGTTCCCTCACTTCACTTCAGCTCCCCCCCCTCAATCTCATAGATCGACCAGGTGTTGCCGTCCTCCCCCATGCTCGGCTTGATGCGGAGAGTCCCTTCCACGTAGACCGTCTCATCGGTGTAGGAGACGGTCTTGCCTTCCTTCATGAAAATTTTTGCCAGGTGGTCGGCCTGGCCGCCGGGGCCGAATTTACATTCCGCGTTGCGCAGCAGGACAAACTCCTTGTTCTTCTTGACGCTCTCGACGCCGCCGTGCATGACCCCCGTCAATCGCACGCGCTTTCCCTCCAGCTCCTTGGCCCGCCCGCCGTTGGACTCCGACTCCAGCATCCACGGACGATAGACCATGTCGGCCTGCATGCCGAGGATCAAGTCGTCGAAGGTGATCTTCTCGACGCCGTCCGCCGTGGCGCCGCGGTCGGCCTTGGGACGTATGGCCGAGCGGCGCGGAGGGCCGTCTTTTTCGGCCGGTGCTTCGACCGCGGCGGGTCGCTCTGCGGCGGCCGCGAAATGGGATCCGGGCTGAACGTCTGCCGCGGCAGCGGCTGGTCGTGCTTCAACATCGGCCGTTGCGGGTTCCGCCTCGTGCGCCGCAGGTATGGCCGCGGCATTCGTCACCGGTGGCGACTGCCATACGGCAGGCTGATCGCAGCCGGCCATCGCGGCGGCAGCCATCAAGATCGACAAAGTGAGCAGCGACCGCAAATCGGGCCGAGGAAGGTAGTTCATGTCGCCCATCCCGCACTGAGGGAACATTCCGTTTAGCAACGCCTCTATTGTATCGTGCTCGTCACGGCCGAGGAAACGCCGACTGGCCCCGCCCGGCGGCGGAACGTAGGATGGCGCTGTCCGCTGGAGATATCCACATGCTCGCATTGCGTCGCATTTTTCTGAGTCTGACCTTGCTCTTGGCCGCTAGCGGCGCGGGGATTGCCGCGGCACAGGAGGAGCCGGAACTGCCGCGGCCAGCCGTTCGTCAGCCTCCGCCGCCGCTGAAGTTCTACAAGGGGCGGCTGATCGCCCAGACGATGCACTACACGGGTGCGCCGTGGCTGATCCGGGACAACCGCGAGCAGGAAGAGCGCTGCACCCTGATGCTGACCAATCTGGGGGTCAAGCGGGGCATGACGATCTGCGACATGGGGTGCGGCAACGGCTTTTACACCAACAAGCTGGCCAAGATGGTGGGTGACACCGGCCACGTCTACGGCGTCGATATCCAGCCGGAGATGCTCCAGCTTCTCAACGAACGGGCTGACAAGGATGGCGTCGCCAACATCACGCCGGTCCTGGGGACGTTCACCGACCCGCGGCTCCCCAAGGGAAAATTCGACCTGATCCTGTGCGTCGATGTGTACCACGAGTTCTCGCATCCCGAGCACATGCTCTCCGCGATGCGCAGCGCCCTGGCCAAAGACGGCCTGATCGTGCTCGTCGAGTTTCGCACCGAAGATCCCAACGTGCCGATCAAGCCGGAGCACAAGATGAGCAAGAAGCAGATTCTGGCTGAGTTGCCTCCCAACGGCTTCAAGCTAGTCAAGGAATTCGACAAGCTCCCCTGGCAGCACATGATGTTCTTCGGCCGCGACGAAGCGTTTGTCGAGACGCGGAAGGTCCTCGATCAGCCCGACGTCGAAATTCCCGAGGAAGCGCCCGCCAACCGCTGACCCGCACCAGCCCTACAACCGGCCGCATTTCCCTTGCCGGCACGCACTCCGCCACCGGCACGATTGCCAAGACCGGTCTGAATTTGCCCAGCTTCACATTGGCGGCTGTGCCAGGACGATGAAGTTGGGAATAACGAGATGCTGCGCGACATCGATTCCCCGCACCCTGCAACACTGGCCTGATGAAAGTTGCCGTCCTCAAGGAGACGATCCCCGGCGAGCGGCGCGTGGCGCTCGTCCCTGCGCACGTCGCCCCTCTGGTCAAGGCAGGGCTCGACGTGGTCGTCGAATCGGGAGCGGGGAATGCCGCCGGGTTTGCCGACGCGGCCTACAGCGAGCACGGCGCGAAGATTGCCGCGTCGCCGGGCGAAGCCTGCGAAGCCGACATCGTGCTCCACGTGCGGGTCGTCAACGGCGGCGAGCCGTCGGTCGATGACGTGGAGCACTATCGCCGCGGCCAGGTCGTGATCGGCCTGTGCGATCCCTTGAATCGGCCGCAATCGATTCGGCACCTGGCTGAGACCGGCATCACGCTCTTTGCGCTGGAGCTGATGCCGCGGACGACGCGGGCCCAGAGCATGGACGTCCTCAGCTCGATGTCCACGATCGCCGGCTACCGGGCCGTGCTCTTGGCGGCGGTCGAATTGCCGCGGCTGTTTCCGATGATGATGACCGCCGGCGGGACGCTGACCGCGTCCAAGGTCTTTGTGCTCGGCGCAGGTGTGGCGGGCTTGCAGGCGATGGCGACCGCCAAGCGACTGGGGGCCATCGTCCGCGGGTACGACGTCCGCCCCGATTGCAAGGAGCAGGTCGAGAGCGTCGGCGGGAAGTTCGTCGAGCTGTCCTTGGAGGCCAAGGACACCCAGGATGCGGCCGGTTATGCCAAGGCTCAGGATGAAGAAACCCTCCGCCGCCAGCGGGAACTGCTGGGCAAGATCGTCGCCGAGAGCGACGTGGTGATCACGACGGCAGTCATCCCCGGCAAGGCAGCGCCACAGCTCATCACGTCGGAAGCGGTCGCCGCCATGCAGCCCGGCTCGGTGATTGTGGACCTCGCTGCCGAGCGCGGCGGCAATTGCCCCCTTACCAGGGCCGACCAGCGCGTCGTCGAGCACGGCGTTGTGATCCTCGGTCCGACCAACCTCCCGGCGGAAGTGCCGCGGCACGCCAGCCAGCTCTTCAGCGGCAATGTGACGGCCTTTCTGCAAAACCTCGTGAAGAAGGGGCAGGTCGTGCTCAACCAGGAAGACCAGATCATCCGCGAGACGCTGGCGGCGCACGAAGGCCGCGTGGTCCATCCGCGGCTGACGCCGCTCGTTTCGCCGCCGGCAAGCGATACGATCCCCTTGGAAGGCAGTGCCTGAGCCACTGGAGTTGCGACGATGAAAGGCCGCTGGATTTCACTGCTGGTCGCGATCGGGCTGGCGATTGCCGCCGGGCATGCGGCTGCGCAAACGGGAAAGTCGGCTGGCACCGAGAAGAAGCCCAAAGCGACTGCTCCCGCCGAAAAGTCTAAGACTGCCGCGGTGCCGACGAAAGACGCCAAGAGCAGCCCGCCCCGAAGTCCCTCGGAAGAATTGCCGCCACCGTCCACGGCCGCTGCGATGCCCGAAGAACCGACGATCGCGCCGGCTGCCCCGACTCCCGAGCAGCAACTTCAAGCGGCCGAGCGAAACTACCAGCGGCTGCTCCTGGTCAGCGGCATCAGCATCTTTGTCCTGGCAGTTTTCGTGGGCTTCGAGGTGATCAGCAAAGTCCCGGCGACGCTTCACACCCCGCTGATGTCCGGCAGTAATGCGATCAGCGGCATTACCGTAGTCGGTGCGATCATCGCGGCGGCCGCGGGTTGGGGATTCTCGTCGTTCCTCGGTTTCTTCGCGGTAATCCTGGCGATGGTCAATGTGGTCGGCGGGTTTTTGGTCACTCACCGGATGCTTCTCATGTTCAAAAGAAAGTGAGTGGTTAGTGGTGAGTAGTGGATCACAACTACCGCTCACGACTCACCACTCACCAACAACCATGCTCGTCCAACTCCTCTATCTCGTGGCCGCATCGCTTTTCATCCTGGGGTTGAAGAGGATGTCGCACCCGCGCACCGCCGTGCTGGGCAACCTGCTGGGGGCCTTCGGCATGGGGCTGGCAATTCTGCTGGCGATCATCGAGGCGTACCGGTTGTCGGCCGGGGAAGGGGTCAACCACGCTTTCGTCTTTGCCGGCCTGGTCATCGGCGCTGCGATCGGCGCGTTCATCGCCTACACGGTGAAGATGACCGGAATGCCACAGATGGTGGCCCTGCTCAACGGCCTGGGGGGACTGGCGTCGGTGCTGATTGCCGCGGCGGAATTAATCCACCATGGGCCACGGCAAATCGACGTGCTGGTGGCCACGGCGGCCTGCGGCCTGATCGGCGCGGTCACCTTCTGTGGGAGCTTGATGGCCTATGGGAAGCTCGAAGAGTTCGACTTTCTCAAGAAGCCGTGGCAATACCCGCATCAGCAGTTGGTCAACATCATCCTGGCGTTCGCGACGCTCCTGTTGTCGCTGATCATGGTCGCGCTGGGAGCCAATGGCTACTGGTTCTGGGCCGTCATCGTCTTCTTCTGGATGGTCACCGTCGCCTCCGCGCTGGGCATCCTCCTGGTCAATCCGATCGGCGGGGCCGACATGCCGGTCGTCATCTCGCTGCTCAACTCGTATTCCGGCCTGGCCGGGGCAGCGACCGGGTTTGTGATCCACAATAGCGTCCTGATCATCAGCGGCTCGCTGGTGGGCGCCTCCGGCATCATCCTCACGCAGATCATGTGCAAGGCGATGAACCGGTCGATCGTCAACGTGCTGTTCGGCATTGGCGCCGGCGCATCGACCGGCCCGGCGGCCAGCGAGGTGTATGCCAAGGTCCGCAGCACGACGGCCGACGACGTGGCCCTGCTGCTCGACGGCGCACAGAGGGTGGTGATCGTCCCCGGCTACGGCATGGCGGTCGCTCAGGCCCAGCACGCCGTGCGCGAGCTGGCCAAGCTCCTGGAAGATCGCGGCACCAACGTGGAGTTTGCCATCCATCCGGTCGCCGGGCGAATGCCAGGGCACATGAACGTGCTCCTGGCCGAAGCCGACATCTCCTACGACAAGCTCCAGGAGATGGACGCCATCAACCCCACGCTCGACACGGTGGATGTGGCGATCGTCATCGGCGCTAACGACGTCGTCAATCCGGTCGCCCGCACCGATCCGCAGAGCCCGATTGCCGGCATGCCGATCATCGACGTGGACAAATGCCGCACCGTCGTCGTCATCAAGCGGTCGCTAAGCCCCGGATTCGCGGGAATTCCCAATCCGCTGTTTGCCGATGACAACACGCTGATGCTGTATGCCGACGCCAAGGACGCGGTGCTGGATATCGCCAAGGCGTTGAAGGCGGGATAGGACGTGTGCCTGGGCGAATCGTGGCGGCCCGCTTCTAGCGCCGGACGACCCTTCCAGACGGCGGCTGTTTGCCAAATTCGACGACCATCCAATCCGCGATGGTTTCGACGTCAAACGGCGAAGACTTGTAGGCGTTGGTTGCCGCGGTTTTAATCAGCTCGGCACCGAGAAAGGCGACCGGCGCCGCTTGTGAGAAGGAGACCAATCCCGACATATCGAGCGGGCCGCCCCCTAATCGCGACAAGATGGCTGGAATCTGCGGCCTTAACACCGACCGATGGATCCAGACCTGGACAGGGCTGGTGAGGTAGTCGGCCGCCGGCAGGATGATCGGCCGATCCGCCCCCGGGCCCAGGGAGGCGGCGATCTGCACGTAGTGTTCGGTGGAGCAGCAGGCGTATTGCGGAGAGCTGTTGCCCGGGAGGAGCGCCAGCAGAATTCCCCGGACTTCCTTCCTTCGGTTCAGCCGGGCCAGTCCCTCGTTGACTTGCTCGTCGAGAACTGCGGCGATCCGCCGCGCGGCCTTCCCTTGCACGATCGCCAGCGTTTGCGGCCGTTTTTCCTGCACCTCCCGTGATGCGCGGCGGCGAACCAACCGCCCCAGCAGTCCGCCGCGAGTCGACCCGATGCTCTCCGTCACGAGTTGGGTGTTCAGCTCAATCGTTGCCGGCAGGGCGTAAAATCCCTTTTGCGGTGAGAAGTGGACTTGCTTGACGGCTCGAAACTGTGTCGTGCTGCGGCTGTGGATGATTGCCGGTCCGTTGCGTCCGGTCGTGCGGGAAACGGTCGTGCCCTCCATGACAACCTCCAACGCGGCCTGCGACGAGTGCGGGATCAGATTGACCCGCGGCTGGGCGAGCGTGCGAGCCTGACCTGCCACGGGCGTTCCCAGGATCACCTCCTGCACGGGCGACTGCTCGTCGATGTCGCGATGAACGAGCGACGTGAACAGGTCTTCGGAAAAGCGCACGACCACCTTGTGTGCTGCGGGCTCCGTCGCAGAGAGCGGTTCCGCGCGCAGATTCTCGAAGAGGTCGGTGATCGGTCGGCTGGTGTCCTGGCGCGGCGCCACTTCCGGTAAACCATCTTCCGCTATGGCGATAGGGGCCGCGCACGATGCGATAACAAGAACTAGTAGGACTCGCATGGCCACTTCACTCCCCGGACCGCAACGCGGTTGCGCCATTCATCAATTCAAATTCGACAGCTTGTGCAAGAGAGCAAATGACGTGCCCTGCGTCGTGCGTCCCACTCAATTTAGCGAAGGAACGAAGCCATTACGCACTCTCAGCCAGTTCGGCGGTTGGATCGGCAGCCACTCCCTTGAGAAGCTGAGCATCGACCTCGTTGGCCACGATCACGCCGTAATTGATCGCCCCCAGCCACCCCGACATGATGATGCCCACGCTGCCGGCGTGATACAGACCCTGCACCTGCTGCGGCAGTGCGCGGCTGACCGCCAGCCCTTCGAACTTGGTGCCGAAGCTCGCCCCGGCGACGTGCTGCGTGTAGTGCTGAAAGGTCTTGGGCGTCGCGGCTTCGACGTGATCGAGCCGCTGGCGAATGTTGGGCAGGTACTGATCGAGATGATCGAGCGTCTTTTCGATCAGGTCGCGTTTGCTCGCTTCGTATTCTTCCTCCGGCAGCTTCGCCCAGTCGTCGTAGTGGGCGTTGGTGCTGCTGACGATTAGGCACCGCGGCCGGCCTTGCGGGCGGGTGCGTGGATAATAAACCGAGTACGTCCGGCTTGTGACGTCCCGGGACAAGAGCCGCTCTGTGCAAAACTCCGTGGACGTGGAGGTGAAGAACAAATCGCCGAGGCTCTCGTCAAGCATCTCCTCCGGTTTGAGGGCCATGTAGACCTGCGTGCTGGAGTTGTTCAGCCGCACCGCCTCGGCATCCGCCACAAACTTCGGATCGAGGTTCTCACGGCCGACAAGCCGCAGCACGGTCGCCTTGAGGTTCGAGTTGGAGACGACGGCTCGGCACTTGATCGTGCGGCCGTTAACCACGACGCCGCGGACTTTGCCCCGCTCGACGACGATCCGCGTCACGTCGCACTTGATCCGCACATCCACGTGGTTGGCCGCCAGTTCCTCTTGCATCAGCCCGATCAATCGGTCGGTCCCTCCCTCGAAGGTAAAGACCCCCTTGGACATGAAGTTCGAGAAGACGATGCCGTAGGTGATCGCCGGGTCTTCCAGCGTCGAGCCGTTGGCGTAGACGATTGGCTCCATGAGGAGCCGCACGACGTCCTGCCGACCTGGAAAAAACTCCTCAAAGAGCTGCCCGGTCGTCTTCGACTGGTCGTCGTAGAAGTTCATTCCGCGAGCCGCGTCGAAGAAACGATTCACCGTTTCCGGGGCAATGCCGAACTTCGTCGTCAGCAGCTTCGTGAAATCCTGCCGGTCGTAGCTCGTGGTCAGCGAGAACATCGGGTTGTCGAACCGAATGTGCTTGAGCTGCACGATGGAAGCCGCAATCTGTTCGCTCCAATAGCGGCGGCAGCTCTTGATCATGCCGTAGGGAAAGCCGTGCAGCGAAATGTCGAAGATGTGCCCACCGGGGCGTTTGAACCAGGTCGCCATGCCGCCGAGCTTGTAATGCTGCTCGAGCAGCAGCACGCGATGCCCGGCCCGGCCCAGAATATTGGCCGCCGTCAGCCCGGCCAGCCCGCTGCCGATCACGATCACGTCGTATTCGTCGGCAGCGCCATGCAGGAAGTCTTTGGGCATACAGCTTCATTCTGCCCCCCAGAGGGTGGTCGTCAAGGTTGGCAGCCGCTAAGCTCCATTCATGCCCACCACGTACACCGGCATCGACGGCCCCGTCAGTGGCCGGTTTGGCATTGTCGTCTCACGCTACAACGAGAACATCACTGGCAAGCTCCTGGACGGCGCACTGGCGACGCTCAAAGCGGCCGGCATTCCCGACGACCAGACCGACGTCGTGTGGGTGCCCGGCGCGTGGGAAATACCACTGATTGCCGAGGAGTTAGCTGCATCCGAGCGATATGTGGCCATCCTGACGCTCGGCGCGGTCATCAAGGGGGAGACGACGCACGATGAGCACATCAACCGCCAGGTGAGCACGAGCCTGGGGCAAATTTCGCTCGAATCGGGCGTGCCGATCGCCTTTGGCGTGCTGACGTGCAATACGCTGGAGCAGGCGATTCACCGCTCCGGCGGCAGCGCCGGCAATAAGGGAATCGAATGCGCGCAGGCAGCACTGGAGATGGTGCGGCTGTTGGAAAAAATCCGCGATGCAGGTGCCGCCCCGTAGGACAGGTTTTCAACCTGTCCAAAAAAAGGACGGCCCGGAAGGGCCGTCCTGCAACGTGCCGCCGCAGCAAGCTTACTTCTTCACCCCCCGGACTTCGATCTTCCGCGGCTGCGCTTCGGGTTTCTTGGCCAGGGTCAGCTTCAGTACGCCGTCGGTCAATTCGGCCTCGATGCCTTCTGCATCGACCGTTTCCGGAAGCTGAAAGACCCGCTCGATGCGGCCGTAGCCGCGCTCCTGGTGCCAGTACTTGTAGTCCCCTTCGGGCGCCGGACGTTCGGCCGCCACGCGAAGCGTGTTCTTCTCCAGCGTGATGTCCAGGTTCTCCTGCTTCACGCCGGGCAGTTCCAGTTCCACGCACCACTTCCCTTCTTCTTCCCACAGGTTGGCGGGGGCGTACATGGCGGCCGGCTGCGAGCCGTTGCCATTTCCACTGCCGAGGAAATGACCCAGCAGGTGATCCATCTCCCGTTCCATGTGGGCAAACGGCTGCGGGATTGCAAACGCAAAACGGGGCTTCAAAGCGGTGGACATCGTTCACCCTCCTTTCGAATGATTGGTAAGTCGTAAACAGTTGCTGAACGTATTTTCGATAAGTCACCGGCAACTTACCGTGACTTGTTGCCAAGTGGCAGAACGTGCGCCCCAAAATGTGGCAGAAGCAACACGCGTGCCGATGCCGATTCGCCCCTGGCCCGCAAACAAAAGTTATTGCGGCGCAATGATTTATGCCCCGTGGCTCAAACGAACATTGCCGCGATATCCGATTCTCGCGTGTCTGTCAAATTGACAAAGGCACGCCGGCCGCTCGGCATATCCGGCGTCACTTGACCAGCGCCGCAAATGCCGGTCTGATAACTTCGTTTTGAAGTGGGAGCCGTCTTGGGCGCCAAGGATTCGTGCATGGACGAGGTGGAATCGGTCATTCTCGCCGCGATTGAAGCCAAGGTCGCCCGCCGCCCCAGCCTGAGCGACGACCTGGCCCACGTCGGCATCGACTCGCTGGCCATGGCGGAGATCGCGCTGGAGGTCGAAGAGCGGCTGGGCGTCCGGCTCGACGAAGGGATCCTCGACCAGGAGACGATTGGCGACCTGATCCAGCACGTCGCGATCCTGCGGCAGAAGCAATTACCCCCCGCGTAATATGCCGGCTGACTCGCCACAACCGCTGCAAGACCGCTGGCCGATCGTGGTCCTCAAGCGGAAAGACCAGCTTGTGGCTGGGGCGCTATTGATTGTGGGACTGATTCTGCTGGGGCTCTATTGGGGATATCAGTCGCTTTGGGGCCGCGGCCTGATCGATATTGACCATGCCCAGCCGCACGAAATCCAGTTCCTCACGGACATCAACGAGGCCGACTGGCCGGAGTTAGCCCTGCTCCCCAATGTGGGCGAGCGACTTGCCAAGCGAATCGTTGAATATCGCGACTCGCACGGCCCGTTCCGCGATCTCGATCAGCTCAAAGACGTCCGCGGCATTGGCCCCAAGACGTTCGACAGCGTCAAGCCGTACCTCGTTCCGATTCCCGATGTGGAAGCAACGGCAGGGGAAGCGAGCGGTGCAGATGACAGGAAGTCGTGACGGCCGCGACGGGCATCTCATCTCCCCTTAGCGGGTGCCGTCCATATACTAACCCGAAGCGCAAGCGAGGGAGAAACGACGCAAACAGAGAAACGGGCGGTGGCGAGCGGACGGCCCCGTCGCAGTCGTCAGACGGTCAATGAGTCCACCTCGCTTGCGCTTCGGGTTAGTTTGCGAGCGATCCGGCTGTTGGCTATTCCCGCCGATACATGGCCTCAATCTCCGCCGCAAAATGCTCCTCGACGATCTTCCGGCGGAGGCTCAGCTTGGCGGTCATTTCGCCGAGCTCGAGCGAGAAGCCTCGGGGAAGGAGCGTGAACTTTTTGACCTGCTCATAGGGGGCCAGGTCGGCCAGGCAGCGGGTGATTCGGTCTTGGTATAGAGATAGCACCTGCGGATGCACGAGCGCCTCGGCGGGCGAGGCGACAGGAATGCCGCGGGAGAGGATTTCGGCTTTGAGCGGCTCAGGGTTGGGGACGATCAGCGCGGTGAGGTAGCTGCGGCCGTCGCCGATGACGAGTGCCTGGGCGATGAGCGGGTCCTGCGTGAGTAGCCCTTCCAGGTAGACCGGGGCGATGTTCTTGCCGCCGAGCGTGACGATCAACTCCTTCTTCCGGCCGGTGATGAACAGGTAGCCGTCGTCGTCGAGCCGGCCCAGATCGCCCGTATAGAGCCAGCCGTCCTTGAGCACCTCCGCCGTCGCATCGGGCCGCTGGTAATAGCCGACCATCACGTGCGGGCCGCGGGTGAGGATCTCGCCATCGTCGGCAATCTTCACCTCAATGCCGCTGATGGCTTGCCCGGACGCGCCGCGGCGATGATGGCGGAGGGTGGACATCGAGATGACCGGCGACGACTCGGTCAGGCCGTAGCCTTGCAAAAGCGGCACTCCCTGGCCGTGGAAGTAGTCGTACAGGTGTTCGGGGAGTGCCGCCCCGCCGCCGCAGCACAGCTCGATCCGGCCGCCAAGAACTTTCTGGAGAATGCCGGGGACGTTTTCGACTCCCTTCTCCTTCAGGCCGCGATAGACCTTGTCGTAGAAGTAGGGGACGCCGTTCATGAAGGTCGGCTGCACGGCGGCCGCATCGGCCAGCACGGTGTCGCGCGACTCGGCAATCGCCAGCTCGGAGCCTTCCATGATCCACAGGTACAGGTCGCACGTGCGGGCGAAGATGTGGCTCAGCGGCAAGAAGTTGAGCCGCCGCACGGGGCCGAGCGACGGATCGCGCGGCGGGCTGTCGTCGTAGAACCGCCGCATCGTGGCTAGTGCGTTGGTCGCCAGGTTCCGCTGCGTCAGCATCACCCCCTTGGGCTCGCCGGTGGTGCCGGAAGTGTAGATGATCGTGGCAATGTCGTCGGGGGTCGTGTTCGCAAGTGCGGAATCGCGAAGTTTTCGGGGATCGATGGCAGTGGGCGACTCCCGCAGGTCTTGGAGCCACTGCACCGGCTTACCGGCCAGTGGCTGCTGGCACCGATCGTAGCTGACGAAGTGCTGAACGCCGGCCAGCGAAGCGTCATGGCCAACGAGCTTGGCTGCTTGAGCCGGATCGGAAAGGATCACGACCTTCGCACCGCTGTCCTGAGCCTGCCAGGCGATCTGCAAACCGGTCAGTGGCGCGTGCACTGGCACGTGAATGCCGCGGGCGAATTGAATCGCCAGATCGCCGATCACCCATTCATAGCGGTTCTCCGAGAGATGGATGACACGGTCGCCGGGTTCGACCCCGAGTTGCACCAGCAGGGCCGCCCATTCATAAGCCTCGGCGGCCAATTCTGCTCCCGAGCGATCGAGAAACCGGCCGTTGGTCGGCGGGCAAAACAACAGATGCTTGGAAAAGAGCCGCAGCGTGCCGTCGGGCCGCTCCGCCTGCTTCACGAATGCATGGACGATCGTTGGAGCTTCTGCTTCAGTGAGCATGGACTCATCCTCAGTCGATGGCGGTCAGCCCCTGGGCCAGTGCCTCGCAAATGAACTCGCTCGACTCGGTGCCGACGCTCAGGCGAATCGTGCCGCCGGTAATGCCGAGCTCTTCGCGCTGCTGGGCGGTCATGCCGCGGTGGCTCGTCGTTTCGGGATGGCTTAGCGTGGTGGACAACTCGCCCAGCGACGGACAGAACGGAATCCGCGACGCCGCGTGAATGAACGCATCTGCCGCCGGTCGCCCGCCGCGGAGGCGGAAGGCGAGCATCGTGCCGAAGAGGGTCTCGCCAAAATGTGGTCCACTCGCTCCGCGAGTGGCGTTGGCCGCTGGAGCCGACATTTCCACTCGCGGAGCGAGTGGACCACTTTGCGCGAACTGCCTCTTGGCCAGCTCGTGCTGCGAATGATCGGTCAGCCCCGGGTAATCGACCCGATCGATTTCCGGTCGCCTCCGCAAAAACTCCGCCGCCGCCAGCGCATTGCGGCAGGCCCGCTCGATCCGCAGATGGGCCGTCAACAATCCGCGGCCGGCCAGCCAGCATTCAAACGGAGCACTGGCCAGCCCCCACGCGGATACAACGCCCGGCACGCGCGACCAGATCGATTCCTTCCCGGTGAGCAGCCCCAGGATCACATCGCTGTGCCCGTTCATCGCCTTGGTCAGACTCTCCATCACCAGGTCGGCACCCAGCTCGTGCGGCCGGCAGACGATCGGCGACGCAAATGTATTGTCCACCAGCAGCCGGCAATCGTGCCGGTGAGCGATGTTCGCTAATGCCGCGATGTCCGCCACCTGCACCAGCGGATTGGAGAGCGTCTCGACGAGGAGCAGCTTCGTCTGCTCCGTCATGGCTGCTTCCACGGCCGCCAGATCGCTCGTATCGACCACCGAGACGTTCATTCCCAGCCGAGACGCTTCGCTGCCAAAGAGCACCAGCGTCTTGCCATACAACTGGCTGCTGACGACGGCATGTTGCCCCGCCTCGAGCTGCGACAGAAGTGCCGCCGACAAGGCTGCCATTCCCGATGCCGTCACGATCGCCCGCTGGGCGCCGTGAAGTTGCCGGCACTTCTCCGCCAACAGGTCGGCATTGGGGTGACTGTCGCGCTGATAGACATAGCCGGCCATCTGGCCGCCGAGCATCGCGTCGGCCTGCTCGGGGGAATCGCACTCCCAGACCGACGCGGGAAAGATGGGGGGCGCGTGCGGCTGCGTCGGCAGCGGCGGCAAGGACTGGGGCCGCGGGCAGATATCGTCGGGACGAATGGGCATGGCTGGCATCGTACTACGCCGCCGCGGCGAGTGACATTGGTTGACGGCGGGGGGCGGACTTATAATGCCGCCTCCTTGAGCAACCAACAACACCACGGCATGGAGGCCCGGCAATGCGAAGCTTATGGATCGCCAGCGGATTGGCGTTCGTCCTGCTCACGTTGGCCGTCGCGCTTCGCCCGGCGCCCGTCGCCGACGTGACTGCGGCGCTAGAGGAACCCATCGCTCCCGAGACACTGGCGGCCGACGACCTCTCGCAAATCATGCACCTGCGGGCCCAGTTCGGAAGTGCGGCCGACCGGTTTGGCGGGGCCGAAGCGAGCCGAGCGGCATTCGAGGACCAGTTGCTTGCGGTGGCCGGACTGAGCGAGAAATCGCCCGATCCGCTGACAACCGATCCTGCTGCCACGTCGCAGGTAGTCCTCCGCCAGGCGGCCGCCGAACTCGACAGCCTGGCGAACCGGGCGGAAGAGGACGGTCGCTATACGGAGGCTGACGAACTGCGGTCGCTAGGGGACAAAGTCCGTCGCCTGGCACGGCCTTCGGCAGACGGTGAACCCAAGCCCGTAAATGCTGACATTCCGCGCGGTGGCTTGTAATGCGCAGTTAGAAATGTCCCCATAGACAATCACCTCCAAAGGAGGTGGTCATGGAGACATTGTCGATGAGTGGCAAGGAGCGGAGGCGGCTGGAGGTGCTGAGTCGGGTGAAGGCGGAGGAGCTTTCGCTGGCCAAAGGAGCCGAATTG
>DATKDU010000478.1:0-3286 GCA_035512595.1 Pirellulaceae bacterium
GTCGATCCGCGGCGGCAGGAGTTCGGGTTCTTCCAGTGGCGGGAGGGAGAGGTGAAGGACTGCGGGTTTCTGTGTGCCAAAGGATGATGGGTGAAACAATGCTGGCGAGCGGACAAGGCAAAATGCAAAATGATCAGTGCAAAAGTCAAAATGCCGCGGAGCCAGCGTTGGTTGTGTGACTGGATGCTGACTTTTGCACTTTGCATTTTGCACTGATCACTTTGCCTTTCCGCTCCTATGTCCGAACAGCCGCTGGTTATCGACGACGACGATCGATACTCCCGCCTGCGGCTCATCGCCTGGTGGGACCAGCAGAAGCTCCGTCAGGCGAGCGTCCTCGTCGTCGGCGCAGGGGCGCTGGGCAACGAGGTCCTCAAGAACCTGACCCTCGTCGGCATTGGCCGGATCATCGTCATCGACATGGATCAGATCGAGGACAGCAATCTCACCCGGTCTGTCTTGTTCCGCGCCCGCGACCGGGGAAAGAGCAAGGCAATTGCCGCGGCAGAGGCCTGCCGCGACATCAATCCGGACACCGCAATCACGCCCATCCACGGCAACGTCCTGACCGATCTTGGGCTGGGCATTTTTCGTGACGTCGATGTGGTCATCGGCTGCCTCGACAACCGCGAGGCCCGGCTGTGGGTCAACCGCTGCTGCTGGAAGGTCGGCACGCCGTGGGTGGACGGCGGCATTCAGGAAATCAACGGCGTGGCGAAGGTCTTCGTTCCGCCCGATGGCGCGTGCTACGAATGCGCGATGACGGAGAACGACTACCGGCTGATCAACCTCCGCTATAGCTGCCCGCTCCTCTCGCGGGAGGACATGCAGTCGGGCAAAGTGCCGACGGCGCCGACAATCGCCTCGATGATTGGAGCACTGCAAACGCAGGAGGCATTGAAGCTGATCCACGGACTGCCGACGGCCAGCGGCGAGGCGCTGGTGTTCAACGGGCTGGCGAACAATTTTTACAAGACGAAGTTCCAGCATCGCGAGGATTGCCTGAGCCACGAGACGTATCCGCCTGCCGTGGAGGTGAAGCTTTCGACACAGACCGCGACGGCGCGGGATTTGTTTTTGGCGGCAAGCGAGCACTTCTCGCTCCTGGCGAGCGGGGGGCGTAAGCCCCCTGATGGCGACGGATCAGGGGGCTTACGCCCCCCGCTCGCCGAAGATGGGGCGCTCGCCGAAGATGGGGCGCTCGCCGAAGATGGGGCGCTCGCCTCAGGCGGGACGCTGACGCTGGAGCTCGACCGCGACCTGGTCGAGTCACTCGACTGCGGCCACTGCGGCCACGTGCGGCGCGTGATGCGGCCGCAGCAATTGGTCGGAATGGAAGAATCTCGCTGCCCCGAGTGCCACACGCACGCCAAGCCTGTGCTCCAGCACGCGGTCGGCTCGCACGACGAATTGGCGGGGCAGACGCTCGCGGCACTGGGCATCCCGCCGTACGACATCGTGCGAATCAACGACGGCCAGCAGGCGGCCGTGTTTTTACTGGGCGGAGATCGAAATAAGTAGTAGGCACACTCCGTGTGCCGTCCGGATTCAGGAAGTGACGAATGAACGTGTTTCTGTTGTGGCACACTCACGAAATGCCGAACGGCGAAGAGGATTCGAAGCTAATCGGGGTCTATTCGTCGGAAGAAATGGCTCATGAAGCAAAAAAGCGATCGCTACGTCAGCCCGGATTTCGCGACCTGCCCGACGGATTTCTGGTCGACAGTTACGAGGTCGATCGCGACAACTGGACTGAAGGCTTTATCACAGTGCAATAGTACCGCTGCGGCTTACGGCACACGGAGTGTGCCTACTACCTATTGTGAACGACGACATCCAATTCGGCGAAGTGGAAACGGCCCGGCCGCAGAAGCAACTGCGCCCGGACCAGAACAAGCACTACGCCGTCGCTGCGTACGGAATGCCGCGGGACGGCGAACTGCCGATCTTTATCGACCTGGACGTCGTCCACGACATGGAGCTGCACGCGGAGAGCAACACGTCCGTCGAACTGGGGGGCGTGCTTCTCGGCGCTCACTGCGAGGACGAGGACGGCCATCCGTTCGTCCTGATCACCGACAGCCTCCGCGCGGAGCACTACCACAGCACCAAGGGGAGTTTTACGTTTACGCACGACACGTGGGCCGCCATCACCCGCCGGCGGGACGAGTTTCCCGCCGAGCTGGCGATGGCCGGCTGGTATCACACGCACCCCGATTGGGGCGTGTTTCTGTCCGGCATGGACATGTTCATCTGCGACAACTTCTTCAACAAGCGGCTGGACGTGGCTTACGTCATCGATCCGTGCCGCTCCGACCGGGCCTTTTTTCAATGGACCGGCGACGCCCGCCATCGCAAAAAACGCGTCGGCGGCTTTTACGTCATCGCCTCGCGGTTCCGCGAGTTGGAACTTACGCAGTACGTCGAGCAACTGGAAGGAAAGGGTCTTGCCATGCCCGCCATGAATCCGTCCGGCTATCCCAGCCCGATCATCCACATCCCGCAGCCGCAGCAGCCGGCGTGGCAGCCGCTGGCCGTGCTGGGGATGCTCGCCCTCCAGTTCTGCTTCCTGGCGCTGATCGCCTGGAAGCTAATTGCGCCTGACAGCGGCGGAGCATCGGAAACGGCCGCCCTGGCGGCGAAGATCGACGACTATCTGGAGAAGCGCGATGCCGAGCTGCGCGAAGAGACGCAAGAGCGGGTCCTCGACCGCGTCCTCAGCGAGCTCAAAGGGACCCCCGAAGGAACCGCCGCGCGGATTGCCGAGGATGAGGCAATTTTGGCGCACCTTCGCGAGGAATTGCCGCGGATCAACGCCTACGAGCAGCAGCTTGAGTCCACCATTACGGAACAGCAGCGGACGACCAAGGACCTGACCGCCGAGGTGAAAGACCTGGAATCGGCCAACAAGCAGTGGCGCGAGAAGTACGACGCCCTGGCCACAAAATCGAAAGAGCAGCTTGCGCGGCTCAAGGCGCTCGAAAAGCCGGCCGACGACAAGGAGGGCGAGAAGACGGCCGGCGGCCTGTTTGGCATCGCCACCATTTGGTGGGTCGTCGGCGCTACGATCGTCCTGGTGGCGGCGGCCGGGCTGATGTTCACCTACCGCAAGCCGGAGACAGGTTTAGAGGAACCGCCCCCTCCCCCGGAAATTCGGGCTCCCAAGAACGAGCCGCAGGGGACGAATTAGAGTAGGGATATAGCGCCCCTAACCAACACACGGTCCACATGGACACCGACCCCCGCAACGCCCGACTGGCCGCCGACCTGGCGGCACTCGAAAAGC
>DATKDU010000479.1:0-9068 GCA_035512595.1 Pirellulaceae bacterium
TCGATCCGCTCGTGCAGCGGCTTGTCCTGCCCCGCGGCAGTGCCAAGAAACAACGCTGCCACGAGCAGCGGCCAGACGACGATGCGGCAGACAACCCTGAGCATCGCAAACCTCAATCCAGGCGGGAAACGAACGGCGGGACCCATACAGGGGCGTTGATGATTAGTGTAAAGGATGGATCGGTCGGTGGGAAGCGAAAAGTGGAGTTCAACGGAGGGCGACGGGAAGGACAGGAAGATGGGGGACAGGAAAATGGGGGACAAACGGGCGGCTATTTTCCTGTCTTTCATTTTCCTGTCTCATTTCCCGCGGAGACTTGCTGGCTTTCGCGGGCACGCATGCAGATACTGAACGGTGCATGACCACCGACACCAAGCCCGTTGCAGAGAGCGAGCCTACCCAGCGGCCGCCGCAGTTCGGCATCTGGCAAATGCTGGTGATCGTCGCCTGCTGCGGGATCGTGCTGACGGGTTGGCGGAAGAATCTGGAGTTGCTCCACGCAGTCGAGGGGGTCATTTTTGCCGCCGTCATCGCCGGCATTGCGGCAATTCTGCTCCTCCTGTTCCGCAACTGGATGAAACCATGGGCGGAAGCCACGGTGGCACTGCTGATTGCGACCGTATTGTTTGCGGCGGTCGCACCGGAGCCGCGTCGTTACGGCGGAGCCCGCCGCGAGCAGTGCGGTCACAACCTGAGGTGGATTGGCGTCGCGCTACATAGCTATCATGACGTCTACCATTCGTTTCCGCCGGCTTACGTTGCCGACGAAAAGGGTCGCCCCATGCACAGTTGGCGGGTGTTGCTGCTGCCGTTTCTCGAGCAGCAGCCACTATACGATCAGTACCGCTTCGACGAGCCGTGGGACGGGCCAAACAACCGACGGCTACACCAGCAGTTAGTCCACGTGTATCAATGCCCCGGCGGCCCTAGAGAACCGGCCCGGCGCGACGACACTCAAACCAGTTACCTCGTCGTCGTCGGCCCCCGTACCGCCTTTCCCGAAGACAAGTGCGTCGCACTCAGCGACATCACTGACGATCACGGCAACACGATCCTCGTCGTCGAAGTCGCCAACAGCGGCATTCACTGGATGGAGCCGCGGGATTTGCACGTGACGCAGATGGACCCGCAGGTCAATCCTTCGCGCGGCCAGGGGATTTCGAGCAAGCATCGCGGCGGCGCGAACGTGGTGATGGTCGATGGCACGGTCGAGTTTCTCGACGCCAAATTGCTGACGGCAGATCAGATCGAAGCGATGCTGACGATTGCGGGGGGCGAGAAGGTGAAAACGCCGTAGCCGATTAGTAGGTCCCTTCTGCCGGAAGGGACCTTGGAGATGCGCAAGCGGACCGGGAGTTCGACGTCGTTCGAGGTCCCGCTCGGCAAGCGGGACCTACTACAGGCAGGCGAGACGTCTGCCCCGCGAGCGGATACACTAACAGGTAGGTCACATGCCACCTCGTCTCTCGGAGGAGGATCTCTCATGTTCGCTCCAGCTTCTCGTCGGGCGTTTCTCAGGTCGGCTGCCGGTGCGGCCGCGATCACCACATTGCCGCAGCTCGATTTCCTCGGCCAATTGCCGCGGGTCTCGGCACAGGACGCCAAACCTGATCCAAAATCGGTGCAATTCAATCCGGAGATCGAGCCGCTGGTGCAGTTGCTGGAAGAAACGCCGCGGAACAAGCTGCTGGAAGCGGTGGGCGCGAAGGTGAAAGGGGGCACGACCTACCGCGAAGTCCTCGCGGCACTGCTGCTGGCCGGCGTGCGAAACATCCAGCCGCGGCCGAGCGTGGGCTTCAAGTTCCACGCGGTGCTGGTGGTCAACTCGGCCCACCTGGCCGCCATGTCGAGCCCCGACGAGCATCGCTGGCTGCCGATCTTCTGGGCCCTCGATGAATTCAAGGGGTCGCAGGCCCGCGACGTGCAGGAAGGCGACTGGACGATGTCTCCAGTGAACGAGGAGCGCGTCCCGCCGGCGCACCTGGCGAAGCAGCAATTCATCGAGGCGATGGACCAGTGGGACGAGGCGAAGGCGGATGCCGCGGTCGCTGCTCTGGCCCGCACGGCCAGCAGCAATGAGCTGTTCGACATTTTCTCCCGCTACGGCGCTCGCGACTTCCGCTCGATCGGGCACAAGGCGATCTACGTCGCCAACTCGTGGCGGACGCTGCACTGCATCGGCTGGCAACACGCCGAGCCGGTCCTGCGGTCGCTGGCCTACGCCCTGCTCAACCACCAGGGGGAAGGCAATCCGGCGCAAAACGATTTCACCGCCGACCGGCCGATG
This sequence comes from Pirellulaceae bacterium, assembly GCA_035512595.1. Classification (GTDB taxonomy): domain Bacteria; phylum Planctomycetota; class Planctomycetia; order Pirellulales; family Pirellulaceae; genus DATKDU01. The sequence goes on from DATKDU010000479.1 coordinate 2,288, forward strand.
CGGGATAACCTGTCGCGCGTCAAGAAAATCCGCCCCGAGTGGCAAGACGGCAAACTCGACGAGCAGGCGACCAAGGACATCCTGGCGACCGTCTACGGCAGCAGCAGCAGCGACATGTGCGAGCTGGTCGTCGAGATGCTCAACAAGGGGGTCGCTCCGCAGTCGATCTGGGACGGCCTGTTGTGCGGCGCCGGCGAGCTGCTGATGCGGCAGCCCGGCATCGTCGGCATTCACACGCTGACGACGACGAACGCCCTGCGGTATGCCTACGAAACGGCCGGCGACGACGAGACGCGGCAATTGATGCTGCTCCAGAATGCCGCGTTTCTGCCCATGTTCCGGCAGGGGATGGTCAACCGCGGCAAGATCCAGGAGCGGAAGCTGCTGGAGCTTCAGCCGGCCGAGAGCACGGCCGGCGCGTCGATGGAGGACATCTTCGCCAAGGTGAGCGGCAATCGGATGGAGGCGGCGTCGCTGACCCTCGGCTACGCGATGCGGCACGAGGACCCCAAGGCGTTCATCGATCACGCGCGGACGCTGATCTTCCTGAAGGGGAACGACTCGCACGACTACAAGTTCAGCTCGGCCGTGCTGGAGGATTACGCCCACGTCTCGCGGCCGTGGCGCGACCGGTTCCTGGCCACCAGCGTCTTCAACCTCACCGGCAGCGGCGACCGCGACAACCCGCTCGTCGAGCGGACGCGAGCGGCCCTGGCGTAGGACAGGTTTCCAACCTGTCCAGTGTTCCTAGCCGGAGGCAAACATGCCTCCGGGACAGGCACGAGACGAAGTGGATGGCAGAAAAATTGGGGGCAGAAAAATGGGCTGGCAAATGCGAAGCCCGGCCCCCTTATCTTTCCGGTATTTTTCTGTCCTCCATCTTTCTGCCCTTCTGCCGCCATGACTGCCGAGCGCGACAACCGACTCGCTTGCCAACGGCTGAGGCACTCGCTTAGAGTTTGATTTCCACCCTTAATCGAGGAAATGTGAATGACAGGTGTTCTGCTGTTGATAACCGCAATTGCGGGTGTGATACCCAATGATGCAATTAAGGCGGAAGAGGCAAAGTTTCATGGCGACTGGGAAGTGGTCGAGATGGACCGCGGCGGAAGAAAGTTCCCTCGCGATTACCTTGAGAAGAGCTCTTTCGTAATTAAGGAAGGCGTTATCATCACCACCGATGGGGACGGGGACGAACAAAAGGCAAGGTTCAAAGTCGATCCATCCAAAAAGCCAAAGACGATCGAGTTGTCGGTACTTGATGCGTTCGGACGGGAAAGACCCAACGCAGCGCCAGTTCTTGGAATTTACGAATTCGACGGCGACACGCTAAAGCTTGCGTGGCGAAAGGGGGGCGGCGCTCGCCCGGAAGACTTCGAGCCCGTCCAAGATGATCGTCAATTGGTGCGAACGACACTGAAGAAAAAAGGCAAGTGAGTCAGCATCGCACTCGTTCCCAAGGTCCCTTGGGGACGCCCGCTGCGAAGCTCTGCTTCCCAGTGGCGAAGGGAGCTTCGGAGACGCGCGTGCGCAAGCAGAGCCTGGGGTACGACTAAAGGCCGTCAAGGCAGCACGGAAAAATTGCGCGTTTACGCAACGTCTGTACACATACGGCTTTGCGATCGGTCCGCGCTGCCCAAGCGAGCTCGCCAGTGACCAAAGGTGTCACACCCCCTGGTCTAATACCCTGGTGTTCACTAGTCCCCAAGCGCCAGGAGACCTGCCATGACTGCCGCCCTGCTCGAAAACGACCGGATCAAGGACCGCCGCAACCAGTTCCGCCGCGAAGAATCCCGGCGGACGTTTCTGGGAAACCTCGACGATGGCAGAGTGGGAATTGCGGACTGCGGATTGTTGGAGGTCCCGCCGATCGTCGAACCTCCGCTCGCGGCGCCGCCGACTCACGAGCCCGTCGAGCCGATTGCGGACACTCCCCCGCCCCCCGAATCCGCAATTCCCAATCCGCAACTGGCAATCGATCCGGCCGCCGCCGAGTTGCTGTCCGATTCCAGCGTCCGCGCGGCGCTCGGCGGCAAAGTTCCCAGCCGCCGCAATCGGGACATTTTTCGCGCGGTGATCGTCGCCCGCCGCTCCCAGCGCGAGGTGGCCGCCGAGCATGGCATCACGCAGCCGCGCGTCAGCCAGATCGTGCAGCAAGTCACCGCCTGGCTGTCGGAAAACCTCGTCGAGCAGGACCGGCCGCGGAGCGGACTGGCGCAGATTCAGATTGCCGAGAACCTCGTCCGCATGCAGTACGACCACCTGTATGGCGCCGCACTGGACCTCTTGCACGGCCGCACCAGCGAGGCCCCCGCCGACGCCGATGGTCAAGACAAGCCGCCGAGCCACAAGCCCAATGCCGCATTCCTGAATACGGCCCTGCGGGTGGTGAACTCGCGGGCCAAGTTCGAGGGGGTCAACGGCCGGGCGGCGCGGAGGGCGATGGACGAGGCCGAGCAGCGGGGAATCTCGATGTTCGGCCCAACGAACGACAACCTGCGGCGGGACGACGGCAGCACGCCGCAGCCGGCCGAGAAGTCCCCTTCGAGCCCCTCTTATAACCCCTTATCGCGCTTGGCAGAGCTTGAGGAGGAGGAGTGCGCGACCGCCGAGGAGGTAAGTGAAGGCTTCCGCGAGGCTTACGAGCCATATCGGGAGTGGTTTCCGGGCGACTTCACGGCCCGCGCCGCCTATTATCAAACGCAGACCGAGCGGGCCTTTGGTCCGCCCCCCGATGACGAGGATCCCCGCGACCTGGAGTGCGACAACATCGAGTTGATCCACAAGTGGGACCTGATGGCGGCCGAGGCGCACGCGGAAGCGTGCCAGCAAGCGGCTCGCGAGCCGCAGGAGCATTGGCCGCCGGAGCGATTGGCCGCGCTGCGGCGCAAGTTGCTGATCGAGATCCTGAAACGCGAACGCTCAGTCAAGGTGGACAGCGATGCCGAGGGCTTGCTGCGATGCCTGGAGTACGACGATGCCAGCGGCCGCTTTGGCTGGGACCTGCGGTTTATGGCGATGGCCGGCTCGTAGTCATGTAGCGTGGGACCAGCTCGCCTCGGCGAGCGCCGGCCCACAGGAAACACGCGACGGTCAGGGTGGGCCGGCGCGTCGCTGACGTGCGTTGAGCACTCGTTGCCTGGAAGTTTGGGAATGTGTGTTGGCGGAAGAATTGTCGGCAGAAAAATAGGAGCGCTAGCGCCCTCCTTGCCTTCCATTTGTTTTTGCCCTCCATTTTTCTGCTACTCTGGTGATATGACTGCCGAGCCGACGACTGCCGACGTTCCCGAAGCGCGGCCGACCAGGCCCCGCCGCACGTGGCGGCAGTTCAGCCTCCGCACGCTGCTGCTGGCGATGCTCGTGCTGTCAGTCTGCTTTGCCCTGTTCGCCTGGCGGCTCCAGCGCGCCCGAGAGCAAGCGGCAGCGGTGGCGACGATCCGGAAGTTGGGGGGAAAGGTCGAGTATGAATACAAGTTCGATCCGGTAACTCACCACTGGCGTTCCAAGTTGAAATCGCCAATTCCATCGTGGCTGCTCGACTGGCTGGGAGTTGATTTCTTTCACGAGGTGACGAATTCCACGATGACCAGCCGCCAGCCGGAGTCTGCGGCTGAGGTGCGAGCGTATTGGTCAGCGATCAGCCAACTGCTACGGATTGAGCATTTGCAAACGGAGGGCAAATGGGTCGATGGCCGCACAACGACCGAGGCGATGCGCCATCATAATCACTTGCGTGAGTTGGAGCTGATGTACGGAAACCTGTCTGGAAGGGACCTGGAGCCGCTGTCATCCTTGAAAAATCTGGAGACGTTGTACCTTGATCGCAATCCGATCGGCGACGATGGGGCCAAACACCTCGCGAGTCTTCCGAAGCTGAAAGCCTTAACTTTGGGACACACGGAAGTCGCCGACGCATGCCTTGAGGCGCTTGCGACAAATCAAAGCCTGGAGGCTCTCAGGCTTGGCTCTACAAAGGTGTCCGACCGCGGCGTCGCCCAACTGACCAAGCTGACGAAATTGAAAACATTAGGGCTATCCGGCCCTCGGATCACAGACGAATCACTCCGTGAATTGGCCAAGCTCAAGGAACTGGACTTTCTGTCTCTGTTTGGGACCGACATCTCTGACGAAGGTTTGGCTCAACTAGCGCCGCTGACCAAACTTCAGACTCTCGACGTTCAGCATACCCGCGTTAGCGGCGCGGCGTTTCAAGCGCTTCAGTCGCTGGTGAATCTGGAACACCTCCAACTCGGTGGAGACCAAATGACTGACGAAGGCGCGTTGCGGGCGATGCAACTCCCGCGTCTGAAGCATGTCGATTTTGATGGCGCACCCCTGACGATGGAAAGCTTGGGGCGAATCAAGTGGCCGAGCACTCTGGAAACCATCTCTCTAAGCGGCACTGGGCTGACCGACGACGGCCTAATGAGGCTGGTCGATTGTCCCAACTTGCGGGGTGTCACCCTGGAACAAACGCAAGTGACTGGCGAGGGGATTCGCCGCTTCCAGCAGGCTCGGCCGGGAGTGGTGATTCGTGGTCCGTGACAGCGAATTTGGCTCCGGCGGGCCGGCGGTCGCCGAGGCGAGCTTGACGCCGCCGTACTATTTTCAGGACAGGTTGAAAACCTGTCCTACGTTACCCCGCGAGCCGCGAGACGCGGTTGAGCTCGCCCGCTTCGGCGGCGGTGGGGACATAGCGGTACTGCATCAGGTAGGCATCCTCGGTCGTGTCCTCGTAAAAATCCTTGAGGAGCGAGACCGCCTTGAAGCCCATGTCGCGGAAGAAGAGCTGCGCGGGGAGGTTCGTCTCCCGCACTTCCAGCAGGATCTTGTTCCGCCGCTGCGGCGAGAGCTTGCTGACCAGCTTGCGGACCATCTGCTCCCCCACGTGCCGGCGGCGGTAGTCGGCATGCACCGCGAAGTTCAGGATGTGCAGCCGGTTGCGGTGCAGCTCGTAGATCATGAAGCCGACCACCCGCTCGTGGTGCTCCGCCACCATGCCGATGCAGTTCCGCTGCCGCAGGCAACGGACGAAGTCTTCCTCCGACCAAGGGAACTCAAAACTCTTCCCCTCGATGGTCAGCACCTCGGGCATGTCCCGGCGGATCATCCAGCGAATGTGAACCGGGGCCGCGATCCTGGTCGAAGTCGACATGCTACTATCCTCCATGATCTTGCTCGAAACCGCTAGCATCCGTGCGGTCTTTTCCGTCGCGGGAGGGGAAGAATACCGCGGGCTCGGTCTTCGCTCAATACGAACCGGCGCAAAAGCGAATGACCAATGACCAAGCCCCAATGACCAATGGTTTTCCCCTATTGGTCATTGGGGCTTGGTCATTGGTCATTTCCCCCCGTCCCCAACTCCTGTTTAATAGCGTCGTGTCCCACACCCTCCACGCCCTCGACTACCTCGCCGCCCCGGCCAAACACCCGCCGGCTGCGGTCTGCGTCGTCTTCGGCGACGACCCGTTCCTGCGCCGGCAGGCGCTCTCGGCACTCAAGGCACAAGCGCTGGGCGGCGACGACAGCCCGGTGACGGGCTACGACTGCCAGGAGCGAATGCCGCAGTGGCGGGACGTGATCGACGAGCTATCGACCCATTCGCTGTTCGGCGGCGGCGGGCGGCGGATCGTGGTGCTGGAGCGGGCCGACGCGTTCGTCTCGGCGGAGCGCTCGCGGCTGGAAGATTACGTCGCCAAGCCGCGAGCTAGCGGAATGCTGCTGCTGGACGTGGAGGAGTGGCCGGCTAACACGCGGCTGTTCAAGGCGGTCGATCAGTCAGGGCTGCAAATCGACTGTAGGCCGCCGCAGCGGCAGGTGGGCAAGAACAAAGTCGTCGATGAAAAAACAATCGTGGACTGGATTGTCGCCTGGGGCAAATCGCGGCACTCACTGACGGTGACGCGGGATGCGGCGGAGCATCTACTGGAATTGGCCGGGCCGGTGTTCGGCATTCTGGACATGGACCTGGCGAAGCTGGCGCTGTTTGTGGACGCGGGGCAGAAGGTGACCCCTGAGCTGGTGCAGGATGCGATCGGCGGCTGGCGGACGCAATCGACGTGGGACCTGGTCGATGCGGCCGCCGACGGCAACGCGGGCGAAGCGCTGGTGCAGCTCGATCGGCTGCTGCACGCAGGGGAGCATCCGCTGGCCCTTCTGGGCTCGATTGCCTGGAGCCTGCGGCGCTATGCGGCGGCGACGCGGATTTACGCGCAGGCGGAGCGCCGCGGCAAGCGGATCGAGCTGCGAGAGGCGCTGTCGCAGGCCGGCTTTCGCGATTGGCCGCTGGGAACGATCAAGAAGGCGGAAGACCGCCTGAAGCAGATGGGGCGGGCGCGGGCGGGGAAGCTTTACGCGTGGCTGCTGGAGACCGACCTGTCGCTGAAGGGCTCGCACTCGCACGAATCGCGCGGGCGGCTGGCGCTGGAGATGCTGTTTCTCAAGCTGGCCCGGAAGCCGGCGGCAGCGGCTGGGACGCGCCGCTAGCAGATCAATGTGGTCCACTCGCTCCGCGAGTGGCGACTGACCACTCGCGGAGCGAGTGGACCACATTTCTGGTTCGACTTGCTCGCGAAGGCCGATTTTTCTACCATCCGTGCCGCTCGATGGATTCGTAGGACGGCCTTTCTAGGCCGTCCCCTAATCGATGGACGGCCTAGGAAGGCCGTCCTACGGATGAGCCATGAACCGGCGACTGACAAGTTGGCTTCTGCTCGTGCTGGCCGGCACGATGCTTTCCGGCTGCGCGGCGCTCGATCTGCTCGGCGGACATTTGCCGGGC
>DATKDU010000480.1:0-20300 GCA_035512595.1 Pirellulaceae bacterium
CCGCGACGATCGCGCCTCAACCGCCTGAAATTCGTCGGCCAGCACGTCGCGCCGTGCCAAAACAATCGCTCTTCAGCGCAATGCGAACCAAATCCGCCCGCCAAAAAACAATCCGAAAGGCATTTCCGGACGGGCACTAGCGAGATGGCCTCGACACCACAAAAACTGGGTGGCTCCGAAGTCGCATGCGCCACCAGCCGGTTCAGTTTTAGCTGGTCACCGTCAATCACGTATGAGCATACAAAGCCGCGGTACGTTGCCGTGGAGTAGCCAGAAATCTCAATGCCGACGACTCTGGGGTGAAACAGCGTTCCGCCGGAAAGGCCAGCCAACTCGTGGTCCTGTCCTTTGAATTTCACGGTGTCGGCCACCTGGTTAGTCATCGATCCTCCACGGCCAAGGTTACAAGCGAAGCTGCGGCAGGCGGGACGCCTGCCCCACGTTATTTGGCGGGCAACTGATACCCCTCCCGGTTCAGCTTGATCCGATACAGGCTCGATCCCGCCGTGATGTAGAGCGTCTTGCTCTCTTTGCCGCGGCCGAAGCCGACGTTGGTGGGGAGCTCGGTCTTGATGAAGGCCAGCTCTTTGCCGGCGGGGGAATAGACGGCAATGCCGGGGCGGGATTCGGCCCGCTCGGCGACGTACAGATTGCCGTCCTTGTCGCAAACCAGGCCGTCGGGGCCGTCCTCTGGGGCGTAATCCACCATCACCTTGCGGAACTTGGCGCTGCCATCGGCCGCGAGGTCGTAGGCCAGAAGCGCCATGCGCCCCTTGAGCAGCGGCACGCCGATGGCGGCCGGATTGTCACCGCCGCTGCCGGCCAGCCGCTCGATCGAGGTGGCCCCGTTGTCGTTGCTGACGACATAGAGCGTCTTTTGATCGGGAGAGACGCAGACGCCGTTGGATTTGCCGGCGTCGGTAATGATCCGGTGGAGCGTGCCGTCGGCATCGATGCGATAGACCGCCTGCACCGGCTGGTTGATCGGCTCGAAGCCCAGGTAGCGCGGGTCGCTGAAGTAGATTCGCCCCTGCTCGTCGATCGTGATGTCGTTGGGGCTGTTGAGCTGATGCCCCTGGAAGTGCGAGGCGAGGATGTACGCCTTGCCGGTCTTCATGTCGGTCCGCGTCACGCGGCGGCCGCCGTAGTCGGCCCCTTCCGCGACGATCATGTTCCCGCTCGAATCGAACTTGATGCCGTTGGACATGCCGCTGGGGGAGCGAAAGATGGTCGTCTTGCCAGTAGCCGGATCGAACCGCCAGATATGACCGGCCTCGATCGCTCCGGTCTTGTCTCGGGAGAGGTGCGAGAAGGTGATCTCGCTGAAGTACATGAAACCGTCGTGGCCGGCGGCAACCCCTTCGGTGAGGACTTTTCCCTCGAAGAGCTGTTCCAATTTCGCGTCCGGCGGGACGATGGGGTCTTGGGCGCGGAGAGCGGAACAGCAAGCAGCGAGCGTGCAGACGAAGGCGAGGGGGCGCAGCAATCGGTGGATCGTCATGGCGGTGGTCCTGCGAGAAAGAGAATGAGTCGAGAAAGACTCTAACTCTGCTCCGCGGCGGGAGCAACAAGCGGCCACGTAGAACGGAATTCATTCCGTTCCCAAGCGGTGCCGGAACGGAATGAATTCCGCTCTACCGCGCAAAGAAATGGCCGCTTGGTGGGGCAGGAACCAAGCGGCCTGTTGGGCAGAACCGAAGTCCACCTCCCAACATGGCTCATTGTGCCAGTGCGGCGGTCGCTTGTCCAGTATTTTGTCGCCGGAATTTTCACGTTGCGGACAGCCCCGTACGATTCCGCTCCAATGCCCCGCACAATCTGCGTTTTCCGCAAGGTTTCGCCTGTTTACCATATTTCCCACCGTATTGGACCCGTTGGTTGGCCGAACGGCGTGGGCTAAAACAGGTTGTGCCGCTTCTGAACACAATACAGCCTCCCATGCGCGTCATCATCGAACCCGATTCCGCGTCCGCCAGCCGGCGTGCCGCCCGCTTTGTTGCTGAGCTGGCGCGAAAGAAGCCCAACTGCGTCCTCGGTCTGGCCACCGGCAGTTCGCCCCTGGGGACCTACCAGGAGTTGATCCGGCTGCACCGCGAGGAGGGGCTCGATTTCTCGCAGGTGACGACGTTCAACCTGGATGAATACGTCGGCCTCGGACCAGCCCACCCGCAGAGCTACCGCCACTTCATGCAGCAGAGCTTGTTTGACCACATCAACATCGATCCCAGCCGCACCCACGTCCCCGACGGCCGGGCCCTCGACTTCGAAACCCACTGCCGGCAGTACGAGCAGCGGATCAAGGATGCCGGCGGCATCGACCTGCAAATCCTGGGCATTGGGGCCGACGGGCACATCGCCTTCAACGAGCCGGGGTCGTCGCTGGGGAGCCGCACGCGCCTCAAGACCCTGGCCAGCGAGACGGTCCGGGACAACGCCCGCTACTTCGGCGGCGAGGAGAAAGTGCCGCGGCTGGCGGTGACGATGGGGGTCGGGACCATTCTGGAGTCCAAGCGGTGCATCCTGCTGGCGTTCGGCGCCCACAAGGCGATTGCCATCCGGGATACGATTGAGGGTCCGATCACCGCGCAGGTAACGGCGTCGTCGCTGCAATTGCACCGCGAAGTGATCTGCGTGCTGGACGAAGCGGCGGCGCGGCTCCTGGTGCGGCGGGATTATTATGCCGAGGTGGAGCAGGCGCAGACGCTGCTGGAGGCGGGGCAGATGCGGGCGCTGGGGATAGGCAACACGTAGGTCCCGCCTGCCGGGTGGGACCTTTCAGAGAATTGACCACCAACCACGAGGTCCCGCTCGGCACGCGGGACCTACTAACATGCGTCAATTGGCAGTCTTTGAATCGCCCGAGCAAGCCCGCCGGCTGGCGGCCTATCTGGTGACGCAGCGAATCGCAGCCCACGCGGAAGAAGACAGCGGCAAGTTTGGCGTCTGGGTGCGGGACGAGGATCAAATGCCGGCGGCGCGCCAGTCGCTGGCGCACTTCCGGGAAAACCCCAGCGACCCCCGTTATGAAGGCGTCGAATCGGCGGCCAGCAGCGTCCGCCGCCAGCAGGAGGCAGCGCACGCGGCCCGGCAGAAGAACGTGGTCGAGATGCGCGGCCGCTGGAAAAGCGGGCCGGGGGTCAAGCGGAAGGCGCCGCTGACGATCGGGCTGATCGTGGTCAGCGTGCTGGTGACGCTCGGGGGCAATACTCTGTTCGATAACAAGACGCCGCCGAATGAGATTCTCGAATCAGCACGCTTCGTTCGCTCCGGTGAACGGGGCAGCAACTTTGCAGACATTCAGCGCGGCCAGATCTGGCGGCTGGTGACTCCGATCTTCGTACACTACAGCCCGATGCACCTGATCTTCAATATGTGGCTGATGTATGTGCTGGGTGGGCAAGTCGAGGATCGACGCGGGCGCTGGTACTTCGGAGGTTTCGTCCTCGCGGCCGCGATCCTGAGCAACGTGGCACAGGCGGGAATGGCGCAGTGGTACCGCGAGCTGGGTCTATTCGGAGGCATGTCGGGAGTTGGATATGCTGTCTTTGGCTACCTATGGATGAAAGTGAAGTTCGATCCGGCCGCCGGTTACCAGTTGGATAAACTCAACGTCATTATCCTGATGGCGTGGCTCGTGCTGTGCATCTTGCGCGAATATCCCCCCTTCGACGTTATGCTCCGCATGCTGCCGAATGCCGCCAACACGGCGCACGTCGTCGGCCTCATCGTCGGCATGGCCGCTGGCTACCTCCCGCTGCTGCTCAAGCGCCGCTGAGGATGGGCTGCCAGGTTGCTCCCCACGGCTGCGAGTCGGCCAGTCGCTCTAGCGAGAGCGTTCCTTTCAGCCGCTGGCCGTACAGCCGTAGGACAAGTGTCTCGCCGGTCTCCACGATCTCGTACTCGCCCGATTCGTGCCGCGTGACGTGGCCGCGGCCGCCGGAGATTGGCCCTTCGTAGTCGAGATACGCGAGGCGATGGTCGGCGAGCTGCTCGCAGGGGACCGTCTCGCCCGCGGCCGGCCAATGCGGCAAGGCGAACGTCCGCAGTGCGGCCCCCCCTTCGAGCATCAGGTCGAAGTGCGGCCCGCGGTCGTAGTCGGGCGGGGTTTCGTGGAAGAGGATGACGAAGCGGGGCATGTGCCTTGTGTACGACGGCCCTTCCGGGCCGTCAAGCAGCGACGGCCCGGAAGGGCCGTCCTACAGCCTACGGCAGCACGGTCGTCTCCACCGTCGTCTCCATCCCGCGGGGATTGAGCCTGCTCGTCGTAGTGATCTTCAGCGTCCCCTTGCCCGCTCCGCCGGCCGTCGCCTTGAGCGTGAGCGGGCCGATCTTTTCCCCCACTTGGAGTGCTGCAATCGGGGTCAGCTCATAGCGGGCACTGCCGAACGGGCCGACCGATTGCATCCGCAGTGTGCCGGTCGCTTCGCTGAACGTCTTGATCGCAAATCCGGCGGGCAGCGTGAAGCTGAGGACCACGTCGCTGTCCGCCTGCGTGCCCGCATTCGTCACTTCGATTCGGTAGGTGACCTCCGCGCCCGTTTTGACCGGATCGGGACTGTCGGCGGCACCGATCTTCAAATTATTCGCGTTGGTCGTTGGCGGCGGGGCGGGGCCGGCCTTCGATCCCATCGGTCCCGCCTTGCCTCCCATCGGCGGCGAAATGGCGGGGGCCGCCACGCGAATCGTCGTCTCTTTGGATTGCTCCGCGGTCTGATCGCTGACGACCAAGGCGCGGATCATGGCCTGCGGATCGGCCTGAAGTCCCTCGAACTCGATCTGCCGCGAAGCCGTCTGTCGGGGGCCGATGCTGGCGATGGCCCACATCACGCTCGTATCGCCTTGCTCCGCATCGGGGGACGCTTGCGTCGGTCCCAGGCTGGCCGCGTGCTCGATCCATAATTCCACGTTGGTGATGGGGGCGGTGCCTGTGTTGACGAGGTCGAACTGCACGATCCCCCGCTTGCCAACCTCGATCTGGGTGACGGGCTTGATCGTCAGCGACAGCCGTGCCGCCGGCGACATGGGAGGGGTAGTGGGCGCGGCTCGCGCGGCACCCGTCACGCAGCCGCGGGCCGATGCCGCGTGTCCGCCGTCGGCCGTGACGTCGAGCCGGTGGCAATGTTTGCCAGGCTCGTTGACGGTGAACGTAACGGCAAATTGCTTCGTTTCCCCCGGTTGGAGCTGATCGATCGGAAACTCCAGCGGGCTGCGCTTGCCGTTGACTTCGGTCAGCCCCGGATCGTACGTATCGCGGACGCGGAGGTTCGTCATCGCCGTCCGCGACGTGTTGGTCAGCTCGATCTGGAACTGTGCCGTCTGACCGACCTCGACCGTTTCCGGCCCGGTCATTCGCACCGACAAGGCGGACGCAAACACCCGCGTGGAGACTGCCGCCTCGGAGACTAGCCGCTCGGCACTTTCGGCACGAAACACGGCCCGAATATCGGCCACCATCGTCGGCCGACAGTTGATCTGCACGACCGTCGTGGTATGCGGCCGCATGTCTCCCAGCCGCCAGGCGAGCGTCTGTCCCAGCGGCGACGCTTGCGGCGAGCTCGACAAAACCGTGACGCTGCGCGGCGGCACAAACGACAGCGTCACGCCGCGAGCCACCATGTCGCCGCTGTTGATCACCTCGACTCGGTAGCTGGCGGTGCCGTCGATCGGCACCGATTCCGGACCGCTGGCGCGCACTTGCAATCCCGGAGCGCTCCAGGTGACGCTCGTCAGCCCCTGGCCGACGACCATATCTGCGAGACCATCGCGGCCCGTGGAGGGACGGACAATCTGCACGCGGACCTGCGTAATGCCGGGGGTCGTGGTGTTCGGCGCGAGTTCGACGGTGGCGGTGCCATCGGCCGCGGTTTGCAATTGGATCGATTTTTCGCCCCGAGCCCCGAAGCTTGCTTCCGGGCCGTCCGCAACGTCATACCGCACGATCCAGCCGGCGACGGGGGCGCCGTTGCTCCTCATGATCCGCGTCGTCAAGCGCGCCGGCTGGCCGAAGCGGGCGATCTGTGGCGGCGGGAAGGTCCACTTGGCATCGACCCAATGAATGCGGGCGGTGGTCCGCCGCCGCTCCCAATCCTTCTCCTTCGGCGCCCAGACGGTGACGTGCGTCGTCCCTTCGGTCGGCGACGTGACGCTGATCCAGCTTTGTCCCTTGCCGAGCGAGACGTCATCGAGCGGGCTAGGGGTGCCGCGGTCGATCGTCTGGGCGATGCTGGAGGTGTAGGCCCGAACGTAATTGATGCCAACTTTGTGCGGCGAGCCGCGGAAGTAACTCGTGAACCCCGTGTGCGTTTCCTTGCCGACCTGAACGATTTCGCCGATGCTCCCGGCGGGGATCATCCACTCCAGCGGCTGCCCCGTGAGGAAGTAACCCCGGCTGTCGCACAGCCCGGCGGCGACGATCACCTCGCTGCAGACCGGCGCGACAATCTCTTTCGGCGTCACCGTCAAGAGCGGTCCGCTCGGCGCGGTCGCACAGGGAGCGGCAGCCGGCGCGGGAGCACGCTGCGGGGTGTTGCAAACGGGCGTCGCTGGCTGGGGGATCGGCTGGGCCACGACCGCCAGCGGCTGCGGACACGTCGCCACCGGCATTGCCGGCAGGACGGGCACGACCGGCTGAACGGGAGCACAGGCCGGCGCGGCGGGAACCGTCCCCCGCGGCGGCGACGGATGAAAGAGCGGGCACTCGGCAAAGGGCGAGACAATGGCGGTCGATGCGCCGGAAAATATCCGCTCCCCCGAGGGATCGATCGCCGGCACCCGGTGGCCGGCGCAACCTGGGCCGCTAACCGCCCAGGCCAGGGCAGCCAAAAGGGTCGCTCGCCAATGGTGGATGATGCGTGACATGGCCGCTTGCGGGATGCCGCTCCGGCCAATGTCAAAGAATCAGCGCGGAACGATCCCGCTCAAACGTAGCATGCTCTTTGGCAACATGTGGCGGCGGAGCAACATTTCCTGTTGCGGAAAAACAACGGGGTGGTAGGGGCGATAACGGATTTTTTGGATGTGCGGTCGTAGTAGCCATAGTCGAAGTCGCCAGACTTCGGATGGACGACTCGCCACTCGATCCGAATTTGCGAATTCGCCTACGACTCAAACGCCTTCGTCAACTCATCGAGGCATTTTCGCTCGGCGGCCGAGACCTTGTTCCCCATCCCGAGAATGCCGCCGGCGGCCTGGGCGACCTTTTCGGCCCGGCCCATGACCCCCTGCTTCAGCTTGAAAACGGCCGTCGGATCGAGGGTCGCACAGATGGCCCGCACGTAATCTTTCCAGGCCACGATCGTCCCCAGACCCGGCCGGTTTTCGAGCCACCCCTTGAGCAGATCGTAGGGGACCGAATCGGCGGCAATTTCCATGTCTTCCGCCGCGTTCATGATGGCGTCACGCTCTTTGGAGGAGACATCGCCGTCGCACCATGCCACTTCGACCATCGGCACTAGCGCCATGGCGGCGAGCACGGGCACCCCCGCCTCTACCTTGGTCAGGGCGTTCAGGGTCGCTTCGTCGGCAATGCCGACGGCCGCGGCCAGCACGCGCTCGGTTTCTTCCGCGGACAGCTTGCGTTTGAGCTTGTCCATGAGCTGCCGGTCGCGCTCCGCAAAGAAGGCCTCTTCGAGGGCTCGACCCCGGTCGTACAGGGAGTCGTGTTCAGGTAGTTTCATGGGATCCTTCCAGGACGGGGGGACCGACGTATCTTCCTGTAGCGTAGCGCGTGGGGGAATCGCTTTCAAGGCCGCACGTAGGACAGGTTTCCAACCTTCGCGGAGCGAGGGAACTACTTTGCCCGCGACGATATCGGTTGGCCCGTAACACCTGGCCCACGGATGACCAACCGACTTGCAGTAATCAATGCCTTGGAGATGCTCACGATGCCCAGCGGCCGATCCATTGCCAGATGCGTCGGTTGGTCCTGGATCGTCCTCACGGCTCCGCTCGCGGCAATGGCGGAAGATTGGCCCCATTGGCGGGGACCATCGCGTGACGGAACGACCAGTGAGGCATCAAGCTGGAGCGGATCCAAGTGGCTTGAATCCAGGCCCGCGTGGACGAAAGTCGTCGGCCTGGGCTCCACATCGCCGCTGGTGGTGGACGGGCGGATGTATGTCCTCGGCTGGCATGACGGCCAGGATCATTTGCAGTGCCTCGATGCGGCCAGCGGGAAAAGCCTGTGGACGCAGTCGTACGCTTGCCCGCAGTACGGCCGCAAGGCAACAGGCGATGAAGGGCTCTACGGCGGGCCGACGGGAACGCCCGAGTACGATGCGGAGGGGAACTGGCTGTACACAATGAGCGTGGATGGCGACTTGCAGTGCTGGGACACGGCGGCCGGCGGGAAACGGGTGTGGGGTTTGAATCTGTACGATGAATTCGACCCGCCCCAGCGTCCCCGGTTTGGCCGCAGCGGACTGCGCGACTACGGCTACACGACCGCGCCGCTGGTACATGGCAATTGGCTGCTCGTCGAAGTCGGCGACGATGAGGGGACGCTGTACGCCTTCGACAAGCGGACCGGCAAAGTCCAATGGAAATCGCAGTGCCGCGATGAAGCGGGGCATACCGGCGGGCCGCTGCCGATCACCGTCGAAGGAGTGCCGTGCGTCGCTGTGCTGACCTGTAAGCACCTGGTGGTCATGCGGCTCGACAAAGGACACGAAGGCCAGACGATCGGCCAGTACGAATGGTCCACGGATTTTGCCAACAACATCGCCACGCCAACCGTCGTCGGCAATGAGATCCTGATCACGTCGGACTATAACCGCCACGCGATTGTCAAGCTGCGGGCGATGCTGGCGGGAGTCACCGAAGTCTGGAAACAGCCGTACCCGTCGAAAGTGTGCAGCCCCATCGTTCACGACGGGCACATTTATCTCGCGTGGCAGAAAGTTCGCTGCCTCGACTGGGCGACCGGCAAGCTCAAATGGGAAGGAGGCCGTTTTGGCGACGACGGCTCGTGTGTGCTTACCAGCGACGGCTGGCTCGTGGTCTGGGGCCGAGGCACGCTGGCCCTGGTTGATTCGGCTGGGCGCTCGCCAGGCGCCTATCGCGAGCTGGCGCGAGTCGCAGGGCTCTCCGATGCCGACTGCTGGCCGCACGTAGTACTCGCCGGCGGCAGGATCTATGCCAAGGACCGGCAGGGGAAGCTGATGTGCTTTGTGCGACCCAGTGAATAGGCCATGGACAAGGTTGCTGGTCCCACCAACTTTTCCGCCAATTTCGCGCGAATTCTCCCCCAGCAATAGCGCCAACTATTTTTATAACAATTAAAAACTACTTGTTTTCTTGGCGCATGTTCGCTACAACGCACGGATGATCCAGGACATTGGGGCCGCGCTGCTTGGGGGGGCCCGGCCGAAGGTTTTGCCGAGGAGCAGGATTATGACCGTCCAATTGCGCTGGGGGATTGTTCTATTCGCGGGTTTTCTATTGGGGTGCGGTCCGCCTCCGGAAGTTCCCGATCCCGACGTGAAGCAGAATCTGCGCAGCCTCTTGGAGGTTTATCAGATGTACACGAACGAGAAGGGAGCGGCGCCCCCCAATGAGCAGGCGCTCCGCAGCTATGTCGAGGGACTGCCAGCGGACAAGAAAGCCGGGATCTTTCTGCCCGAGGATTTGAACCGTTTGTTTGTTTCCGTCCGTGACGGCAAGAATTTTGTGATCACGTGGGGCCGCGTTCCAGATCCTGCGGGGGAGCCGGCGGGCCTGGCCTGGGAGCAGACCGCTCAGAACGGGAAACGGTTCGTCGCCCTGACGATGGGATACGTCGAGGAATACGACGAGGAGAGCTTTCAGTCGCTGACGAAGTAGCCGCCGCCGGCAACCCCGACGGCGTAATTTATCGATCGCAAGAAACCTCTTGGATAGGAATCGTGTTTCTCATTTTTTTCTTGGGAGGTGCCGCCATGGGCTCGAATCGTTTCCGCATCAGGGCAGGATTCACGCTAGTGGAGTTGTTGGTGGTTATTGCTATCATTGGAATCTTGGTGGCCTTGCTCTTGCCCGCGGTGCAGTTTGCCCGCGAGAGCTCGCGCCGCACCGCGTGCTCCAACAACTTGCGCCAGATCGGCACTGCGGTCCATAACTTCCACGACACCAATGGCCGGCTTCCCAGCGCCGGTTGGCGCGACTGGTGTGCCGCGATGGTGGCCGTCCGCCCGCCGGGCGTATCCGTGAACGACTATCCACAGTTGGGTTGCATGTTGTGCTACCAGCGGGCCGGCCAGTGGGTCACGTCATTCGCGGACGAAATGGGACGCGTCTATACGAAGCCGCCGCAGCAGGGAGCAGGCTGGGCGATGCAGATTCTGCCGTACTTGGAGCTGGATACGATCATCTCCGGCGCCAAAGTCCGAGAGACAACGAACGTTTTTGTCCGCAGCGTCCCTCTGAAAGGCTACATCTGTCCCAGCCGGGGACTCCCCTTCAAATTGTCCAGCGGTTCGGCGCGGAATAGCGGGCCGCTGCACTACGCCGCCCCTTATTTTGGGCCGGTGAATCGCGGAATCAATGCCTCGAGCTACTGGGGAGTCATTTCGTTGGCAGAACCCGATTCCTCCACGGACACGAATTTTCGGAGGTTTTCGGGTTGGGATACGACCAACCCCGCCGCAGGGCCCTTCGGAGGGGCCGTGAATCACAATCGGCGGGATAGCGCTTATACGCTGGGGAGCATCAGCGATGGCACCGCCTACACGATCATGTTCGGTGAAAAGTGGCAACGGCCGGATCAGTACCAGACCGGAGCCTGGAACGACGACCATGGAATCATGAGCGGCGTGGATCAGGACGGATTGCGGCTGGGGGACAGAGAGCCATTGCGCGATGGGACACAGGTCCGCTTGGCGCCCATTCCGGGTGTTCATCCCGGAGGTCTCGTAAACGGGGACAACGCCTGCTGTTCCTGGTGGCGCGACGTTCGCGGAAACATTCCCACCTTCGGCAGCCGTTTTGGCAGCGCGCATCCCAACGGCATGAACGCAGCCCTGGCAGATGCCAGCGTCAAGGTTGTGTCGTACAACATTGACAGGGGGGTATTTGCCGCGCTCTGCCGCCTCAATGAAGGAACGCCGGCCAGACTTGATTAGTCGCCGGATGCTTATCGCGAGCTGTCGCGGCTCGAAGGGCTCTCCCAGACCGACTGCTGGCCGCACGTCGTACTGGCCGGCGGCAGAATCTATGCCAAGGACCGGCAGGGGAAGCTGATGTGCTTTGGTTCGGCCAATTAGCGGGCCGCCAACATTCCAACGATGTACGGGTGGGCATCCAGGGGGGTCAATTGTGACTCGCCAAAACCCGCCTCCCGCAGCAGCGGCTGGAGCTCACAGGCGGAATAAACATGGCCCCGCGCCGTGCGCAGCGACAGCCCCAGCACGTAGAGAGCGCGATTGAGATCCCCCTGCGGCTGGCCAGGAAAGACATCAAAGATCGCCAGCCGCCCGTTCGGCTTCAGCGCCGTCCGCGCGCTGCGAAAGAGAGACAGATTACCGTCGGTCGTCTCGAGGTGGGTGACGTTTCCCAGGATGACCAGGTCGAAGCGACCGACCGGCCAGGGGACTTCGTGATAATTGCCGGCGATTGTCGTGAACCTGTCCTGCAGGCCGAAGGCCTTGGCATTCTCGTCGGCGACAGCCAATACGGCGGGCCAGTCGATCGCCGTCACGGACGCATCTGGCTTCTGGCGGGCCAGAGTCAGGCTCCAGATGGCCGATCCGGCCCCGACGTCGAGAATGGCCGACTGGGGCGGAAGATCGGCGGCGAGTAATGCAGCGGCGCGCTCCGCGGCCGCTTTCAGCATCCATCCCAGCGCGGCAGCCTGCGACTGGTAATGCGCCTCGCTCGTTCCCGGCTCGTCCATTTTTACGAGCGGCTCGCCGGTCCGCAGCAATTCCGGCAAGTGAGACCAATATTCGTCGCCGAGATTCTTGTAGCTGCCCGACAGGAGCATGAAGGCCAGCATGGTTCCCCGAAACTGCGCACCCTCTTTTTCTGCCAGGCCGAGGGCAACGAGAACGTCGAGCAACAATGGGGTTGGCTTAGTCGCTGTGCCACACTCCTCCGCCAGTTCGGCCGCAGACTTTGCCCCGCCCAGCAGGGCCGGCAGCAGGCCGCTGCGCACCGCCTCACGGTATACATGTGCCGCTCCGTTGAAGTTCATCAACTGAAAATAGGCGGCGAGGATGCGCTCGTGATCGGTCATTTCACACTGCCGATGCGGGCCAAGGAAACGGTGAAAATGCCGAAGCGGTCGATCTCCATGTCGATTTTTTCAAAGCCGGCCGCGCGGACGAGCGCGTCGAGCTCGGCCTGCGTGCGCCGCCGCATGATCCACCTCTGGCCGTCGCGGTTGTCGAGCACGCGGGCAATCATTTCGAGCTGCGGATGCCAGGGCTGGCCGGTGTAGATCAAAAATCCCCCTTCGCGCAGCGCCCCGGCCACGCCCCGCAACGACGACAAGACCTTGGAATTGTCGGGGAATAACTCATATAGACCAGATACGATCGCCAGATTCGCCGGCGGCGAGATGGCGGCCAGCGACGTTTCGTCGAAGGCGTCCCCCTCGCTAAACTGAACCCACTGCAGGCCCAATGCGTCCGCCAGTTGCCGGCCTGCCGCCAGGTTTTCCGCGGTGCGATCGCGCAGTACAACCGATTCCACCATTCCTTCCGGCAATTCGGCGATCGTTTCCAGCACGTAACGGCCGCAGCCGGCGGCGATATCCAGCACACGTGACGTCCGACCGGCAGCGTGCAGCCGATCGATTGCGCTCCGCAGCAGCTTCTGCAAGTTCTCTTTGCGTTGGCGAATGCCGCGCCACCCCACGGCATTCAGGTAGCTGCGATCGGCCCAGCGGCCCAAGAGCAGCCGCCCACGAGCCTGATTGCGGTAGACATAGTCGAGCGATTTTCCCGAGTCGAAGCCGGTCTCCCAGCCGAGGCGAACTCCTTCACTCAGCCGTCCCGCCGTGCTCATCACGAGTCGCTGCGCGGCGAACCACCAGCGCTTGGGAGAGAGCGCAGGCAGCGGCTGCCGCAAGCGATCATATTCCTGCTTCGTGTAGCCACGCTGATCCGCATCGACCAAGCTCGCTGGCTCCACAGGCTGCTCAAACCTGTCCCGCAAAAAGCCGCTGATCTCGCGGGCGATCTGCTCGCGTCCGGCTTCATGTACCAGGTCGTGATGCATTCCGTCGAACACTTGCATCCGCTTGACGGTAGATCTCAGCCGGTTGAAGAACTTGCGCTGCGCATCCAGCCGCACGACCCAGTCTTTCCCTGCCGACAGAAGGAGCGTCGGCGACTGGATGGCGGCCGCGTCCGCCAGTAGCCGCGAAGACGTATCGTGCAAGTCCAGCAGCATATTGACAGCGATCGACTTGGCGATCAGCGGGTCGCGATCATATTGCTCGGCCTCCTGGCGATCGTGCGTGAGCATGGTCGACCGCACGTAACTCGTCACAAAGGCTGGGCGGTGGCCGCGGAGTTGTTGCAGGCACCGCAGCCCCGGAATGGCTAGCGGAACATAGAGCTTGACCCGCAAGGCGGGGGCCAGGAGCACCAAGGCCCGGATCGGCGGAGCGTAATCATGCACCCAGGCGGCAGCGGTCACTGCCGCGATGCTATGACCGAGGATGGCCGCGCTTTCCATAGGAAGCTCATGCTTTTTCAGCATTGCGCGGACGAACCAATCCAGGTCCTTGACAACCGCTGCGAAGCTGGGAGCGTAACCGCGCTGGCCGGGGGAACGTCCATGGCCACGCTGGTCCCAGGCAAAGCAGGCCGTGTTTTCCAGACCGAGCTGGGGAACCAGGTCGGCGAAGCGGCCCGAATGTTCGTGCCCGCGGTGCAGCAGGAACAGGGCCCGCTCGATCCGTCCAGGCGGCAGCCAGGCTCGATAAAACAACTCCGTTCCGTCCCAGGTGACGAACGTTTGTTCGCTCATCTTCAGGCGATCGTCAATTGCGGTTTGGGCTGATCCGAAAATCATGGTCGGTTACTGCTGGTGGAACGTCCGTGTCATGTGAACAAAGAGCGGAGCGACGTAAATCAAGCTGTCGATGCGATCGAGGATGCCGCCGTGGCCGGGGATCGACGACCCCATATCCTTCACCCCCACATCGCGCTTCATGACGCTGATCGACAGGTCCCCCAGTTGTCCCCCAATGCCGACAATCAGCCCGGTCAGGATCAGCTCCCAAACCCCGAAGTGGGGAAACGAGAACCATAACAGCCACGGCAGCAGCAAGGACACCGCCGCTCCGCCCAGCGCTCCCTCCCAGGTTTTCTTAGGGCTGATGTTGCTCCGCAGGGGGCGGCGGCCGAACAAGCGTCCACAGGCGTAGGCAGCCACGTCATTCAGCGTGACCGCTACCAGCACAAAGCACAGGTATCCGTAGGCATTGCTGGCATTGGCCAGAAACGCCAAGTGCCCAAACATCCAACCAATATAGACGAATCCGAGTACTGCCAAGGCAATCTGGCGAAGTTGCCCCGCGACCTGGTTGCGAAAAATAGGGGACAGCAGAATGGCGGCAGTCACAAAGGCCGGCAGTGCGAGGAACCATTCGTACCAACTCTGCGAAAGCGATGGAACTGCTCCGTCGGCCCAGGCCAGCGCACCGGCGCAAACCATGCCAGCAATGGGCACGGCAGTCATGAGTCGATTCTGGGACAGGCCTGTGGCCCGCGCGAATTCCCGGAATCCGCAGATCGCCAGCGCGACGACTGATACGATCGTGGCCTCCCGGCCGAGAAACTGGACCAGAGCAACGCCAGGCACCATGATCAGCCAGGCGCGGAATGATGTGGCGGCATGGCTCACGTCCCGCCCAGCGCCCCACTGCAATACCGCCAAGGCGATGCCCGCCAGGAGCAGAATGCCGGCGACGATGGCGACGTAGCTGAGGTAAATCGGGCTTTGCAGCGCCTCCTGAGACGACATGCCGGCTACCTCTTGTTGAGCCGGCGGACCATGCTCACCAGCCGCACGGCGATCGTTTGCAGGCAGCCCGCCACGATCACCAGGTGCGTCAGGTCGAGGATCGTCAAAGGCCAAGATTCGGCCAGGCGCCACCACCACAGGTCGGCCAGCAGGATCCAGGTGCCCAGATGCAGCGTCACCATCCGCCAGGGCTTCGACATAATGCCGCCGAATTCACGTTGTCCGGCGATGGCCTGTCCGAGAGTTCCCACGTAGGCGGTCAACAGGGCCATGATCGCCGCCCAATAACCGATCAGCGGATGGCAGAGACCGCTGTGAGCGGCACCGACGAAAATCAGCACGTCAGAAATGCGGTCTGGCAGATCGTTAAACAGTTCGCCGAGGGAACTTGCCTGCCGGCCGGCGATGGCGATCATACCGTCGAGCATGTTGAGCCACAGCCGCAGATAGCAGAACAGGGCGGCCGGGATCAACAGCCAGGGAGCGTTCCCGGATTGCCAGAAGCAGACCGCGGCCAGCGAGGCAGCAGCAATGGAACTTAGCGACACCGCATTCGCATGGATCCCCGCGCGGAGGCACAGTCGCACGGCGCGATCGGCCGTACGGCGGAAGAGATCCGCAATCGGACGGCGCGATGTGGGCTGATACGGCGGTGACGACATGACGGTGGAGTCTCAAGAGTCCGCGGAGGGCTTCGGCGCCGCAGAACGGGTGGAGCGCCGGCGACCCAAAAGGTACGCCACCAGGCCACCCAGCACCAATCCGCCTGCTGCCGCCGCCAGGCCAACCTGGATCAGCTTCTGTTTGACCCCAGCGACGAGCATCGGGTTGCCGAAGGGATCAAGCGAGCTGTGCGCGCGCACGATCTTCCACTCGCCATCCACCTTACGCAGCACGGCAGTCCAGTGCGAGGAAAACTTATATTCATTCCCGGCTGCGGAAACGAGCACGTTCTCGGAATCGCCATGGGCGACGGCCATGTCGCCGTAAATCTCGCTCCGCTCCGGCAGCAAGGTGACTTTGTACGATCCGCTTCCCACCGTCTCGTCGCGGGTCTGTTGCCAGCGGGCCTTGAACTTCTCGAAATCGAAGAACTCCCGGTCGGTATAGGTCACTACTGAGAACGGCTCGTGCAAATGGGGCTTGAGCAGGTCGAGCTGGTTTTCGCTGGCCGCTTTTTCAAACAGCGCTTTAAGCTCGCGCAACGCCTGGTGGTCGGCGTCATCGTCTTGTTGAGCAGTGCCGCTGCGCGCCAGCGTGCTTGCCAGTAGCGCAGCCAGTAGGAACCCCGCAGATTTGGCTCGAGACATGAGGCCGTCCCTTCTTCGATGGGCAGACCGTCGGCATTTCAGCCTCTCCTCGACGATTGGAGGAGGCGGCCGAGGCACTGCCCAGGCAGCCAAGAACTCTAACAGGCCGCAGCCCCGCGAACAATCGTTGAAGCACGCCAGCCATTGGCCTATGCAGCGCCTGCCACGAGCCACACATTATCACTCGTCGGCATTCGATCGGCCCAGTTGCAGCGCATGACCGTCAGCCCCGCCGCGGTCACAATCTGCCGCAGGCTCTCGGGCGTGAAGTAGTTGACGTGGTCGGGGAAGCGAAAGCCGGGCCAGACGCTTCCAAGGAGCCGGCGGCTGTAGCAGGCGAAATTGGGAACCTTGATCACGACCACGCCGCCGGGGACCAGAACCCGCGCGGCCTGCCGCAGGACGGACAAGGGTTGATTCTCGTGCTCCAGGTACGAGTGCATCAGAATGCCGCCGATGGTTGCGTCTCCCAGCGACTCAAGCCCCGTCAGGCCATCGGCGTGGATCATTTCGCCGCCGCGCGATTCGACAAACGGCCGTGCCCGCGACGCCGCCCTGGCGTCGATTTCAATTCCGCAGGGAATGAGCCGCGATGGCAGACGCCTGAGCATCTGGCCGTTGCCGCAGCCCACCTCCAGGACCCGGCCGGAGGGGACGTACCGATCCAGAAGCCGGGCCGCCTTTTTTCGCGGCCAGATGGACCGCACCCATTTCTGGGCGGCCCGCAGCGGCTGCCCAGCAACGTCCCGCCAGGAACCGTCGCGGCGAAAGTCGCGCTCCGCCAGCCGGCTTTTGGTCCAGGCATGGTTGACGCTCAGTTCTTCATAGCGGAGGGCGTTTTCCAGGTAGACGAAGCGGCACTGGCCGCAGGCTTTCAGCCGCCACGTGCCACGGCTGAGAGGGAGCGGCAATTGCCGATGGTTGTCGGTGCTGCAGAGGGGGCACAGACGCTCCAGGCAGCGGGCGTCGTCGGCCACGCCAGCGATGAGTGTGGAAGGGGGGGTGACGGCGGCAAGGGACATGACGGCCTCGTGAGGCAGAGACAGAATGTGGCGGCGGGAGGGTAGCGGGAGATGCGAAGAGGGTCAAGGCAACCGGGGCAGCTTGGGTAGTCCGGGGCGGCAACCGCCTTGTGAAGAGAGCGGTTTGTGATAGGAATTGGGATGCACCTCCGTAGGACGGCCCTTGCGGGCCATCGCTCCCAGACGGCCCGCAAGGGCCGTCCTACAAAGGAAATGACATGGACCTCCACGCCCTAACCCGCGAGCTGAACGTCAAGAACGACTCGAAGATCGTCATGCTCGTCGCGGACGGACTCGGGGGACTGCCGCTGTCCCCCGGCGACAAGACGGAGCTGGAAACGGCCAACCGGCCCAACCTTAACGCCCTGGCGGCAGTGGGCGTACAAGGCGGCAGCATTCCGGTCGCTCCGGGCATCGCTCCGGGAAGCGGGCCGGGGCATCTTGGTCTGTTTGGCTACGATCCGATTCAGTACGTCATTGGCCGCGGGGCGCTGGAAGCCACCGGCATTGGTTTTGAATTGCAACCTGGCGACGTGGCTGCCCGCGGAAATTTCTGTACGCTTGATGCGGCCGGAGAGATCAGCGACCGGCGAGCGGGACGCATTCCGAGCGAAGAGAGCGCGCCCCTGGCCGTGCGAATGCGTCAAGTGAAGGTTCCGGGAGTAGAGATGTTCGTCGAGCCGGTCAAGGAACATCGGTTCGTCGTCGTCTTCCGCGGCAGCGGCTTGGCAGGACACGTCAAGGACACCGATCCGCAGAAGACGGGGGTTGCACCGCTGACTGCCGAGGCGGTCGATGCGGCGAGTAAGAGGACGGCGGAGGTTGCCAATGAGTTCATCGCCCAGGCGACGAAGCTCTTGGCCGGCGAGAAGAAGGCCAACGGCCTGACGCTCCGCGGCTTTGCGGAGCGCCCCCATTTGCCGACGTATGAAGAGGTATACGGCCTCAAGGCGGCGGCGATTGCAGTCTATCCGATGTACAAGGGGCTGGCGCGGCTGGTGGGGATGGACATCGTCGGCCAGGCACAATCGCTCGCGGAGCAGATGCAGGTGCTGGAGCAGATCTGGGCGAAGTACGATTTCTTCTTCATTCACTTCAAGTACACCGACAGTACCGGCGAGGATGGCAACTTTGACGCCAAGGTGAAGAAGATCGAGGAGTTGGATGCGGCAATCCCGCGGATCACGGCGCTCAAGCCCAAAGTGTTGATCGTCACCGGCGATCACAGCACGCCGAGCTACTTGAGGAGCCATTCGTGGCATCCAGTACCGACGCTGCTGGTGTCCGACTGCTGCCGGCCTGACGGGCACACGACGTTTGGCGAGAACACATGCGTTCGCGGCGGCCTGGGGCAGTTCGAGGCCAAGTACCTGATGGCCCTGGCGCTCTCCAATGCCGGGCGGATGACGAAGTACGGGGCGTGATGAGTAGTAGGCACACTCCATGGGCCCACGGATCACTTGCGTACGCTCAATTCAGTTCCGCACCAGGGGCAGAAGCGAATCTTAACGTAGGATGACCCACCATCATGGACGATTAGCCCGTAGACATTCCGATCTGAAGAGAAATGAATCAGGCTGTCGGGGCATTCGAATTGGTCACGACATTGGTCGCAGGAGAATCTAACAGCATCAGCCATTCGTTCGCAGCAATGCACGTCCATCTCGGCATTGTATCGGATGATGGATTCCAACGCAGTCATCCATTATCCTGTCGGGACACCGATTCGCAGCACTTGAGGTGTCCCATGATCTCGCATCGTGCTTGTGGCAGCGTTGCTCTCGTCGGCTCGCTCTTCTTGCTCGGCACTTGGACGTCAGATGCCCTCGCCCAGCCCCGCCGCGTCAAAACCAGGGGGCAAGTCGTTTCCGTCGTCCGCGATGTAGTCACGCTCGTGGATGAAGGCAAAAACCGTCATCAGGTCCGCCCCAAGGCGGACACCGGCCAGGTCGAGATCAGCGGCCCTTGGGAAGCCGCGAAGCTTCAGCCCGGAATGATCATCCGGCTCAACGGCGTCGTCAAATCCAACGAGATCGAGGACCAGGTGACGGAGTTGGTGGTTCACTCGCCGCTCGACCAATATCAGCTCGGCATTGCCCAGGACATCGACGATCAGCCGGCGACAATCCTCGGCCAGTTCGTCCGCATCAAGGACGGCAGGCTCACCGTCTCCCTCGGCAAGCGGCGGATCAACGCCAGACTCGCCAAGGACGCCACGATCACTGTCGAGAGCAAGGACCTGGCGTTCGTCAAACCGGGGGACGCAATCGAGATCGACTCCTACACGACCAACAGCGGCATTCTCTCCGGCCGCACGATCAAGGTGACGATCCAGCCGGTGAAGTCGTTGGGCAACAAGTCAAAGGGCAAGAACGGGCAGACCGCCCGCCCGCCCGATCGATAGTCGGCTGACCGACAGGAAAATGAGCGACAGGAAGGTGATTGCCTGCGGCCATTTTCCTGTCCTTGATCTTCCTGTCTTGTCCCCCTTGCCGAGTGGCCCTGTCGGCAATGCCCGAGTAGACTCACAACAGTTGCCCTTTGACCTGATCGACTTACTGTGAAGGATTTCCGAGATGCACTTGTCGAAGCTGGGACTAGTTGTCGTACTGGCGGCGCTCACCCTCACGACCGAGACTCCCGCCCAATCCGTGGACGAAACCCCCATCCCCGTCAAGCTCGTTCGTGCGTTTCCGAACCTCCGCATCCGCCGGCCGACGGTGATCACCCACGCCCCCGATGGCAGCGACCGGATCTTCGTCGTCACCCAGCAGGGGGTGATCAGCGTCTTCCCGAACGATCAGAAGGTCGAGGAAGCCAAGGTCTTCCTCGATATCGAAAATAAGGTCGTCTACAACGACAAGCAGAACGAAGAGGGGATGCTGGGGCTGGCGTTCCATCCCCAGTTCAAGGAGAACGGCCAGTTCTTCGTCTACTACACGCAGAAGGAAGGGCCGCCCCACACGTCGGTCGTCTCGCGGTTCCGCGTCAGCCAGGACGATCCCAACAAGGCCGACCC
>DATKDU010000481.1:0-2474 GCA_035512595.1 Pirellulaceae bacterium
GTCGGATAGTTGAACGTCGTGTTGATGAAGTAGAGGAGCGAGTTGCCGCTCCCCGGCTGCGACATGATCGCCTGGCCGATGTGGATGATCTCGGCGGCGTTCTCGCCGAAGCAGTGGATGCCGAGGATGGCCAGCGTCTCGCGGTGAAAGAGGATTTTCAGCATGCCGACGCGGCGGCCGGTGATTTGCGCGCGGGCCAGGCTCTTGAACTGGGCGTGGCCGATCTCGTAGGGAATGCCTTCGGCGGTCAGCTCGCGTTCGGTCTTGCCGATCGAGCTGATTTCGGGGCTGGTGTAAATGCCGGTGGGGATGTGTTTGGCGAGCAAGCGGGCGCAGTCGTCGCCGGCAATGTGCATCGCTGCCGCCCGCCCCTGGACGTAGGCCGCACTGGCCAGCGAGGGATAGCCGATCACGTCGCCGACCGCGTAGATATGGGATACCTTGGTGCAGTAGCGGTCGTCCACCTCGAGCTGGCCGCGGCGATTGGGGGTCAGGCCGACGGCTTCGGGCTTGAGCCCGTCGGCATTTCCCGTGCGGCCGTTGGCCCACAAGAGCACGTCGGTCTTGATCTTCTTGCCGCTCTTGAGGTGCAGCACGACGCCGTCGTCCTGCCCTTCGATTCGCTCGTACTCCTCGCCGTGGCGGATGACCGCTCCCCGCTCGCGGAGGTGATAGCTCAGGGCATCGCAAATTTCGTCGTCGAGGAATTCGAGCAGTTGCTGCCGCGTGTTGACCAGGTTCAGCTTGCACCCCAGGTTGCGGAACATGGAGGCGTATTCGCAGCCGACGACCCCGGCCCCGTAGATGCTGATCGACTGGGGGGTGAAGCCCAGCGAGAGGATCGTGTCGCTGTCGAAAATCCGCGGATGGTTGAAATCGACGTCCGGCGGCCGGTAGGGACGCGAACCGACGGCAATCACGATGTGGTCGGCAGTCAACTGCACGGCGGCGCCGGCGGAGGAGGTGACTTCGACTGTGTGCGGACCGACGAACTGCGCCTTGCCGAAATAAACCGGCACGCGGTTGCGTTCGTAGAATCCGTGCCGCATCTCTTGCTGCTGCTGGATGACGGCGCCAGCCGTCTTGCGAAGCTCGGGGAAAGAAAGCTCCACCGACAGCCCCGCCTGGCGATAGAGCGGGTTATTGTTGAACTCCAGCATCTGAAAGATGGCGAACCGCAGGGCCTTGCTGGGGATCGTGGCCCAGTGGGTGCAGCCGCCGCCGACCTTCGAGAAAGCTTCGACCGCGGCGACCTTGAGCCCCTGCTTGGTGGCCTGCATGGCTGCCCCTTCGCCCCCCGGGCCGGTGCCGATGACGAGGACGTCGAAATGGTTGGCGGTCATGCAGGAAGTCGGAGGTCGGAGGTCAGGAGTCAGGAGTCAGAGCGTGTGAAACAAACGGCAGCAGGGACTTCCAAACAATGCAAAATGACCAATGCAAAATGCAAAAGTCAAAATGACCCGTTGAAACCAGGCTGCTGACTTTTGCATTTTGCACTTTGCATTGGACATTTTGCATTGCCGCCAATTGATTCACACGCTCTCAGGAGTCAGGAGTCAATTTTCCAGAGCTGCGTCGCGACGCGGCGGTCGTCTTCGTCGGTCAGTTGGGACAGGGCGGCGCGCGCCTCGGCACGCAGCCGCTCGGCCTCGGCATTCTTTCCGGCCAGGGCCATGGCCCCCGCGGCCGATCCCAGTGCGCCCACGCGGTCAAAGGGGGTTGCCCCCTCGGCTGCCGACAACAATTCCAGGGCGCGGTAGGCGTGGCGGACGGCCTGTTCGCCATCACCCGCTTGCACGTAGCAACTCGTCAGCAGCACTTGTCCCCGCAGGGTGTTCAGCACGGTCCCTACCTGCCGCCAGTGAAAAGCCGACGCGTGAGCCGCGTCGATCATCCGCTCGGTCTCGTCGGCCGTGCGCGCGGGCAGCTCGTAGAGCTCCCAGGCAACGTTGTTGAACTCGACGCCGAACCAGCGGTGGGCTTTGGCAACGTCGAAGGGAGGTTCCGACATGTCCGCTCCTCTACGATGCCAGCAGCTTGTGCAGATGGAACTGAAACTTCCCCAGCTTGCCGCCGTAGTTCCCCGCCCCGATTTGAACCACTCCCTCACCCGCGGCAGCCCTCATCGCGGCAGTCATTGCCGCGGCCACGGCCTGTTCGCTGGTGCCATCCACGACGATTTCATAGGCACAATTGGCGTCCGGATGGAGCTTGCTTTCCACGCGGCCGCGGAGCGTCGGACAAAAAGCATCCGCCGTGGAGGCTTTGAGCCCCTTGTAGCGCGAGCCCACCTTGCTCCCCGAGCGAGCGACGCCGCCGGGAAAGGGGGCGATCACTCCGTCCAGTTTGGCAATCGCCTCCACGCCGCGGCGCGCGGCAGCCAGCCCCTGCGTCTGCGTCGCCGTCTGCAAGATGATGTTCCCGCCGGCGACGCCGCGCTCCACGCCAACGGTATCCTGCACGAGGAACTCGCC
>DATKDU010000482.1:0-18047 GCA_035512595.1 Pirellulaceae bacterium
TTCGCCGACTTCATTGAGGATCTGAAGGCGTTCCAGGAGGACGATCCTGACAGCTTCGCCAAATACATGCAGCTCAAGCAGGCCAGCGAGGCCCACCCGATCAGCCCCTCAGCCAAGCGCGGCCGCGAGCTGTTCTTCGGCCAAAAGGCCGGCTGCACCGCCTGCCACGTCGGCGCGAACTTTACCGACGAGAAATACCACAACCTGGGCGTCGGCATGGACGCCAAGGAACCGGACCTGGGACGCTTCGTCGTGTCCAAGGATGAAAAGGACAAGGGCGCCTTCAAGACCCCCACGATTCGCAACGTCGAACTGTCCGCCCCCTACATGCACGACGGCAGCCAGAAGACACTCGAGGAAGTGGTCGAGTGGTACGACAAGGGGGGCCACCCCAACCCGTACCTGAGCGACAAGATCAAGAAGCTCAACCTGACCAAGGAAGAGAAAGCCGACCTGGTCGCTTACATGCAGGCCCTCACCGGCGAGTTCCCGAAGATGGAAACCGGGCGGCTGCCGGAGTAAGCGACACTTGCAACCAGATCATTCTGCAAAGGAGTTATCTCCGATGAGCTGCTCATGGATGAGCTGTAGCGGCACGAGGTCGGTCAGCAAAAACCGGAACGTCCCGAACTTGTCGAGAATCTCCGGTCCGTAGATGGACAGGACCCACCGCCAGTAGTCGGAGAGCCCCTGCTGCTTGCCGCCAGAGATCTCCTGGCCGCGGGCAATAAAGTCGTCAACGAGCGTCTTCATCTGTTTCGACTCTTTCGGCTTGGCCGGATCAAGCTGGCGAAGCTTGTCCTCGTGGTAGGCTGCCCATGCGGCATCACCCGTTTGCGAGTTGGCAGGCACGCCGACCGGCAGCGGCGCTCGCTTCTGCTTCTGCTCCTCGAATGCCCGCTGGTACTGACCGCCAAGCACCACCGCCGAGCGGAGCCCCATGCCTCCAGCCGTGATCGGCCAGTACATCCAGCTTTCCGGCAGGTGGCTGAGGTTCGTTCCCTCGAGATACCGCTCCGCGATAGAGCTGCGGAGCCCGGCGACAATATCGCTCCCCGGGCCGAATAACTCCCCCTCGAATCGGCGCAAGGCATCGTTGATCGAGTCGCGATGAACATCCCCCAGGTCGAGCGCCAGGCCGAGGGACGACGTGAGAAACCGCAGGTGGGCGTTGTATAGCGTCACCCGGGCTAGCAGAGAATGCCGGGCCAGCAGGTGCCCGCGCGTGTCGCTGAGAAAGGTTTGGAAAGTCTCCTCGTGGACCTTCCAGTCTCCCGCGGCAGTCAGCTCCAGCAGACCCCACCGCGGTCGAGCGCTGGGAAGTTCCTCCGGCACTTCCGCCCCGATCGCCAGCGCTCCGCACTTTTCCCGGTTGACTGCCAGGCCGCAGGATTCCAGAAAAACGTGCGCTGCACGCCAGGCGGCGACGACATCCTCTGCCGTCGGGGCGAGCAGGCAGATGTCGTCGATCTGGCGGATGATGCGGACTTTGGCCCGCTGATGGAGGAAGCGTTCCATCAGCCGCAACAGCCACTCGGCCAGCCAATGCGATAGAGATTGGCCCATGGGAACGCCGCGGCGCGCCCGCGTGACCTGGCCTCCCACGAGATACGGGACTTCCAGGAAGCGCCGGACTGCCGCGACCCCGACCTCCGGCATTCCCAATTCCTGGAGCATTCGCAGTAGCACGTGATGAGGAATGGAGGCAAAGTAATCCCGGATATCGAGGTTGGCAATGAAAAAGGGCCGGTCGGGAAATGCCGCCCGCAATGTTTGCACTTCGGCATGGACGAGGCTCACCAGGCGGTTGGCGCCATACGCGCCGTAGTAGCCGCCGCCGGTCCATTCGCGCAGCTCCGCTTGCGCATGGGCACGGCGGCTCACAATGCCGGCGACGGGTCCATCGTCGAGAAGCGGCGGCGTGCCATCCCACGGATCGACCGGTTCGTACCAGCCCAGATCGATCCGCTCCCGTTCGCTGCGGAGCATGCGGCGCTCGTTCTCGATGATCACCTCAGGAGCCTTGAGGTCGAGGAGTTTGTGATACCGGCTGAGGCGATTGATCTTGCGAGTTGCGTCGCTGTATGCCGACTGGATCGCACCCGACCAGAAGTCGCCAAAGCGATTCACGATACTGAGGTCAACCAACGAGAGTTCGGGAAATAGCCGCCATTTATTGCGGGTCCAGAGGGTCCGGGCTTTGACCCCTTCGGCGGGCCAGTTCCAGTCGCGCGGGTCGCGCGTCACGATGCCGAGAGCGTCCCGAAATTCCTGGTCGAGCACTTCGTTCTCTTTTATCCGCTGCGCTTCCTTGCGGATGGCGGCCGGCTGATCGATGTCCCGGGCAATGACGGCAGACTGGGACCCCACAAACGTCCCCGACTCGATCCACTTGCTCATGGTCTCGGCGATCTTTTCGGGTGCGCTCTTGAGCCGATCTCCGAGCCCCGCAAAGATCTCTGACAGCAGCAATGTGGCCTGCCGCCCCGCGTCCTCACTTGACGTAACCGCCTGCTTGAGAAGCAACTCTTGGGTCCGCTCGCGCAGCTCAAGAAATGGCTGTCTGGAAGCGTTGCTGTTCCCCCACTCCCCGAGCAGGGCCCCGAACAAATAGACAATATCGGCCCGCAGGCGGCCGGCCGCCACCTCCGATTCCAGACGCTTGCGCCAGAAGGCGACAATTTCGGGGGACGGAGCGGTTCCGTCGAGCAGGAGTTCGAGGTTCTCCAGGTCCGGATGCAGCGGTTTACCGGCGACCTTGATCGCGCGCAGCCCATGGTACAGCGTCATGAGCGCCTCAACAGCGGGCTGTGCCGCACATTCTTGCTCAAGCCGCTGATAGGTTTCGACAAGCAAAGTCCGCTGGTGCCGCAGTTCGCCGAGCTTCACCTGGGAGATGAACTGAACGGTGGACGATGCCATAGACGCCCTTCAAAGCAAGCGCTCGACCCGAACCGAAATGCTGCCCGCCGAATCGGGCTGGCAGCATTTTGACAAGCGGCCTCGGTCCATGCAATCTTTTTCGCCGTTCCACCCCGAATCGACCCGGCTGTCGGATTGACCCTCTGGTTTGACAACCGGGCTACTTCGTCGGAGCGAAGATCAACCAGACGCTGATCGTTGTTGCTGCCAACAGGACGCCGATCAACATCGCCGACCAAAAATTCAGGCCCAGTCGCTGGGCAAATGCCAGCGGCAGAAAGAACGGCAGGCCCAGCGGCACGAGGATCAGCGTCTCCCAGGCCAGCTTCGAGATCGCGGGCAGGTCGCGATGCTGAAACCAGCCGAACAGAAACGCCAGGATGCTCACGATCGGCAGGGAGAGCAGTAGCGCGCCTGCGCGCGGGTACCGCTTGGAGACGTCGGCGACCACGACGACGATTACCGCCACGAGCAGCACGCGGACAATGTTCCACGCCAGGGCCATGGCTTCGCTCCATCTTAGTGCTTGTGATCCGCGCCATGTGGCTCTTCTTTGAAGTCCCCCGTATATGGGGTTCCCTCAACCTGGCCGCTGATCGTGCCGGAAAACTCCTTCACGATCCCGATCGTATCGTGCGTCCCTACGAACCGTGATGAACTCCCTTCCGGCTCGCCATCGAGCGGTTGGGCCTTCAACTCCAGTTCGGTCATCGGATCGTCGATGGCCAGTTGGATCGATTCTGCCTTGATCGGCGCTGGGGTCTTTTCGTCCCCCCCCAGGATATACACGGTCGCTTCCTTCTTGTCGTGATCGACGGTGAACTCAACGTGGTAGGCGCCGCCACCCCAGTCGGTGATCGTTCCCCCGTGGGGTCCTTCGCCGTGAGCATGTTTCGCCGCCTCTCCGCTGTCGGCCTTCTTCTCAGCCTCGGGCGCAGTGGAGTTGCACCCAGCAGCCAGCCACGGGAACGCGACGCAAGCCAATAGTAGACAAATCCGTTTCATGAAACTTCCTCCAAAATAGGGATCAGATCGAAGCGCCCGCCGGGGACGCCTCCGTGGCAGCCGGCCGGCGCTGGCGATGGTCGAACAACTCATCGTCCAGCACATGCTCCGCAGCCACAAGCCGCTGGGCATCCTTCCCGCTGAACCGCCAGAACAATCCAGGGTGAATCAGGAATTCGCAAAAGGTCGAAGTGATAAGTCCGCCCAAGATCACCGTCGCCACCGGGTACAGGATCTCGCGCCCCGGCTCCTGGCCGCCAATCACCAGCGGCACCAGGCCAATGCCGGCGGTCAGAGCCGTCATCAAGACGGGGGCCAGCCGTTCCAGACTGCCGCGGAGCACCATCTGGGACGTAAATTCTTCCCCTTCCTCCTTCATCAGGTGGAAATAGTGCGTCACGAGCAGAATGCCATTGCGAACGGCAATGCCGCCCAGCGAGATAAATCCCACCAGGCTGGCGACGGTCAGCGTTTGGCCGGTGAGGACGAGGGCCAGGACGCCGCCGATGAATGCCGTGGGGAGCGCATTGAGGATTTGCAGGACGATCGGGACCGACGGATAGAGGACCATCAAGACGACAAACATGCCGACGACGGAAACGGCGGCGAGCAGCAAGATCAAGGTCGTCGCCCGCTGCTGGCTCTCGAACTGGCCGCCGTACTCGACGAAATAACCGGGCGGCATTGGAACGCGCTCTTTAATGCGTGCTTCAATCTCCGCCACGGCACTGGCCAGGTCGCGGTTTTCCGTGTTGCAGCGGATGACGATTCGCCGCCTGGCGTTCTCGCGGTTGATGGCGTTCGGTCCCATCCCTTCGCCGATGTCGGCCAGCCTGGCCAGTTCGACCTGACCCCGATGGTCGGGGAGATCGATCCGCAGCCGCCCCAGGTTGGCGTAATCGGTGCGGTACGCCTGCTCCAGGCGGATGAGCAAGTCAAAACGCCGCTCTCCTTCGAGCACTTGCGAGATGACCTCTCCTTGCAGCGCGGTCTGCATGACCTGGCCGACGTAGGCCCGCGTCAGCCCATAGCGAGCCAGGTCGTCGGGCCGCAGCCGGATGTGCAGCTCGGCGGTCTGCTGCACCGGCTCGATCACGGGCGGCGTGACGCCGCGGACATCGCGGATCGCCGCCTTGACCTGCTCGGCAGTCGCCAACAACGTGTCCAGGTCGTCCCCCACCACCTTGATCGCGATCTGTGCATACACCCCCGACACCATGTGGCTGATGAGGTGCGCCAGCGGCTGCTCGATTTCGATATCGACCCCCGGAACTTCCTCGCGCAGCTCCTTGAGAAGCTCTTGAATCATCTCCTCGCGCCCCTGGTGCATGTCGGGATTCATGCTGAGGATGTACTCGCCGGCATTGACGGGGGACGCATGCTCGTCCATCTCCGCCCGGCCGGTACGGCGCACGAAGTGAAGGATTTCGCCGTCGGGATTGGCCGCCGTGCGCTGCCGCTGGCGGAATTTTTCGTCGATCAAACGCGACACTTGGTTGGAGGCATCGAGCGACGAGCCGGGGGGGAGCGTGACGTTGACCTGGATGCTCCCCTCGTCAAACTGCGGGAGAAAATTGCGCCCCAGGTTGGCCAGCTCATAACCGGCAAACGCGACGAGCAACCACGTCGCGGCCAGCAGCCAGCCGGGATACGCCATGCTGAAGCGGATCAAGGGGCTGGCGAGCCACTTGAGCACTCGCAGCACGGGACCATCCCCTTCGCGGTGCGTGGCCTGCGACTGCGGCAGCAGGTAGTAGCTCAAGACGGGGGTCACCGTCAGCGACACGACGAGCGAGGCGAGGATCGAGACGATGTATGCGGTTCCCAGCGGCGCGAACAGCCGCCCCTCGACTCCCGACAAAGCGAACAGCGGCAGGAACACCAGGATCACGACGATTGTGCCGAACACGATGGCGCTGCGGATCTCCTTGCTCGCTTCGTAGACCACGAGCAAGGCTGGTCGCGGGTCGGGCCGGGCGTTGTTTTCCTTGAGCCGCCGAAAAATGTTCTCGACATCGACGATCGCATCATCCACGAGCTCTCCCATGGCCACGGCAATGCCCCCGAGCGTCATGACGTTGATGGACAGTTGCGTGCCGGAGAGATAACCCAGCAGCCGGAACACGAGCGTCGTGATCACCAGCGACAGCGGAATGGCGGTCAGCGTGATGAACGTCGTGCGGAAGTTGAGCAGGAATAGAAACAGGATGACGATCACCAGCACGGCCCCGATGACGAGCGCCTCGCCGACGTTGAAAATGCCGCGGTCGATGAAGTTTTTGAGGCGGAACAGGTCGGAGTTGATGACGATATCGGCCGACAGCGACGCTTCGACATCGGCCAGGGCCGCCGCCACGTCGTCGGTCAGTTGGCGGGTATCGACGTGCGGCTGTTTGACCAGCGTGAAGACCGCGCCGGGTTGGCCGTTGACGCTGCCGTCCCCCCGCTTGAGCTGCGCCCCTTCGGTCACGCGGGCTACGTTTTCCAGCAGCACGGGCCGCACGTCGTTCTGCTTGATGGGAACTTTCCGCAGGTCCTCGAGGACCTGCCGGGAATCGGGACCGAGCCGGCCCAGGATGCGAATGGGGCGTTCTGTTTCGCCGGTCACGGCAAAGCCGCCGCTCGTGTTGAGGTTGCTCTCGGCCAGCGCTTGTTCGACCTGCTGTAGCGTGACATCGTATTCCAGCAATGCCGCCGGGTTCACCAGGATCTGGTACTGCTTGCGTTCTCCCCCCTGGATGAAGACTTCGGCGACACCGGGAATCTTCAGGAGCCGCGGCCGCACGACCCAATCGGCCGTCGTGCGGAGGTCCATGAGCTGCTCTTCCGCGGAGGGAAACGTCAGCTCGATCGATTGCCCGTCGATCGTGACCAGCGCCTTTCGCGCGCCGTCGGCAGTGTGATTCGCACCCTGCGGCGACTCCCACGAAACGGTCCCGACCGAAAGCGGCGCCCACGTTTCCACGGCGTGCCGATCGACTGGTCGCCAGGCCAGAATCTGGGGCGCAGCGGGCGACGCATCGACCAGCTCGGCCATGTTTCCCGTCTTCCCGATCGGAGCCAGCTCGCCCCCCTTGGGTCCGCGCTGGCGATAAATGCCGGCAATCACGATCTGCCCCATGATCGATGCCGGTGGCGTCATCTGCGGGCGAATGCCCTCGGGGAGCACGCCGGACAAGGTTCCCAGCCGCTCGGCAATCGTCTGCCGAGCGGCGCGAATCTCCGTGTCCCAGTTGAACTCGACGTAGATCACGTT
This sequence comes from Pirellulaceae bacterium, assembly GCA_035512595.1. Classification (GTDB taxonomy): domain Bacteria; phylum Planctomycetota; class Planctomycetia; order Pirellulales; family Pirellulaceae; genus DATKDU01. The sequence goes on from DATKDU010000482.1 coordinate 7,184, forward strand.
CAGTCCGGCGGTCGTTTGGCTCCGCACGGCTTGCACCCCCGCGGAGCCCAGCAGCGCAATCTCGATCGGCTGCGTGACGAGCATCTCGACTTCTTCGGTCGCCAGGCCGGGACACTCGGTGATGATCACCACTCGCGGCCGGTCGAGGTCCGGAAAGACGTCGATCGGCAGCGTCGTCGCCAGGTAGGTGCCGTAGACCATCAGCGCCAGGCTGACGACCACGACCAGCAGCCGGTAACGGAGCGAAAATCGGATGACGGCATTCAGCATGTGGGTTCCATCCTAGTGCGCTGCGTGCGTCGTGCCGTCCGCATGGACATGGATATTTGTTGGCTGTCCGCTGGCCATTTGCGCTTTGAGGACCCGATTGAGCGAGGCGGCCGCGTTCTGGGCGATATACGATCTGGGGCGCAAACTGCCGTCGTTGGCGATCACCACGTGAGTCCGGTCCTCGGCCAGGACGTGGACCGGGCGGCGGTCGAACAAATCGCCGTTCTGACGGAAGACGTACGCCTCCGGTCCTTCGCGGACTATTGCCTCGCGAGGCAACACGAACACGTCGCCCAGCTTCTCGACGGCCACGCGGACTTGCACGCGGTCACCAGGGCGGAATTGCCACAGAATGCGGTCCTCGTCATCGCGCTGGTACGCCTCCCACTGGTTCTCAAGGGGGATAAAAAAGGCGAACGTGCGGCTCTCTGGATCGATCGTGTTGGCGACGTGCTGGATGCGCAGTTCCTGCGTCAGGTCCGGCCAGCGGTTTTCTTCGCTCTGCTCAAAATCGACCTCGACCGGAGCCCCGCTCTCGGCGGCCTGCTGGATCAGCGGCAAGTCGTCCTTGAAGCCGCGGCCTTCGATCAGCAGCGTGCGATGATCGGCCAGCAAGCAGAGCACCGCTCCCGTTTCCACTTGCTGGCCCAGCTCGACCTTCAGCTCCTGGAATTCAAAGCGAAACTCGCGTGGTTCGCTGGCCGAATCGCCGGCCGTGGTCAGCGCGATTGGAGCGGCCTCGTTCGTTTTGGCTGCCGCAGGCGCTGCAACGACAATCTCTTTGAGAAACTTCCCGCGGGCTGCGGCATTCAACTGCTCCGCCGACAAGCCGCGGGTTTGGAGGTCTTGCTCGTAGGCTTTCACCGTCGCTTCCAGCCGCATCAGGTCGTTATCGATTTCGATCAAGCGGACCTTGGAAATCGCGCCGTCCTGCGCCAGCCCGGCGAGTCGCTCGCGCCGCTGCCGGGTGATCTCGATTTCCTGACTCGCCTTGAACAATTCCCGCTGCGCCGCGTGCAGTTCGTCGCTGACCAGGCGGATGGTAAACAGCGGCGTGCTCGGCGTGACGGTCTGCCCCGGCTGCGCGTGAATTTTTGCGATCACGCCCCCCACCGGAGCGACGACCCCCCGATCGCTGACGCCGGGGCGATCCGTGATGAGCCCCGGCACGTCGATCTTCCGCCAATACGTTGTGAGCGCTGCCGGCTTCGCTACCAGGCCCAGGTTTTTCCGCGCCTGGGGCGTGAGCCGCACGGGCATCGCCCCATCGACGATGGGAGTCGCGGGCTGCCTTTCCGCCTCAGCGTCCCGGTCGCCCAGAGAGGCCTGCCACTGGCGATAGCCGACCACGCCCGCGACGGCAACGCCGGCAAGGATTATCACAGACAACAGGATTTGGACGCGACGAGTCATGGTCTGACTCTCCCAGAAACAAACGGCACAGGAAATGACAGTCGCCTTCGCGGCCCAGGCTGCCAGCAGGGTGCGCAGGGCCAAGCTTCGGTACGGCGCAAGAAGAGAAGCGCCGGCCAAGAGCGCTAGATGCGGAGAGTCCGCAGCGTCAAGAAAAGTTTGCGGCCGGCGGGGAACGGATCCGGCGGGTGAAACGGTACTGCCAGATCTTGCTGGGCAAGCGGCTGCCAGCTTCCGGTCAGCAAGTCAGCGGACAGAACAATCGTGGTGATGGCAACTCGCTCGTCGCGAGCCGTCCCCAGCGTCGAATTGCCGTCCGAAAGGTAAATCGCGTCGGCATCGTGATCGTGGCCAGGCGCGCTGATCCAATCCAGCGGCGAACGCTCGCCGGCAGGGGGTGCATGGGAGTGATCGTGAGCATGTCCCCCGACGTGGAAATGCGGCCGGGTGCTGTGCTGCCGCTGCGCGTCCGGCGAACCGGCTGCGTGCGCATGCGGAACCATCGCCAGTTGTCCGGCGAGAAATCCCAGCAATACAAAAGCGGCGACGCAGCGACGGAACATAGAGTAGGCCTTGGGTTTGCTACCTTGAAGGGTACGCCATTCCCGCCGCAAAGACAATGCGGATCGGCCGGCCAATCGCACCATCTGTACTGGTTTTGCAGTCGATCCGCGGGCAATCAAGGCATACCCAGGACCGGTCCTGCCGCCAGATGGTCCAGCCGCACGCAAACGGTCCTCGACGAGTTGTCCCTGATTGACCTAGTGGCGGCCGCGGCGGTATTGTAACCGTGGTTACACAAACGGGACGACCAGTCATGGCCACGGATGTTGAGCAAGTTGCGGCTGTGGAGACGCAAGCGGTCGCCCCCGCTTACTCGCTGTGGCAGCTCACAAAGTACATGCTAGGGCTGGGCACCTGGGGCTTCGGCGGCCCGGTCGCGCTGGTGGGCTACATGCACCGCGACCTGGTCGAACGACGACAATGGATCACTGAAGCCGAATACAAGGAAGGGCTGACGCTTGCTCAGATCATGCCCGGCCCTCTCGCAGCGCAACTGGCGATCTATCTGGGGTTCGTTCATTACAGTGTGCTGGGCGCGACAGTCGTGGGGATCACCTTCGTGCTCCCATCGTTCCTGATGGTGCTGGCGCTCGGCTGGGCCTACCACAAATACGGCGGCCTGTCCTGGGTGCAAGCTGTCTTCTACGGCGTCGGGCCGTGCGTCATCGGCATCATTGCCATCAGCGCCTACAAGCTTGCTCACAAGACGATTGGCAGGGATGGTTTGCTGTGGGTCATCTTCCTGTCGAACGCTGTCGCCACCGTCGTCACGGAATCAGAATTCGTTCTGTTGTTCCTCGCGGCCGGATTGGTCACCTGGTTCGCAAAAGCTCCGCCCCCCTGGCTTAAGCGCGGCGGAGCCGCGTCGGCCATGATTGGCATTCCCTTCCTCGCGACACTTCCCAGCGAGCAGGTTGCCGATACTCAGAAGCTGTGGCAGATTTTCCTCTTCTTTACCAAGGCCGGCACATTCGTGTTCGGCAGCGGTTTGGCGATCGTGCCCTTCCTCTACAGCGGCGTTGTCAAGGATTACGGCTGGCTCAACGACCAGGAGTTCCTGGACGCGGTCGCCGTGGCGATGATCACGCCGGGGCCGGTCGTCATTACCGTGGGGTTCATCGGCTATCTTATCGCCGGCTTCTCAGGCGCGACGGTTGCCGCGGTTGCTACCTTCCTGCCCTGCTACTTATTCACCATCATCCCGGCGCCGTATTTCAAGAAACATGGCAAGCGGCCGGGACTTGTCGCGTTTGTCAACGGAGTTACTGCGGCCGCCGTGGGAGCGATTGCGGGAGCGGTGATCGTCTTAGGGCGGCGCACGCTGCTCGATGGAGCCTGGCAACCCGAGATCGCCAAGGTGATGTTGTTCGGGGCGACGCTGAACGTGCTGCTGCGATTCAAGAACTTGCCCGAGCCGCTTGTCGTGTTGGCGGCGGCGGTCATTGGTCTAGTCCTGTACCCGCTGATGAGAAACTGATTTGTTTGCGACCGAGGCCCCCCCATGGACTGGCTCTTGCTCGTCTATAAGATTCCGCGCGAGCCGACGACGGGCCGGGTCTACGTGTGGCGGAAGCTCAAACAGCTTGGGGCGATCGCCGTGCACGATGCGGTTTGGGTGCTGCCGGCGACCCCTCGCACGCGTGAGCAATTCCAGTGGCTGGCTGCCGAGATCACAGAACGGGGGGGCGAAGTGTCCCTCTTCACCTCCCAGGTCGTGCCAGCCCAGCAACAAGCAGCGCTCCAGGAACAATTTGAGGCCCCGGTACGGGAGGCATATTCCAAGATTTTGGCCGCCCTCAAACATCGCACGCCTGATCTGCCGGCGCTCTCCAAACGCTATCAGCAGTTAAAGGCGCAGGACCACTTCCAGTGTCCCCTTGGTGAGAAGGTCCGCCAGAAGCTCTTGTCCGCAACGGGAGGTGAGTAAATGAAATGGGTCACCTGGGAAGTGGTTGGGATTGACCGCATGGGCTGTGCCTGGCTGATCCGCAAGCACATCGACGCGAAAGCCAGGTTCCTGTTTATCCCCCTGGAGACGACGACGATTCCTGACGGGGCGGAACCCTTCGACATCCCCGGCGTGCGGTTGTCGCATCACCAGGGGCACTGCTCGTTCCATGCATTTCTGCGCGCATACAAGCTCGACGACCCGGTGTTGCACCGGATTGCCCGCATCATCGACGAAGCCGATACCGTCCAAGAGGTTCTCGTCGAGCCTGCGGCGGCCGGGCTCGACCTGATCTGCGAGGGAATCCGGTTGACCAGTCCCGACGACGCCACCGCGCTTGACCGCGGGGCGATGGTTTATGACGCCCTCTACGCCAGGCTGGCCGGCGAGTTGAAAGGGAAATGAGGTTTCAGTCTGTGGAGCACAACACATTTACGGAGGCCGAACATGCGAACCTTCATGGCCCTGTCGCTCATTGCTCTTGGCGGCGGCATCTCCCTGGGGCAGCAGGACAAATCGCAGCACTGGGATTTTGAGGACCATGCCGTCGGCAAGCTCCCGCCCGGCTTTACGGCTGCCCAGACCGGCGAAGGGAAGGGGAGCGTTTGGAAGGTCGTGGAAGACAAGTCGGCCCCCAGCGGCGCGCGCGTGCTGGCGCAAACCGCCACGGGGCCGCGGCCGCTCTTCAATGTGTGTGTCATCGACGCAACTTCCTATCGAGACCTGCAACTCTCCGTTGCGCTGAAGGCGGTTGAAGGAGAGATCGATCAGGGGGGCGGCGTCGTTTGGCGCTACATGGACGCCGACAATTACTACATCGCCCGCTATAACCCGTTAGAAAACAACTGCCGGCTCTACAAGGTCGTGGACGGCCAGCGCATGCAACTGGCGAGCAAGGAAGGTCTCAAGGCCCCTGCGGGCGAGTGGCATACGCTTTCCATCACCATGAAGGGAGACGCCATCGAGTGCTCCTTGAATGGCCAGAAACACCTGAATGCCAAGGATGAGACCTTCGCCAAGGCAGGCATGATCGGTCTATGGACCAAGGCCGATGCCCAAACCTACTTCGACGAGGTCAAGGCAGCCTCCATCAAGTGATCGTTAGCTTTTCCGATTCGTTTCGCGTTTACCACTAATCGAAGGAGTAGCTCATGTCACGCTACATGGCCCCGATGATCGGCGCGGCGCTATTCGCCGTTCTGCCGTTGTCAACGCCGCTGGGATCGGCGGCCGAGCCGACCAAAGCGTTCGTCGTCAACACGCAGGACGCCTCGGTCTCGCTCGTCGATTTGAAGTCGATGAAAGAGGAGGATCGCTTCCCCGTCGGCCAGCGCCCTTACGGAATCGCCGTCACGCAGGACGGCAGCACCGTGGCAGTTGGCGTGGAAGACGAAGAGGCCGTCAAGTTTTTCTCCTTGCCGGATTTTGAGCCGAAGGGAAAGATTCCGATCGGCAAAATGTTCAACGACCACCTGGTGCTCACGCCAGATGGTAAGAGCATGTTGCTGGCCAACTTCTACAGCGACGATGTCGTAGTCATTGACCCCATTGAGATGAAGGAGGTTGGACGCATCGAGGGCTGCAGTGCGCCGCACGTCGTCAAATACGGGCCGCTCAAAAAGCACGCCTATGTGACCTGCAAGAAGGTCACTGGTATCGCGATCATTGACCCCGCCAATGGACAACTCGTCAAATTCCACCAACTGAACGTCAACCCCCGCAGCCTGACGTTTGCCCCCGACGAATCCAAGCTCTACTTTGGCTCGTTCTGGGTCAACGGCTTTTTCGAGTTGGAGACCGAGACCGGCAAGGTCACGCGGCTGTTTTCGTTCGCTCCACCGGCGGAAAGGAGCGGCAATCAGGAGGTCACGTATCACGGCGTCGAGGCCGTGCTGCCGAATGTCGTGCTAGCCGCCAACGAAGGGCGGTCCTATGTGGATGCCGTGGACGTGGAAAACGGCAAGTTGCTGGACCGGCTGACAACCGCCACGAAGCCCTGCTGCGTCGAGCGCATCCCCGCTTCATCCCCTGTAAAGGTGCTGGTCAGCAACCTGGGGGATGGAAGCCTGCAACTGGTGGAGGTGGCTGAAGGCGGCAAATTGAAGGACCTGGGCCGCGCAAAAGTCGGCGCTGCGCCGAAGCGCGTCGCGTTCCTGCCCGCCAGCGCGGAATAGCTCCCGATACGAACCCATATCATATCTGTAATTCTCAGGAGGCCCGGTATGTTCTCGCCCAAAGCGCTCACCCGTCGTGAAATACTTCAGACCGCCAGCCTGCTCGGCATTTCGGCGACTGCCGCCAATTTGGCGCTCGCTGCGGAAACGCCGCCCCCAGGTCTCGCCATGCTCAAGGACTCTGGCCTTGTCACCGGCAAGATGAAGGCGCTGAAGTACCAGGCGATTCCCGGCCTCTTGACCAAAGATCAGGTAACGCCGCATTACCAGGCCCACTACGGCGGCGCGCTGAAGCGGTTCACCGCCATCGAGCAGCAACTCGACTCGCTTTATCAAGGCAAAGACCCGCTCAGCGGCGACGCCCTGGTGTTCATTCACAAGGACAAGGTCAACCGAATGAACAGCGTGCTGCTGCATGAGCTGTACTTCGACGGCCTGACTCCCGAGCCAGGCGATCCGGCCGACGACATCCGCGCGGCTCTGATCAGACGATTTGGGTCGCTCGAGCGGTGGATCGAGGATTTCAAGGCGTGCTGCATGGCCGCCAACGGCTGGGGGATGCTCGTGCGCGACCTGGTAAACGGCCGGCTGTACAACGTCTCCAGCGATCTGCATGAAGTGGGCGTGATCTGGCTCGGCCAGCCGTTGGTCGTCTGCGACGTTTACGAGCATGCGTTCTACGTCGATTACACGAACCGCAAGCAGGAGTACGTCGGCAAGTTTGTGCAGTTTCTCGATTGGACGGAGATCGACAGCCGTTATCAGTCCTTAGCCTCATCGTGAGGCACGTCAGCGCGCGATGAGAATCGCTACCGCATCCCCGGCTGCGTTCGCTGGCTGCTCTCGGCGCCGCGAGCGGGGGTGCGCTGCATGATCCGCGGCCGGCCGGCGAGCTGCTCGGCCCGTTTGCCGGGCTGACCATCGAACAGCCGCTCATCGTAGAGGGCCAGGGCGTGCAGGCCGTGACCGAGCGGGCCGATTCCCCATTTCTCGTTGCGGTTGTCGATCATCAGGTTGGCCAGGTAATCGACCGCCTTGACCATTCGCGGGTCGGTCAGCTTGTCCTTCGGCAGGGAGTAGGCGAGCCATTCGGTGATGTGGCCGGTCGTTTCCAGCCGGCGGCCGGGGCCGCCGTTGTCCTCGCGGCCGGCAAACCACGCCGTGCTGAAGCTGCCGTCGGGATTCTGGAGCTTGTAGGTATACTCGTGATAGTCGTCGATGAACTTCTTGGCCCGCAAGTACTGGCCGGTGATCGGCTGCTTCCGCTGCTCGCGCTTGCGGACGGCATAGCTAAAGCCGGTGAGCCGGTGGGTGCCGCCGCACGCCGCGCCGATGATCGGCTGGGCCAACTCTTCCTTGATCAGCCGCGGGATGTCCCACGTTTCGCCGTCATTGCTGCGCCACTTCTCGTCCCCCTTGAGGTAGTGCGTCAGGGCGATCAGCTTGAACGTCAGCTCCGTCTGCGGGCGGCAGGTGAGCTTTTCGTATTCAATCAGGTCGGCGACGGTGAACTTCTGCCCGTCGATGAGCATCGGGTAATCGCTTTTCACCCGCGACTGGGCGAGCATCGCCAGGTACTGTCCCGCGTGCCCCTGCACGCCGGGGCCGATGTTCGCCTGGATCTGGCCGTTAGCAGTGTAAAACAGCGACTGCCCGTTGCAGACGCCGTTGTAGTTCAAATAGCCGATCGCATTGACCTTGCGATTGCCGGCAATCAGCTCGGCATCGACGCCGTAAGCGATCATCCAGTGCATGCAGCCCCAGGGGCTGCGGCTGGCGACGTTCTCCGGCCGCTGGTAGTAGTAGCCGAGGCAGTCGCGGATTTTTTCGCGGAGCTCGATCAGTTCGGCGGAAAGCTCCGGCGCCAGGTCGCTGGAGTCGATGTGCAGGCGGGCCGGCTCTTTCGGGGCAGGTTCATCGGCTGGCTCGTCCGCTGGCTTCGAATCGCGGAAGTCGTCGGCGCCGCGGACTTTTTGCCGCGGGAGATCGAAGAACGACTCTTCAGTGGTATCCTTGTCAGACTTTGCGGAGTCAGTCTCTTCATCGAACGCCACCAGGCGGACGGCCGTGTCGGGAGAGCTGCGGACGAGCGGCGTGGATTCCTGGCTGGGAATGGAAAGCCGGCTGACCTTTTCGGGCACAGCCGCCAGCCGCGGTTCTTCCGCGTGGCGCGACGTTTCCACCGCCGGAGCGGGCTTTAGCGATGGTGTCGGCCGGTCGTGCAATACGTCCTGGCGGCTCGTCCGTTGCAAGACGGCGACGACGGCAATCAGGCTGCCGAACAGGACGATGCAGGACAAAGTCGTGCGGACCATGCATGCTCACTTTCAAACCCGAGGTGCGTCGGTCCCCAGCGCGCGGAGCCTCCTGCCAGGCACGGCCCGTGGAAGGTGCAGTCGCGCAGGCCATCCTCCGCCGACCGGCGCAGCAGCGGCGCAAGCCCGGCATCGGCGCAAGGAAAAGGAGTCCCGCCCAGGAAACCCGTTAGTAGCTGTCATATCGGCCAAGCGAGGGAGCCTTCGTCAGATCGCGACGGAAATTCGCGGGTGTTGTCAATCGCGGGAGAAGTTCCGATTTGGAAACGCTAGCGGGTTAGGTGGGCAGCAAGGTGACGCGATGCCGGCAGAGTCCGTGGCAACCGCGCAGCTTCGCACTGGGCTAACGCCACGGCCAGCCAACGCGCTCGGCCAGCGTTGGTCCGGGAGGCTTGGTGGGGTTGCCGCCGGCCAGATACTCTTTCCAAGCCGGCACGCTGTTGCCGTAGTCGCGGCCGGTGCTGGCGGCCAGCGAATCGATGGCCGCCTTCTGGATCGCCGGGTTGGCGTCCTCCAACGCGACGCCGAGTGCCGCGAGTGCCGAGGGATCTTGATAGCTCCCCAGACCGCGGACCGCAGCCATCCGCACGTCGAGTTGCTCGTCCGATTCGACCGTCTTGGCGAGCAGCGCCAGCGATTCTTCGTTTCTCAGGCGGCCCAGCCCCTGGCAGGCCGCAATCCGCACGTCGCTGTCATCGTCCACCAGTGCGGCGCCCAGGCCCCTTTGGGCTGCGGGACATGGCAGATACGCCAGCGTCCGCGCCAACTCGGAACGCATCGCGGAGCTTGGCTCCTCGCGAAAGACGTCGAAAATCTCTTGCGCCAATCGCTCGCGCTCGCTTTCGCGGAGGCTCGTACCCCGGCCGCGGATGGCCGCCAACTCTTCCATTCGCTTGTGATACGTCGGCCCAAATTTCTCGTCTTCCGCCCACTGCTCGCGGACCCACGGGTTGAGGACGCGGTTCTCGGGAATCGGTCCGTCCTGACAGCCGGCTAGCAGTGCGGCCACTGCCGGCAGGGCGGCCAGAAGAGTCAAGCTGACGCGGGAAAATTGCATAGTTTTTCGCCAGAATCGTTTTCAGCGGCGCGGAATGTAGCAAACGAGTTCGGCAGTGGCCAGAGCGCTGTAGCTGGGGTCTCCGCTAGCACGCCGCGGCGTAGAATTTGCTTGCACCACCACGATGCCTCGCAGGGATCGCTCATGAATCCGCCGCCGCAAATCCTGATGTGTCCGCCCGACTACTACGGCATTGAGTACGAGATCAATCCGTGGATGAGCCGCAGCCGGCAGGCCGATCGCGAGCTGGCCGCCAGGCAGTGGCGCGGACTGTACGACACGCTCCTGGGTCTCGGTGCGGAAGTCTCGTTGCTAACCCCTGTTGCCGGCCTGCCCGATCTGGTTTTCACCGCCAACGCGGCGCTCATTCATGGCCGCCGCGCGATCCTCTCGCACTTCCGCCACGAGCAGCGGCAGGGGGAAGAGCCGCTCTGTGCCGCGTGGTTTGAGCAGCACGGCTTCACCGTCGAGCGCTTGCCGGCGGATCGCTATTTCGAGGGAGCCGGCGACGCCCTGTACTGCGGCGAGACGCTGATTGGCGGCTATCGCATCCGCAGCGACGTCCACAGCCAGCAACTCGTGGGACAACTGACCGGCTCGCGCGTCATCCCTCTGGAACTCGTGGACGACCACTACTACCACCTCGACACGTGCTTCTGCCCGCTGGCCCCCGGCGTGGCGGTCTGGTTCCCCGGTGCGTTCGATGACTACGGCCGCCAGGCGCTGCCGCAGTACGTTGGCGAGCTGATCGAGGTGCGGGCCGAAGAAGCCCAGTCGTTTGCCTGCAACGCCGTCGTCGTTGATCGGCACGTCGTCACCAACACCGGCTGCCCGCAGCTTCACGCCGATTTGAAGTCCCGCGGCTATGAGCCGATCGAAACGCCGCTTTCCGAATTCGTCAAAGCCGGCGGCAGCGCCAAGTGCCTGACGCTGCGGCTGGACGGGGAAGAGGCGGCGGCGTGGAAGCACGGTCAAGAAAAGCCGTAGGGTGAAACTATGGCTCGACAAAAAGAGGTCGAGCCGCTTCAGGATTGACCTTGAAAACGTGGTAAACCGGTGGTGTGTTTCCACCCCCTGTTTCCACAAAAGGAGCAATCCCATGAAGTTCGTCGGCATCGACCTC
>DATKDU010000483.1:0-10525 GCA_035512595.1 Pirellulaceae bacterium
TGCACCGGCGGCACTTCCGCCGGCAGCGGGTGCAGCGGAATCGGCTCCCCGCCACGCTCCAGGTAGATTTCGTAGATCTGCCACTGGAGGTGTGAGGCCGCAATCCAGACGATCACCTGCGCGGCGAAAAAACCAACGCCGAACACGACGCAGCCTAGCGGCGTCAGCGCCATTGCCGCCAGCAGAAACAACGTCGCCAGCACTTCCTCAACCCACATCCGCCGCAGATAGCCCTTGATCCAATCGAAGCGCAACACCAAGCGAAAGTCCTGCGCCAGCCCGGCGCGGAGCAGCATCGGCGCGGTTAGCACGGTCGTCCCCACGATCACGAACAGCGCCCCAACCAGAACGATGGATACGACTACCGCCGCCACCACGATGGCCACCTGCTGATTGGCGGCGAACAAGAACATCAACCCGAATTGCAAACCAAGTTGCGTAGGCAGATAGAAAATCAAATACAACATCAATCCCACCATCATCGACAGCACGTAGGGCCATACCCCGCGCATGCAGTAGTCTCCAAACCGCCGCAGATCAAATTTGGGATAGGGTGCGTCTGGCCTGCGATGAAGGGCCTCGACAATCTCGTAATAGAATCCCCACTGTGCCACGTGCCCCAGCACCGGCAGAAACCCGATCACTGCCAGCAGCACAACGCTGACGAACCAGTCTGGACTCTCAAATACGTACCGAAATGCCGCCAGGTAAGCCAGTCGCCGCGGGGCAGGCTCAGTGGAAAAGGGGCTGGCAGGCTGGACGGTGTCCGACTTGGTTTCTGCCGCCGGCACTGGCTCGGTCGAGGCAGGGGATTCGGGCCAGCGATCTGGCAATTCGCTGTCGATGGGGGGCGAGTCGAATCCCGACCCGGTGAAGTCGGACGGCGTCGGCGGATCGTTGTCGGGCACCATCAGTCCCTCCGTTCGCCCTATGTCATATTCGCCGGCGGAGGCAGTGAATAGCCGGGCGGGCCGCTTTCCAAATAGCGATCCGGCGGCGGCGCCAGCTCCCGCGGCTTGAGCGGCACGCTCTCGCCGCCGCGGGCCAGATACAGCTCGTAGAGCTGCCACGACAAGTGGGCGCTGGCCATCGTCACCCACGCCCAGGCGACGTACGACCCGATGAAGACAAACACGCAGCCCAGCGACGTCAGGATTGCGCCGGTCAGCAGGATGAAGAGCGTGGTGAGTGCCGTCTCCAGCCCCACCCGCTTCAAGAAATCCCCCCACCAGGCGAGCTTCACGGCACTCGACAAGTCTTGGGTCAAGCCGGCCCGCAGCATGAGCGGCGCGAGGAGGGCCGTCGGCACGACACTGACTGTGGCCAGCGCCAACGCCAGCAGCGGAAATCCGACCGCCATGACGATCGGTGCGTATTCATCTCCCGCCGCCCCCGCCAGCCCCAAGACCACGAACATGCCGACGTACACCACGAACCACGTCGCCCAGATGGCGATCCAGATCACAAGCTGCACCAGAAACGGCCAGACCCCTCGCGTGATGTAATCGCCAAAACGGTTAACGTCGAAGTCGGGAAACACCCGGCCGCGCGTCGTCGTCAGCACCTCGACGCACTCGTACAAGTAACCGGTCCAGACCATCGGCCCGACGATCGGAATCACGCCCGACGAGAAGAACGCCAGCATTCCCCACAGCAGATTGACCACCCAGTTGGGGCCCTGCACGGTCTGCTGGTAGGAGCGGAAATACTCGATCCGCGTCCGTTCGCCCGGCGCAGCGAGTGCCGCTGGTGCGCCCGGTTCCGTCGGTAAAGTAGCCGTTTCGAGCGACATAGACGGCAGGCCAGCAACCGGCCGCTCACATGGCCGGAGGAACCATCGGCGCTGGCCCTTCCCAGGGCTTGAGCGGAATCGGCTCTCCGCCGCGGGCGAGGAAAATCGTGTAGAGCTGTCCCACCAAGTGGGCACTCGCCATCATGATGATCACCGCTGCGGGAATAATGCCGATGCAGCATGCGAGCAACCCGATGAAGACCGCAACGCTCCCAGTGGCGATTAGAAACAGGACGGTCAACAACATCTCAAGCCATGTCTTGGCGATAAAGTCCTGGATCCACGCGAACTTGAATGCCTGACCGAATTCCTGGGATAGCCCGGCCCTCAACAGCAGTGGAATCATGGCCAACGTGACGACGACGGAGAGTACGATCACAAATAACATGAAAACGAGGAAACCTAGTCCCAGGGCGACTCCGGCGGCCTCCTCGCCCCCTCCTCCTCCGGCAGCCGCGGACAATCCCATGAGCGTGAAGTTTCCACACTGTATGGGGATCTGAATCACAACACCGACAATCAGATTGACAAGAAACGGCCATACCCCGCGCATCAGGTACTGGGAGAACCGATTGAAGTCGAACTTGGGATAGAGTTGGCCGGGGAAACGGTGCATTGCCTCGATGATCTCGTACTGGTATCCCAGGAGTACGATATTTCCGACAACCGGAATCAACGAACAGACCGCTGCGAGCAAGACGTTGGTCGTCCACTCGGGATGGGCGAAGATGTAACTGTAGGCCTCCATGTACCGCATGGGGGGCGCGTCCATCCCCGGCTTGGGAGGCAGGGCGCTGGGAGTGGCATACGGATCGCTGGAGGGGTACGTCATGAGGAGTCTTTCCTGTTGAACAAACCGCTGTTGAATGCCAACCCGAACCGTTAGCGAGGGACTTCCGCCGATGAACGCCATCCCTCGCGAACGCTTCGGGTTCGTGCGTGGTGGTCAGGGCCGCTTCTGCTCCAGCAGCCATTTATACACTTCCTCGTTGTTGTAGGTTTCGGTCCACGAGTCGTGCCCCGCTTCGGGATAGACCGTGAACTTCACGTTTCCCCCCGCCTTCTTGATCGCCTCCACCATCTCTTCGCTCTTGGCGATCGGCACGTCCGGGTCCTTGGCCCCGTGAAAGACCCAGATGGGAGTCCCTTTCATCTTGTCGGCTGCCGCCGGGTCGCCGGGACCGCAGATCGGGACGGCGGCGGCGAATTTTTCAGGGATTTTGGCCAACAAATCCCAAGTTCCGGCCCCTCCCAGCGACAGGCCGGTCACGTACAGCCGCTGGGGATCGGCCTGGTACGTATTCGCCGCATGATCGACCAGCTTGGCCAGCTCGTCCGCATTCCACCGCTTTTCCGCCGGGCACTGCGGGCTGATCGTGACGAAGGGGAACTCCTTCTTCTGCTCGACGATCTTCGGCGGCCCGTGCTTCTTGACCAGCTCCAGGTCGCTCCCCCGCTCGCCGCCGCCGTGCAGAAACAAGAGCAGCGGCCACTTCACGTCCTTCTTTTCCGGTTTGCCGTGATCGGCCGGCAGAAAGACCAGGTACTTGATCTCGACCTGCTTCTCTGCGTCCCCTTCTTTGACGGTGACCGTCACCGACTGCGGCGTCTGCACGCCGGCGGCCGGAGCTTGCCCCGGCGCGCGGGATGCAAAGCAGGCCAGCGCCAGGAGCAGGCCAAGTGCTAGCAGCCGAACCAGTAATCGACGGAGCGCGAAGTACATAGGTTAATTCTTTGTCGTTCTTGAGCCAGGCGCCGAGCCATCCTCGCTGCGGTAGCGAATCACTTGGTGGTCGAAGGAAAGTAGGCCAGGGAAAACCGGTCGATCATCGCCAGCATCACGTCGCGCATGGCGGGGAGCCAGACCGTCTCCTCGCCGGAAAACTGCGATCCGGCAATGACGACTCCGTAGCCGACCATCTGTAGCACCTGTCCCCCCAGCCAAATGAAAAATGCGCCGCCGCACTCATCCCACTTGATGATCAGAAAATAGAGGAAGTAAGGGGCGCAAAACAGGCATCCCAAGCCGTGCCCCGGATGCTCTCGGAACGCGACCACCAGGATTCGAACGTACCCATACAGCGAGAGGCACACTCCTCCGAAGACTACGGCTCCCCCCGCCAGGCCCACCGCATTCTGCTGCGGGATCATCATCATCAGCACCAGAAAGCCGAGCACCCCCAGCAGCATCACCAGGTAGGCCCACCACGGCAATCCTTCGCGGGTCTTTTTCCGTTCCTCTTCCTTTTCCTCTTCGAGGGCTTGCGCTGCGCGAGCCAGGGCGGCCTCGGCCAGCGATCCGTGCCCCATTTGCCCGTCGGCCCCCACCCGCATCGTTTCCATCCGCCGGCCGAGCTTGAGGTTGTACCCGCACTGCACGCAGACCACCGCGTGCATCGGCATCGGCGCTCGGCAGCCCGGACACGGCTGCGTCCCCACTGGAGTGGACTGAATCCCCACTTCGTCGAACAGGCCGCTGGGCTGATAGCCGGCGGCCGGAGCAGCGGCGGCCGCGGTCGGCTGCGGCGCCAGCGGCGACGCCGGGACCGCGCCCGCACCCCCGGCCGCCGGGATCGCCAGCGGCCGGCTGCACTTGGGGCATTTCACCGTCCGCCCCGCCAGTTCATCCTTGGCGGCAAAACTCTGTCCACAGGCGCATGTGACTTTGATCGGCATAGTCCCTCTATTCTGAATGGCGCAGTCGCCGGTTACAACGGCCGGGGGACGAGGGTTCAGGGTTCAGGGTTCAGGGTGGAGGTCATTGGTCGGACGTTTGTTGGTGTTTGTGTTTCGCGTTTGGCGTTTGGTTTTTCTCTTATTCCTTATTCCTTATTCCTTATTCCTGATTCCTGAACCCTGAACCCTGAACCCTTCCTCCGCATTCCGCACGCGACCGAGCCAAAGTATCATCAATGCCGCCACAATCATCCCCACTGACCATTTCCCCATGTCCCGCCAGATCATCATCCTCACCGAAGGGCACACCGAGCCCCATGCCGGCAAGACGGCCGCCAGCGTGATCCGCTACCGCGGCCTGGAAGTCGTGGCCCTCCTCGACAGCACGCAACAGGGAAAAACCAGCGGCGACCTGTTAGGCGTCGGCAATACGCCGGTCGTCGGCTCGCTCGACGAAGCGCCGACTGCCGACACGCTGCTCTTGGGGATCGCGCCGCCGGGGGGCAAGATTCCGCCAAACTGGCGGAAGGTGATCGTCGATGCGATCGCCCGCCGCAAGATGGACGTCATCAGCGGCCTGCACGACTTCCTGTGCGACGACCCGGAGTTCTCCTCCGCCGCCAAGGCCTCCGGGGTGAAGCTGCTGGACGTGCGCAAGAACAACGAGAAGACCATCGCCCGCCGCATTGGACTGCGCCGCGATTGCCTCCGTGTCGCCACGGTGGGCCACGACTGCTCCATCGGCAAAATGCTCGTCGCGGTCGAGCTGACCAACGCCCTGAAGAAGCGGGGAGAAAAAGCAAAATTCATCGCCACCGGTCAGACCGGCATCATGATCGAAGGGGACGGCCTGCCCATCGATTGCATCGTCGCCGACTTCGTCAGCGGTGCGGCTGAGAAAATGATCCTCGAGCATCAACAGAACTACGACATCCTGCTGGTCGAGGGGCAGGGGAGCCTCGTCCATCCGTCGTACAGCGGCGTGACGCTCAGCCTGCTGCACGGCTCTGCGCCGCAAGCGTTCATTTTGTGTTACGAAGTGGGACGCGAAGCCGTCACCGGCGTGGAAAGCGTCAAAATCCCCCCGCTGGCCGAGATCAAAAAGATCTACGACCTGATGGCGAATATCCATCAGCGGTGCGCTTGTGTAGGCATCGGCATCAACAGCCGCAAGCTCAATGCCGCCGAGGCAGCGCGGGAGCGGGAGCGCGTCAAGAAGGAGTTCGGCCTGCCCGCCTGCGACGTAATCCGCGACGGCGCGGGCGAGCTGGTCGAGGCCGTGCTAAGGTTCAAAAGCCAGGGAGGGTGGGAGAGCCCGTGAGGACAGGGGTCAGGAGTCAGGGTTCAGGGTTCGGGAGACTGAAGCAATTTGCGAGTACACCATACTTCGTACCGAGTACCGACTAGCGCGGCGGGGCCGCAGCGAAGTGGGTGAAAACTGGCGGCGGCATTAGCAGAATAATGGGGGCAGAATAATGGGGAACAGAAGAGGAGGATTCCAAAAGTTGTGTGCGCCTTGAATCTTTCCTCCCCCCGAGTCTGCATTATTCTGCTGTTCCCCCTTGCATCCCCCAGCTCAACACCATCGCCGCCGCCTAGTTTTCCGCGCCAAAATGACAGCAAACCGACGGACAATGGTGTACACCGTACCACGAACACAAACACCTTTGACAACCACCGGCTCTTACCTGACTCCTGAACCCTGAACCCTGAACCCTTCCCCATGACCGTCGCCAAACCTCTGCCCCTGACGAAGACGCTGATCCCGGCCACCTGGGACGTCCCCGCGGAGTTCAAGAGCCGCCTGGGGGAAAAGGTCGGCCGGCAGCGGGCCATGCAGGCCGAGGGGCAATTGCTGCTCGTCCTGCACGCGCCGCCAAAAGCCGAGGATCCGCACCGCCGCGGGCGTCTCTTCTGGCGCAAGGCCGACGGCTCTTGGCTCTCCAACGAGCTCGGCGGCGGCCCGGCGGCACTCGCCAAGCACCTGGCGGAATTCGAGGACGTCATCGAGCGTTACGACCGGCAGGAGGACGATGCGGTCCGCGTCGAGGAGCTGTTCGCGATCCTGGAGGCCATGTCCCCGGTCCATCGCGCCGCCCGCAACCTGCACGCCACGCTGCAGGACGCTCGGCAGATGATTGCCGGCGATCGCGACCTGATCAACTTCCGCGACCGGGCGTATGAGATCGAGCGTTCGGCCGAGCTGCTGGTCGGGGAGGTCAAAAATGCCCTGGAGTTCGCCGTCGCCAAGCGTTCCGAGGAGCAGGCCGCCGCCTCCCACCAGATGGCGATCCAGTCCCACCGGCTGAACATGCTGGCGGCATTCTTCTTCCCCATCGCCACGCTGATGGCCATCTTTGGCTCCGAGCTGCACCACGGCTTGGAGCAGTACGTGAAGGACCCGTTCCTGTTTTACATCGTGCTCGGCGCCGGGCTGTTGCTGGGCGTCGTTCTGGCCGGATATCTGGCCGTTTCCGGAGCGCCGGCGTCGAGGAACAAGACGTCGCCAGGAGGCCGGAGTCACTAACCCAGCCTCCATTTTTCTGTCCTCCATATTCCTGTCCTTCCCCTTTCGCCCCTTCGCAGGCAGAATCTCACAAACGACCTTGGCGAAAGTGTCCACGGTCCCTTACGATGCCCCCATGCTCGATGCCGCTGGTCCCAGGGGCTTGACCGCGCGGCGTAGAATGCAGTTGTAGGGATGCACTACCGCTTTTACGGGGGGATGGTCATGCGGGCTGCATGCTGGATCGCGCTTTGGCTCTGCGCTGTGTTCGCCGCAGCGCACGCGGCGGCTCAAGAGGCGAGCCAGCCGCTGTATGTGAAATTCGGCGGCCAGGTCCGGGATGAGGACCGCGTGATCGCCGCCGCCAGCAGCCGCGGCCAGCCGCTGAAGGTCCTGGAGGAAAGGGACGAGTCGGTCCGCGTGCAACTCAATGACGGGGCGGGGTGGATCTCCCGCATCGACGTCGGCACGCGCGAAGAAGTCCTCAAGGACGCCTCCCAGCGGATTGCCAACGAGCCCGACAACGTCGAGCTGCGGCTGTTCCGCCTGGAACTGCTCTCGCCAACCAGCGCCAGCGACCAGAACCAGGCGCTGGCCGATCTGGAACATGTGATTCAATTAGCGCCGCAAGATCCGCGCGGTTATTTCCTTCGCGGCTCGCTGCGGGCCAAGACGCGGCAATTCGACGCCGCCATCGATGACTTTTCGCAGTGCCTCAAGCTCGATCCGAAGCTGGCGGCGGCACTCCTGGAGCGCGGGATGGCGTATTACGCCCTGCGGGAGTTCGACATCGCCCTTGACGACCTCAACGCCTACGTGAAGCTCGAAGGGGAATCGGCGGAGGGGCTGGCAGCCCGCGGCATGGCCCGCGTTGAATTGCAAAAATATGCCCAGGCCGAGGCCGATTTTGCGCAGGCGATCAAGCTCGACAATCAGCTTGCGCTTCCCTGGTTTGAGCGGGCCCGCATGTGGATGCGGCGGCACAACGCCCCGGCCGCCGTCAGCGACCTATCGGAGACGCTGAAGCGCAACCCGCAGCACTTGGACGCGACGATCTTTCTGGCGACGCTGCTGGCTTGCGGGCCCGATGATTCGCCGCGCGACGGCAAGCGGGCGATCGACCTGGCCACGATCGCTTGCCGCCTGGCGGGCGAGAGCGATTTCCGTCCCGTCGAGGCGCTGGCCGCCGCCTATGCCGAGGCGGGGGATTTCGCCAAGGCGGTCGAGCAGCAGGAGAAGGCGCTGGCGCTGCTCGCCAAGGCGAAAGCGCCGGAGGGGGCCAAGAATGCGGCCCGCTACCGCCTCAGCCATTACAAGGCGAGCCAGCCCGTGCGGCTGATGCGGTAGTGTAGGCCACTCGCTCCGCGAGTGGCCATGTGTACTCGCGGAGTGTGTGTACTACTTCAGAAGCCGTAGGGCGAGTCAAGTTGGCTCCGCCAGCGCCGATCCGCCGGAATCAAGGCCGCGTTACGGCGGGTCGGCGCTCGCCGAGGCGAGCTTGACCCGCCCTACTTCAATTGCTCGTCCAAGAACGCGTAGGCCGTCTTCCGCGCTGCCTCCGGAAAGTCGTGCCCGCAGTCGGGATAGATCGCCCGCAGGTTGCTCTCCTTCCCCAGCAGCTTGAACGCCGGCGCGGCCGCGGCAATCGAGTCCTTGACCCCCGACACATCAAAGTTGCCGTCGTGCAGCGGCGAGACGGTCAAGAACGCCCGCGGGGCGATCGCCGCCACCAGCTCCGGGAAATCAAACGGCGCCTTGTCGGGATTGTTCTCGTACCGGCTGGCAATCAGCGGCATATAGCGGCTGCTCGTCCAGCCCGCCAGCTTGCCGCCATAGTACTTGTGGAACCGGGTGAAGCCGCAGCAGGAGACGGCCGCCTTGATCCGCGTGTCCAGCACGGTCGTGAAGATCGTGTTGTGCCCGCCGAGCGAGTGGCCGATGCACCCCAGTCGCTGGCCATCGACCTGCGGCAGCGACTGGAGCAGGTCGATCGCCCGGGTGTTGTCGAAAATGGCCTTCATCGTGCCGCTGGCGTACCCGTGCTGGGCGAAGTCGTACTCGTATTCCCCGAACGACGGGTAATCGGGGGCCAGCGTGACGTAGCCGTGCTCGGCCAGTTCTTTGGCGTAGTGCAAATTCGGAAGGCCCCCCAGGCCGGCGGGCTCGTCTTTGCCGATCTTGGTCGTCTGGTGGAGGCACAGGATGGCCGGCAGCTTCTGGCCCTTCTCCAGTTTGGGGATGAAAAGCCACGCCCGAACGACCCGGTCGGCAGAGTCGGTGTGATACTCGACCTTCTGGCGGCGAATGCTGCCGATGGTCGTCTCTTCGATCACCTTCATTCCCAGCGGCACGTTCTGCTTGGGCTTGGGCAACGGCCCCATGGCGGCCTGCATGCCGGCCAAGATGTGCTCCCGGCGGACTTCCCAGTCGGCCGCCGTGCGGATCGGTTGCTTCTGGCCGGCGTCGTCCAGAAAGTACGATAGGTCCTGGTGCTCGGGATAGGCTGGGCTCTGCGGCTCTTCCGCACCGGCAATGCCAAAAGACGCGAGGATGACGGCGATCGGCAGGGATTGATTCATGGCGGGTAAAAAATAATGGAGGGAAGGTAGCACCAGGCATGGCCCAGCCTATTATGGCGGGTCGGCGCTCGCCAAGGCGAGCTGGACCCGCCCAACCGAAACCTAAAAAAATGCGTCAATTCTCTCGACATTGTCTGGCCAACGTGAGACACTAAGGGGCATTGCTGGGGCGGCATTCGCTGACCCGATTCGAGGCCCATTTGGGAAGAGGAGGCAACCATGTCCCAACGCAAACTGCGCGGTTTTACGATCGTTGAGCTGCTGGTGGTGATTTCGATCATCGGCGTGCTGATGGCGCTGCTGTTGCCGGCCGTGCAAGCGG
Organism: Pirellulaceae bacterium; assembly: GCA_035512595.1. Taxonomy (GTDB): domain Bacteria; phylum Planctomycetota; class Planctomycetia; order Pirellulales; family Pirellulaceae; genus DATKDU01. The sequence goes on from DATKDU010000483.1 coordinate 9,876, forward strand.
CCCGGGAACACGCGAGAGGAGTCCAGTGCCGCAACAACCTGAGGAATCTGGGGCAGTTTGCGACGGAGTATTCCGCCCGCAAGGAAACGCTGCCGCCGTCGCTCTACTGGCCATCCATGGTTTTGCAGAATCACAGGCCGCAGCAGTGGATCGACCCCAACTCAGGCTTCCCCTACCCGGTTTACTCCTGGGTTCACGCTCTCATGCCGAGCATCGACAACTCGAAATGGGGAATGATGAGCAGGCTGGAAGAGTTGCACTGGGGACCGGGCAAGACGGCAACGATCGACATCAATAGCCCTGGGACGCTCTCGGACCCAGTCATTGGCTTATCGGAACTGCAAGGGCTCAAGTGTGCCAGCGACGTGGTGGGCTCTCATCCTTACGGGCAGACCGGGGGAATCTCTTACGTTTGCAACGCGGGGCGTGAGAATTACTACGGCAACGCGCCGCGGCCGTACGACTGGCCGGCCAACGGGGCCATGGACAATCGGCTGACGCTGTTCAATAGCTCCTGGCAGCCCATCTTTCCCTCTGCCCTCACAGACAAGACCTCGATCGCGGATTTTGCCAACGGGGACGGCGCCAGCAACACCCTGCTGTTCACCGAGAACACCAATGCCTGGGATTGGTACGATCCGCTCGATCGC
>DATKDU010000484.1:0-5423 GCA_035512595.1 Pirellulaceae bacterium
CCCCCGCTCGCCGATGGGCCGCTGCCCCCACGGGATCGGCATCGTGGGCGGTTTGCGATGCCGGTCGCGGCGCTGGTCTTTGGGGCGGTCTTTCCACCACGTGATGAAGGTGACGAGTTGCTTCACCGCTTCTTCGTAGGCCCGGCGGCCTTTTTCGGCGGTGGCGAGCTCGGCTTCGCCGAGGACGCCCGTTTCGGAATAGCTGCTGGTCCAGGAGATCACCGTTGAAGGCCCGGCGCCGAACAGATCGACCCACATGAAGGGGCTCTCTTCCTGGTTGAAGCTGATGACCCCGTTTTTGATCAGGTCCTTCCGCACGTTGTCGCCGTCGAGATAGAGATAGAGCGACGTTTCCAGCTCGCAGGCGTGGGCACAGCCGCCGGGGAATTTGCTCTGCCGCCAGCTCGGCATAAATTCCTTATCGACCGTCAACAGGTGCCACCACGCGCAGCAAATGCACTCGGCATCGGTTTCCAGGTTCGTGCGGCGGGCGACCAGGTCAAGGTTCGGCATGTTCGAGCCGTGGCCGTTGAGGAGGATGATCTTCTTGAAGCCGTGGTAGGCCAGCGACTTGGTGATGTCGAGCACGTGGTGCATGAAGTGCTCGAAGTCGTTGTTGATCGTGCCGGGGAAGTCCATCACGTGCCCCGTGTAGCCGTAGGCCACAATCGGCAGCACGAGCATCTTGCCGGGGATTTCCTGCCCGGCCCCCTTGGCAATGCCGCCGGGACAGACGAGGTCCACGTCCAGCGGCAGATGCGGCCCATGCTGCTCGACCGCCCCGCAGGGGAGGACGCAGACCTTCCCCATGTCGATGGCGTCGTTGATCTCGGGCCAGGTCAGTTTTTCGTAGCGGTATTCGGTGGCGGCGCGGGACATGGGGCTTTTGGGGAGGGAGGATCGAGGTACTTTCATTCATCGACGGTTACGCTATCAGGAACCTCAGTTCGCGACGAACGACGGGAAACTTCAATGGTCGATTTCGCAACGGGGCAAGGCTTGCTGCAGCCGTTCAATGCCACCGCGAGTCACACTAGTTCCCCGCAGGGAAACCTCTCGCAACGAACCCAGCACATGTAAGTGAGCGATGCCATCGTCGGTTATTCCGGTACGTTGTAGAAAAAGCTCCTGCAATTGCCGGGAGGCCATGAGCGCGGCCAGGCCTCGATCGGTGACCGGCGTATTGCAGAGCGAGAGTCGCCTCAGATTCGGCAAGGTCGCAATAGCCTCCAGCCCCGCATCGGAAATTTGCGTGCCGTCGAGATTGAGATGGTCCATCGCTGTTAAGTCCTTGAGACGAACAAAGCCGCCGTCGGTGATGCTCGAATCTCCAATGATCCAGAGTGTGCGCAGACCTCGGAGTGAGGTGATTGTTTGCATCCCCTCGTCCGTGATCCGTGTATACTCTTCGGGTACCGAATTGCCGAGAACCAATTGCTCTAACCCCCTACAGTCGCGCAGGGGGCGCAAAACATCATGTGTGATCCCTGGGCCCCGAAGTCCGACTGCGCCAACTTCGTTAAAGAAATCGTCGCCAAGCAACTTGCGCAGACTCGATGGCCCCTCGGGCTGGGCATGATACTTCAATAGGACATAGTTGCCGTGCTCGCCTTGATAGCGATATGTCACCCGTCCGCCTAGATCACGAATAGCTGCTACAGCCCTGGCTTGCCGCTGGGCACGATCCGTGCGATATCCAAGCCAGACGCAGAAAAGAGTGAGGAGCAGAAAGACGGTGCGGAGAGTGAATTGAAACCGCCAGCTGTTGCGCGAGGCTTTCATCATTTCAATAATAACCGTTTGAAATCAGCTTGTGCATTAACCCTCACGCCACTTCGCGGCCTCTATGCCGTACGCAGCAGGCGGAAAGGGGGGAGAGACGGAGGGAGCGAGAGAAAAGTATCGCGGGGCGGCGGGGCGGTTGCAATTGGCGGCGTCAGGGGGTCGGGAGTCGTTTTCGGCCCATGAGTCACGATGATGGAAGGTCGTCGGCCAAAAACGATTCCCGACCCCTTGCAGCGTTGCCCCATGAATTTGCCCTGGGTACGTGAAGTTCCCTTTCCGGCGCGGTAGTCTATTGCCCCTGGGTATGCTGCCGGGCCAGCGCGGTGACGCCGTCATGCGCGGTCGATCAGGGTTGCGGCGGGAATTCTCCCGATTCGCGCCAATCGGCGGCTGCACCAACAACCTTTCCGCAGGATGCGGTCACCAAGGATAGCGTTGTCGTTTTTCCAATTCCATCTCAACCGGAGGAGTTGATCATGTCTTGCAGAATCACAGGGGTGAGCGTCCTGGCATTGGCCCTGGCGGCCAGCGTTGCTCTCGCGGCGGATAGTCCTGCGGGACTGGGAGAAGCCGGCAAGCCCGATCTGAAGTCGGCCGGGCCGCTGGCATTCGGCCCCAAGGGGGTGTTGTTCGTCGGCGATCCGCAAGGGGCGGCCGTGTTTGCCATCGGCGTCGGCCAGGCGCCTGACGCGCCGATCGGCGGCGAGTTCAAGCTGGAAGGGGTCGATGCCAAAGTCGCAGCGCTTCTCGGCACCGGCGCCGGCGACATCCTGATCAACGACGTGGCCGTGGAGCCGGGAACCAAGATCGCCTACCTGAGCGTCTCCCGCGGCCGCGGCCCCGATGCCGAGCCGGCAATTGTCCGCGTCGATGGCAAGGGAACGGTGACGGCACTGGCGCTGGATAAGGTGCCGTTCGCCAAGGTGGCGATTTCCAACGCCCCCGAATCGCGAGCGCCGCAGGCCGGGAAGAAGGGGGGCAACCCGCGGCTGGAGTCGATCACCGACCTGGCGTTCGTGGACGGCCGGCTGTTCATCGCCGGGCTGTCGAACGAAGAGTTCGCCTCGTCGCTGCGGAGCGTCGAGTTCCCGTTCAAGGGGAAAGACACCTCGACCAGCGTCGAGATCTATCACGGCGCCCACGGCGCGTTTGAGACCCGCTCGCCGGTGCGGACGTTCGTGCCGTTCAACGTCGGCGGCGAGCCGCAGCTTCTGGCGGCCTACACCTGCACGCCGCTGGTCCGCTTCCCGGTCTCCGAGCTGAAGGCCGGCTCGAAACTCCGCGGCACGACGGTCGCCGAGCTTGGTAATCGCAATCGGCCGCTGGACATGATCGCCTACGAGAAGGACGGCAAGCAGTTCCTGCTGCTGGCCAACAGCGCTCGCGGCGTGATGAAGATCTCGACCGACACGCTTGAGAAGCAGGAAGGGATCACCGAACGGGTGAGCGGCACGGCCGGCCTGGGCTACGAGACGCTCAAGGAGCTCGAAGGGGTCGAGCAGCTCGACAAGGTCGGTGAAGGACACGCAATCCTGCTCGTGCGGGCCGGCGACAAGGCCAGCCTGCAGACGATCGCCCTGCCGTAATGTAGGACAGGTTTCCAACCTGTCTCGCCTGTTGCTCACGCTTCCCAGCGCGGGAATCAGCAAGAACCCGATTGTGCCGCAGGCAGGGTCGATCCCTTCCTGCGGCACAGGTTTTCGGAGAGGCCATCATGCGCGCCGCTGCCGAGTTGCCCGCAATTGCACTCCTGCTTTCTGCTTGCGCCGTTTCTTTCGCCGCCGAACTCGAGCTGCGGCAGATCAAGGACGGCGGCAAGCTGTCGGCATTCGAGGTCGCCGGTTTGACCAAGGACGAAGCCGCGACGCTGGCTAAGCTTGCGGCGGACGATGCCGCTTGGCCCCGCATCCTGGCGGTGTATGTCGCCGGCGAGGCGCCCCGCGGCGATATCCCGCCAATGCTCGGGACCTATTCGATCCGCGAGACGGCACTCCGCTTCACGCCGAAGTACCCGCTCAAGGCCGGATTGCGTTACCGGATCACCTTTCAGCCGGCGGCGATCGGCGACCCGCACGCCACGGAGTTTCCGGGCGACCGCCTGGTGACCGTGTACGTGCCGATTCCCGCTGCCGCTCGCGGCGAGCCGACGAAGGTGGCGGCCGTCTATCCGTCGGCAGCGACGCTGCCGGAGAACCAACTGCGGTTTTACCTGCACTTCTCCGCACCAATGAGCCGCGGCGAAGTTTACCAGCGCGTTCGGCTGCTGGACGAGAAGGGGAAGCTAGTCGAATTTCCTTTTTTGGAGATCGGCGAGGAACTGTGGGACAAAAGCGGCACTCGCTTGACGCTGCTCATCGATCCGGGGCGCATCAAACGCGGCTTGCGTCCGCGGGAAGAAGACGGCCCGGTGCTGGAGGCCGGCAGGAAGTACAAGCTGGTAATCGACAAGCGGTGGCGCGATGCGTCGGGGCAGGCGCTGGCCTCGAATCATGAAAAGCCGTTCACCGTCGGACCGCCGATGGAAAAGGCGCTCGACACGGCGGACTGGAAGGTCGAGCCGCCGGCGGCCGGGGCGCAAAGGCCGCTGGTTGTCCGTTTTCCCGCTCCGCTGGACCACGCTCTCTTGGAACGAACGATCGACGTCGTCTCTGCCGGCGGCAAGCCGATGGCCGGCGACGTGACAATTGCCGACGAAGAGAAAACGTGGCGATTCACGCCCGCGACGCCCTGGCAGGCCGGCAAGTACGAGCTGGCCATCGACAAGACGCTGGAAGATCTGGTGGGCAATCGCATCGGCGTGCCGTTTGAGGTCGATCGAACGGGCCCGATCGACAAGCAGGTGAAAGTCGAGATTCACCGGGTGCCGTTTGAAGTCAAGTAGGTCGGGCTTTCCAGCCCGACCTGCTTCTTACGAATTCGGCTACATTGCTTTCATGTCCCGCGCCGAAATTGAAGCCGCCATTCCGCACCGTCCGCCGATGCTCCTCCTGGACGAAATCGTCGAGCGGGGCGAGGATCGGATCGTGTGCAACAAGACGTTCCGCGACGATGAATTCTTCTTCCAGGGGCATTACCCCGGCTATCCGATCGTTCCCGGCGTGATCCTCTGCGAGGCGGCCATGCAGGCCGGGGCCGTGCTGCTGTCCAAGAGCGCTCCGACCAGCGGCGGCGTACCGGTTGCGGCCCGCTTGAGCGATGTGAAATTCAAAAAGATGATTCGCCCCGGTGACACGATCGAACTGGATGTGAAGCTCAACGAGCGGCTCCAGGACGCCTACTATTTGTCGGCCAAGGTCACCTGCGGCGGCAAAACGGCCGTGACGCTCAACTTCGCGGTAACCGCCGCCGCGCGGGAATAGCGTCCGGTGATCGGCCGGAATGGAAACCACGAAACACACGAAAGGCACGAAAGCAGGGAGAAAACGGACAGGTTCGCCGTTGCCTCCTTGTCCCCTCCGCTCCTCTTTCGTGTAATTCGTGTGTTTCGTGGTTCTCTCCTTTCGGCGGAATACAGCATCCCCATGGACTTTCTCGAGCTCGCCGGCAAGCGGTTCCTCGTCTTCGGGGTGGCGAACAAGAAGAGCGTCGCTTATGCCGTCGCCCGGTCGCTGGAGGAATGCGGGGCGAGCGTGACGTAC
>DATKDU010000485.1:0-19456 GCA_035512595.1 Pirellulaceae bacterium
CAGACGCAGTACCTTTTGAAGAGCGGCGACGAAGCCATTAAGCCATGGATCGTGCGGCTATTGGGAAATGTCGGCCGGGCGAGCGAAGCCCAGATGACGACGATTGACAAGCTGGCCGCGGAGGGTTCGCCCGACGTGAAGCTCCAGATCGCGATCGCGGCCAAGAAGATTCACGGCGTCGATCCGCTGCCGCTGCTGGTGAAAGTCGCGGCGACCTGCGGCGACGATAAGCTGATCCCGCACATCGTCTGGCAGAATTTGCACCAGCTGCTGGAGACGCGCTCGGACGATTTCCTGAAGGAAGTGAAGAAGTACGACCTGCAGAAGTCGCCGGGGCTGAAGGCGCTCATGCCGCGGGTAACGGAGCGGATTCTGGCGGCAAAGAGGAGGTAGGCGCGAACAGGGCGGCGGAGTGTCAGACCTTTGCGCGCCGCACTCCCGCTTCCCATTTACAAAGCGCCTAGTTTTTTGACACAGAGGCACAAAGGCACAGAGGACACTCGCTGCTTTGTGCCTCTGCCCCTCTGTGCGAAAAGCAATAAGGCTAGGTTGACGGCTGACTCGTGACCTACCGCTAGTTCCGCTGATGAGGAGTGTGTTGTGGTTCGAACGTGGATGTTGTCGGCACTGCTCGGCGTCGTAGCCATTGGCGTTGTCAGTCGCGCGGACGACGATTCGGACAACCTCGACTCTCTCGTTTCGCTCCTGGAGCTCGTCATCGACGCCGATGCGGACACGGCCCGGCAGTGCTTGGGGACGATTGGCGAAAGGATTCGCACCGGGCAAGTGCCGCCGGCGACGGTGGCGGCGCTGAAGAAACGGCTGAAGGATCCCCTCGCGAAGATTCTGGACGGGCCGGCCGATGGACCGCTGGCGTCTGATGCGGCACTGCTCGCGGCGGCATGGAAAGACCCCGCGGCACTGAAGATCGTCCGGGGCCTGGCCGAGAAAAACGATTTGCCCGCGGAAAAACGGCAGCTCGCTTTGGAGACGCTCGTGTTTGCCGGCGATTCGTCGGCATTGGCGACGGCTGAGAAGCTGCTGATGACGAGCAGCAAGGACGCAGTCGCCGCACAGGGAGTCGCGCTGACCGCCTTGTCACGGAGCGACGTGCCGCGAGTGGCGGACATCGTGCTCAACGCGTATCCGACTCTCAGCGGCGAAATGCAGCCGCGGGCGATCGAGCTGCTTACGCAGCGTGCGGCCTGGAGCAAGGCGCTCGTCACGCAGATTGCCGCCCGGAGAATTTCCACGAGCGCCCTCAACGTCAATCAGGTTCGCAAACTCCTGTCGCTGGGGGACAAGGAATTGGCCGCCGAGGTGACGAGGCACTGGGGGACGATCCGCGAAGGGCGCGATCCGGCCCGCGAGCAGCTCGTCAAGCAGATGCGCGACATGCTCGCCAAGACGCCCGGCGATCCGCACCGCGGCATTGCCGTCTTCGCCAAGCTGTGCGGCCAGTGCCACAAGTTTCACGGCGAGGGGCAGGAAGTTGGCCCAGACATCACGGCTAGCGGCCGGGCGTCGTACGAGCAGCTTCTCTCCAACGTCTTCGATCCCAGCCTGGTGATCGGGGCCTCTTACCAGGCCCGCAGCGTCCGGACGTTCGATGGCAGGGCCGTGACCGGCCTGCTCGTGGAAGACAGCGAGCAGCGGATCGTGCTCAAGGTCCAAGGCGGCAAGGAAGAGGTGATCGCCCGCGATGACGTCGAGGCGATGAAGGTCAGCGAGCTGTCGCTGATGCCCGAAGGAATCGAAAAACAGTACACCCCGCAGGAGCTGGCCGACCTGTTCGCCTACATCACGCTCGACAAGCCACCGAGCGATCCCTCCGCGCGGCGGATTCCGGGCACGCCGGTGGTGCCGACGCCGTTAGCAGACTGACGCCCAAGGGCGTACAATCGCTTTACGTGCTTGCCTCTGACGCGTCGCCGTATCCTGAGAAGTGGCCATGATCCAATACCGTCCACAGCCTGATGCGATCGATCTACACAAGCTGCACGGTCAGCTCCTGGACGAGCTTTCGCCAGCCCCACTGGCAGTCCGATCGAAAAACAGGTCGGCAAACGACGAAGTCTCGCACCAACTACTCGCAATTACCGCGGATAACCCCATAGAATCGAAGAGCCCTTGGCGACGGGCATTTGCGCGTGGCGGAGCGATCTTCTTCTCCTTGTACCTTGGGGCCGGGGGTAATGACGCCCCGGCCGCCAGGGAAGCGATCGAGAATTCCAGGGTCTCGAAACCAGGAAAGGCGACCTGAAAGTCAGGTCCGCTGGTCTGCTCCGCGAACTGGAACGACGTATTAACCGGGATCGGATCGGACAGGACCACATTCGCGGCGGCGTCCGGCCCGTTGTTGACGATCGTCAGCGTGTAGTTGATAGTGCCGCCCGCCGGGACCGGGTCGAGGGCGTCGGTCTTGGTGACCGCAAGGTCCGCCGCCAGGAGGGTTCGCGTCTCCAGCGGCTCCAGCGCCAAGCGACGGCTGGCGCGTCCTTGTCTCTCGGAACGCCGCGCCCGGCGAGTGGACCAGTTACCAAGGGCGGATGAAAACAGACCGTTTGACTGGACCCCCGCCGTCGGGGGAACCGGAACGGTGACCGCGACGATTCCCACGCTCTCGGCCGATGCGACCGCCATCTTCACGCTCGTCGTCCAGGTGGATGCTTCCGCGACCAGTTCGATCAGCAACACGGCTGTGATTTCGTCCGCGACGACCGATGCCGACCTGGCCAACAACTCCGACACCGAAACGACGACAATCCAGGCCGTGACCGGGGCCGAAGTAGACTTGTCCGTGACGAAGACCGACAGCCCCGACGCCGTCGTGGCCGGGACCGACCTGACGTACACGTTGACGGTTGCCAACTCCAGCGACAACGACGCGCTCAACGTCGTCGTCAGCGATTTGATTCCCACGGGGACGACGTTCGTGTCGCTGGCGCAGACCAGCGGACCGGCGTTCACGCTCAGTACGCCCCCGGTGGGAGGCACCGGCACGGCGACCGCTTCGATCGCCACCCTGGCCGCAGCCAGCAGCGCGACCTTCACGCTGGTCGTGAACGTGAATGCCGACGTGGCGGCCGGCGCAACACTTTCCAACACGGTCACGGTGGCTACCACCAACGTCGATACGAACCTGGACAACAACACGGACATTGAAATCACGTCAGTCGATGCGCAAACGGACCTGTCGGTCACGAAAACGGACTCGCCCGACCCGGTCGTGGCGGGGAGCAACCTGACCTACACGGTGACCGTGGTCAACAGCGGCCCCAACGACGCCCAGACGGTGTCGCTCACCGATGCCGTGCCCGCCGACGCGACCTTTGTTTCGCTTGTCGCGCCGGCCGGCTGGACGGTCTCAACGCCGGCCGTCGGCGGCACGGGGACGGCGACTGCCAGTATTGCCACGTTGGCAGCCGGAGCTTCCGCAACGTTCACGTTCATCGTCAACGTCAACTCGACTGCGCCCAGCGGCGGCACGATTTCCAACACGGCGACGGTCGCCACGACCACGACCGATGTCAACGCCGCCAACAACACGGACCTCGAAACGACCCAGATCATCACGCAGGCCGACCTGTCGGTGACCAAAACCGACGCGGCCGAGCCGGTGCAGGCGGGCGCGAACCAGACCTACACGATCGTCGTCACGAACACCGGGCCCAGCGCCGCCGCCAACGTGCAGCTTGCGGAAGCGGTGCCGGCCAATACGACCTTCGTTTCGCTGACCGCGCCGGCCGGGTGGACAGCCACGACGCCGGCCGTCGGCGGGACCGGCCCGATCACGGCGACGATCCCGTCCCTCGCAGCCAACGCCACGGCCACGTTCACCCTCGTGGTTGCCGTCAATGCGGGCGCGACCGGCTCGATCAGCAACACGGCCACGGTAAGCAGCACGACGACCGACCTGAATTCGGCCAACAACATCGACGTCGAAACGACGGTCGTCCTGCCTCTTCAGGACAGCAACGAAGACTTCGGCGATGCCCCCGATTCCTATGGGACGCTGCTTGCCTCCGATGGCGCGCGCCACACGCTCGGCTCGGGCCTGTTCCTGGGTGCGTCCGTCGATGCCGATGCCGACGGACAGCCGAGCATTGACGCTTTAGGGGACGATACCGACCTCGACGGCGACGATGAAGACGGCGTGCTGTTGGCGGCCGGTCTGGTTGCCGGCTCCTGCGCGACGACGACCGTGACCGTGTCCGGCGACGGCTTCCTCGATGCCTGGATCGACTTCGACGGCAGCGGCACCTTCGACGAAGACGAGCGGATTGCCGACAGCCTGTTTGTGACCGCCGGCGACAACGTGTTGGCGTTTGCGACGCCCGTCGATGCGGTGGGGGGGATCACCTATGCCCGCTTCCGCGTCAGCAGCAGCGGCGGCCTCGGTCCCACGGGCCCGGCCGACGACGGCGAGGTCGAGGACTACATGCTGGAGATCATTGGAATCGAGCCGGGAACAGCGCGTCTGGTGGACGACCCGGACAATCCGGGGCAGCGGATCCTGCTGGTGGTCGGGACGAACAACAAGGACCACATCCTGATCGAGCCGCGGCCTAAGCGGACCGACGAATTGCAGATCCGCGTGAAGAATTCCGGCAAGCTATGGGGAATCTTCAACAACGACTCCATTTCGCGGATCGTGGCCTTGGGCCTGGGGGGGGACGACTTGATCGTCGTGCATCCCAAGATCACCATTGACGCCGAAATTTGCGGCGGCTCGGGCAACGACAAGCTCTTCGGCGGCGGCGGCGACGACCTGCTCTGGGGTGAAGACGGCAACGACAAGCTTTACGGCGGCAAGGGGAACGACACGCTGCTGGGAGGGACCGGCAACGATATTTTGTTCGGCGGCCACGGCAACGACCTGCTCCTGGGCGAGGCCGGCAACGACAAGCTGTACGGTGAGGCAGGGAACGATTCGCTGCTAGGGGGAAGCGGCAACGACTTCCTTTACGGCGGCGCTGGAAACGACATCCTGCAAGGCGAGGCAGGGAACGACAAGTTGTACGGCGACGCGGGGAACGACATCCTGCTCGGCGGTCTGGGCAACGACGTCCTGCACGGCGGCAGCGGCCGCGACCTCATTATTGGCGGCGAAGGACGCGACAAGGTCTACGGCGATGCGGACGACGACATCCTCATCGGCGGCACGACCGATTACGATGCCGACGAAGCGGCTCTCTTGGAAATCCTGGCCGAATGGAGCAGCGGCGCCAGCTTCGAAAGCCGGATCGCCAACCTGGAACTGTTCCTCAACGACGGAACTGTCTTCGACGACGGCGAGATCGACGACCTCAGCGGTGCCGGTGGTCGAGACTGGTATCTGGACTTCGGCGCCAACGACAAGCGGCTCGGCTTTACGAGCAAGGGGAAGTTCGCCGACCGGCGGAATTAGTCACTCGGTTGCTCTGAGGACGCAGCCGCTCCCGCCTGCGGACCGGAATCACTGGTCTGCAGCGCGGCTACTTGCGCCTGCCGGGCCAGGTCGATCGCCTCGGCCAGGATACGGGCGGATTCCTGCGGGGCGTGAAAGCCGAGCGAATTCTCGGCCGCGACGAAGTCCAGCCGCCACTGCGCCTGGCGGTGGAGCTTGCGGGCCGATTCCAGTGCGCCGTCGCTGGCGCCTGTTTTTTGCGCCGTCTCGATCGCCCGGATGGCCGCGATCACCGCGTCTTCCGCCCGGTCGAGCAGCCCCTTCGTCCGGTCCTGGATTGCCTCGGCGCGAGCGAGGATCTCGCTCTCGGCGTAGTTGTGGCACTGCTGGCAGGCCCGCGAAATGTTCAAGAGCGGGCTGCGGACTTGATGGTCGCTGATCTTGATTGCCCCGTCCCGCTTGTACGGCATATGGCAGTCGGCACAGGCCACTCCGCTGCGGGCGTGAATTCCCTGCGACCACAGCTCGAACTCGGGATGCTGGGCCTTGAGGACCGGCGCACCAGAGATCGCGTGCGTCCAGTCCTTCCAGTCCACCTCGTCGTAGTAGGCCTCGATCTGCTCGACCTTCAGCCCCTTGTGCCAGGGATAGGTGACCAGCTTCTCCGGCCCCTGGAAGTAGTACTCGACGTGGCACTGCCCGCAGGCCAGCGAACGCATCTCCTGCCGGCTGGCGTCGCGGTTGGGATCGTATGGCTTCTTCTGGTCCCCTTGCCGCCAGCGCTCGATGCTGGGCAAGTGCGGCACCGGATCGTCCGATTTGGCAAGCTCGACAATCCCGCGGAGGAACGCCGGCCGCGTGACGCGGAGGGCGAGCGTCTGGGGATCGTGGCAGTCGAGGCACGTGACGGGATGCGTGACGAGCTTCCGCGCCTCGGCATAGGGCAGTGCGCAGACTTCCTCAAACCCCTTTTGCACCGCTTCCCAGCGATGGTCCTCGTCGTTGGGAACGCCTGCTTTCACCCCCGCTTCGCGATAGGCCACCAGCACGGAAGCATGGCAGTGCAGGCACGCGCCCGGCTGCGGCACTCGGTGCCGCTCAGTCTCGTCCTGATCCTGGAGCATGAAGGCGTGGCCGCGCTCCTCGCGGTAGTCGATGCTGAAGGCATAGCCGCTGAAGATGTCCCGCCAGCGCGGGTCTTCGTCGAGCTTTTGAAAGGCCTCCGAGCCGCCGTGCCGCGTCCGCTCGATATCGACCGTGCGGATGTAGCTGTCGTATTGCCGCGGGAAGTTCTTGCCCCACTCGACGGGATCGATGGTGTCCTCGGTCAGCTTCGTCAGCTCAAAGGCAACTTGCAGCCCCTCCTGCTTGCGGAGCATGATGTTCTGGTACAAGGCCAGAATGCCGTAGGCCGCGGCGGCAAACACCAGCGTCAGCAGCAGGTACTTGATCCACGGCGTGCGGCGGGGTCGGTCGTTCATCAGGGTCGTGCTCCGTGTCCGATGTGGGCGTGGCAACGGGCGCAATCGGCAAAGTGGCCGTGCCCGGCCAGCTCGCTAACCAGGGATTCGTGGCAGCGGATGCAATTGTGCTCGACGATCGACAGGCTGCTGTCCTTGATCCGGATCGGCTCGTGGAAATCCTGGAACGTAAAACCCCAGGAATGGCGAAAGCCGTGTTCTACCTTGGTCAGGTACTTGCCGACGAGGTCGTGCGGCACGTGGCAGTCGTTGCAGGTCGCCACTGCGTGATGCGTGCTCTTTCGCCAGCCGTCGAACTGGTCCCGCATGATGTGGCAGTTGACGCAGGCCTGCGGATTGTTCGACAGGTAGCTCGTTCCCTCGGCGTAGTTGAACGTAAAACTCCCCAGGCCGAGCAGAATGCCGACGCCTGCGGCCAGGACGATGCCGAACGTGGTCAGGCGCGTGCGCGACATCCGTGTTCCCTACCGCAGGCAGAGGCCCCAGCGATAGTGTAGCGTCGCGCGGGGCGGCGGAAATAGGGGAGGGCAGCCGGCGGTCAGGTGCCGGCCGTGGTCGCCACGCACCCCATGACCCGCGCGCCGCTGCCGCGGAAGGTTTTCAGTGCCTTCGTCGCCGTGCTGGCGTCGGTCGCTCCCAGACGGACGACGAAGTACGTCGCGTCGCACAGCCGCGCCAGCGAGGTTGATAGCGGCTGGGTGTGAGTGCCCCCGTCGATCAGGATCAGGGCGAACCGCTCTTGGAGCCTGGCGAGAAGCTGCGCCAGGTGATCGACGACCCCCAGCGAATCGGAAAGCGCCTGGCGTCCCGCCGGCAACACCGACACGTTCGGCAAGAGCGTGGGCAGAATCAGCTCTTCGCCGCGCCCCGCACGTTCCATCAGCTCCCCGAGCCCCGTCTCCTTGAGCGCTCCCAGCCCCACCGACAAACCGGCCCGCGTGAAGTCGGCATCGACGAGCAACACCTCCGCCTCGTCTTCGGCCATCAGTCCCCCCAGGTGCGCGAGAAGATCGTCGCCGTGGCTGGCCGGGCCAATGCCGGCAAATAAGAGGCAGCGTCCCGCGAGAAGCCGCAGGTCCCCCGTCAGCCGGTCCGCCAGTTCGCGAAACGGGACCGACCGCGAAGAATGAGCCAGATCGTCGATAACCCGCTGCTCCAGCCGCGTCTTGCTGCGGAGAATCGTTCGCGGCGGCAGCGTCAGCGGTGCGGGAGCAGGGGGCGGCTCGTCTTGTTCCGGCTGATACTCCACCAGCGGCCGTGCATCGGCCAGGTGATCCAGCGGCGACGCGGCGGCGGGAGCGTCCGAAGGGTTCAGGGTTCGGGGTTCAGGGTTCAGGGAGGGAGAAGGCGTGTCGGTGACAATTGCTGGTGTGAGGGTGTGAGGGTCTGAGGGTGTAGGCGAATCGAGGCCCGAGGGTGCGGGACTAACTGCGTTCGGGGTCGCATTAACTGGTGGTTGCCCTTCCGCCCCCTCTTCCTGAACCCTGAACCCTGAACCCTGAACCCTCTCCTCCTCTTCCTGAACCCTGAACCCTGAACCCTGAACCCCTTCCTCCTGACCTCTGACCTCTGACCTCTGACCTCTTTCCTCCCCCTCCTCGCTCCCAAAGCTGACCGCGATCTCCTCCCCCGGGCTCTCCGCTTCCTCCTCGATCGTCGCCAGCAGGTTCTCCACGCTGTCGATCGAACCTGGTCCGCCGCTGCCCACCGGAAATGTGACCGAAATGCTCTCGCGCAGCGACGGCTCAGGCTCCAAATCGTCGTCGGCATCCAGGGCGAAAGCGAATGACGGCGGCGCCCCAGAGAAAGCAGCCGGAATCGGCACCGTCATGCCGCCCAGGCCATTCATCTCGGCCTTCAAGTTTCGCAAGAGCTCGCTCGCCCGCGGCGGCGCTAGATGCTTGACGAGCAGCTCCTTCATCCGCCGGCTGTGATCGGCCGGGTTCAGCGCCGGATCGGGGAATGCGGCGGCTTGTGCCTCGGCCGCCGGCGCAGCAAGCTCCTCCGCCGGCGGGGATTCCGCCGGCCGCGAAGACAGGTTTTGCAGCGCTTCGAGCATCCTGCTCATGGGCCGAATCCTTTCCTGCCGCTACCCCTTTCGCAGCGTGCTCAGAAGCTGGCGGTACTTTCGCCGCCGCTGGTTCAGCGTCGGCGGCTCGTGCCGCGCCGAAAAATCACTCTCCACGATGATCATGTCCCGGTCGTCATCCCCCGCAGGCCGCAGCGCCAGCGAGGCAAATTCCTGCGGCGGCTCGGTCAGCTCCGGCAAGACCGGATCATCGGCCGCACGATAATCCCCGCTGATCGCATCGTCCGCCAGGTGGTCGTCGTTCTCGTCGGTTGCCTCGATCACCCGCACCACCGGACGTTCCACCGCTTCGTCTTCCCCCGCCGGTTCGTCCAGCTCAGCCCGCTCGGCCAGCGCCTGCCCGATCGCTTGTCCCTCGACACTCGCCACTCGCGACCGCGGCGGCAGACTGCGGCTCTCCAGCGACGCAAAGCGGTCGATGATCACCTCCTCTTCGTCGAAGCCGCCGCCGAACAGCTCGTGCGTCGCATCTTCGGGTTCGTCGCGAGCTGCGTCGTCTTCCGGCAATGTGCCAGCGGGAGGATCGCACTCGCCCTCCATCCCCCGGATCGACTGATCGATCTCGTTCAGCTCCGCCAGTGCGTGCTCCCCCAGCGGATCGCCCGATGGAATCTCGACCTGCGCCGTCGCGGCAGCCGGACCGTCGTCGAGTTGGCCGAATTCGATCCCGCCGCTGGGCGCTTCGGCCAGAGGCGACTTGGGCGTCTCGTGCCAGGGGGCCGGCAATTGCTGCAAATCGGCCCAGGCCTGCTCGATCCGCCGCGGCGTGAGCACCTTCTGCCCGTCGAGCGCCGCCAAGATCAGAGCGTGATCGCACACCTGGTTGATGAGCCTCGGAATGCCGTCGCTGGCCTGATGGATTGCCCGCAGCACCGGGTCGGGAGCGATGGTTTCGGCCTGGCCGCCGACGCGGCGCAGGTGCGCCCGCACGTAGTCGCTCGTCTCCTCGCGATTGAGCGGGGCGAGGTAACAGCGGGCCGCGATCCGCTGGGTGAGCGACTCCAGCTTCGGATTGGCCAGCCGCTCCTCCATCGCCGGCGAGCCGGCGAGCACCAGCCGCACCCGCATTTGCCCCCCCTGGACGAAATTGCTGATCAGCCGCACTTCCTCCAGCAGCTTTAGCGGCAGCGTGTGCGCCTCATCGACGATCAGCACCAGCCCTTGCGAGCCGCCGCGCGGGGTCAAATGGTCGATCAGCGACAGCCGCAGCTCCTCGTCGTCCATCCCGCGGTAAGGAAGGCCCAACTCGAAGAGGATGTTTTGCAGCAGCGACCGGCGGCTGGCGAGCCGCGCGCTGGTCAGCAGGGCCACCTGGAATTGCCGCTGGCGGAAATGGTCGGCCAGGATCTGGCACAGCAGCGACTTCCCCGTCCCCGCCGAGCCGATGACCAGCCCGATCCCTTCGGCCCGCTGGGCGCACCGCACCAGCGCCTGCCGCGCGTGCTCGATGTTGGCCGTCGGCACATAACCGGCAACCAGCGGCGCGGCGGCAAAGGGACGGTCGGATAGCTCGAAGTGGCTCTCGTACATAGGCCGCGAAGTTTCTCGTGAGTGCAGTCTCTCATCATTCCCATCGGACGGGTCTGCCAGCATGCTCCAGACGGCAAGCTGTGCCGCTGGGCGAATCTGGTTCACCCTTTCCGCCGCACGCGGCGCCAGCCGCACGCTCCGTCCGACCGGGAGAAAGCCCCCAATCGGAGTTTTGTAGGACGGCCCTTCCGGGCCGTCCCTTCTCACACCAGCCGCTGCACCAGTTCCCCCAGCGTCGCCAGCGGATCGTACGTCAAATCACCCATCAGCCCGCGATCCAGCGCGATCGCCGCCAGCAAAGTCAGCACGAACGTCGCCAGCACCACCTCGGCACAGCGCGTGGCCATTTGCACGGCCCGCTGTGCTGGCGAGGGAGTTGCTTCGGCCAGGGGTTCGCTGTCGCCGCTGCTCAAAGTCGCCAGCACCGGCAGCGCCACGCTCGATCGCAGTTCCGCCGCCGTCGTCAGCCGCGTGTCGCGGGCAGCCAGCCAGCCGATTCCCAGCCCGCCGATCGTCGCCGCGATCAGTGCCGTCGCCAGTTGGTTCCGGGCGGGGTTTTCGCCGCCAGTGGTCACGATCTGGGCCGGCTGAATTTGCCAGGCGAAGTCGCCGGCGGACTCGATTTTCTGCCGCTGCTCGTTCAGCGACTGCCACGCTTGTTCGGCCTGCTGCCGCCGGTGCGTGGCGGCCAGCAGATCGAGCTGCGTCTGCTGGATGGCCGCCGTTAACTCCGTGCGGGAATCAGTCGTCGGCAGCGGTTTCTGGCCGCTGGCTGGCACATCCTGCGACTGGCCGCCGCGCCGCCACTCGAGCAGCACCGTCTTATCACCCAGCGATTCGTTGGCCGGATGATGAGCCGCACCGTGCAGCTCCGGCTTCGGTGCGCTGCGCCGCAGCGACTCTTCCAACCGCGAAATCTGGGCCGAAAGCGACTGAATCTGCGGATGGGCCGGCAGATAAATCTCCAAGAGGCGGTCCCGCTCGAGTTTGAGCGACTCCAGTGTCCGCGATAGCTCCGTCGATGGGCGGTCGGTCGCTGGTGCAGCCGGCGTCGCAGCAGGAGCGGCGGGCGCCGACGCGACGGCACTGGCCAGGTGGGCGTGCCGCAGACCCTGAAGCTCAACCGTCAGCCGCTCCTGGGACCCCTGTGCCTCTTTCAACTCCGCGCTGGCCTGCTGCTCGCGCTCGGCGAGGCTCGCCAGCTTAGCTCGCTTCGATTGCGCTGGATGGTGTTCGGCCAACTGTCGGGCCAGTTCGTCGGCAACTGCCAGCGCGGCTCGCCGCCTCGGCGCCTGGCACCCAATGGACACTCGCGGCAGCTCGTCGGGAGACGCCAGCGAAACGAGCACCACTCGCTCGCGAATCGCGGCTATCGGGTCGCTGGTCGCGGCAGCGGAAAGAAACTCGGCCACCTCGCGCGGCTGGCTGCTGCGCAGGTTGGTCACCGTCGCCCGCAGCACTTCGTCCGACTTCAGCCAGGCGTGTACGTCGGCAGCGGAGGGGTTTTCCCCCGCAGTGCTGGCGGCGGCAATCGCTTCGGCCACAAACGTTCGCTCTGGCTGGGGCCACAGGAGCAGTACCAGCAGCGCTGCGGCAAGTGCTGTCACCAACCCCGGGTACGCGCCGCGCAGCAGGGTCCGCGTAGAACGAATGACGTTCTCGAGGCGGACCATCATCGTCAGCGTCCTTGCTGCTATGACACGAAGGAGCGCAATCCATGCGCAAACACCGGCGCGCTATCGGCACCTATCGACGTTTGCCGCTGCCACCTTGAATGCTAGCATCGAAACCCGACGCGTAAGCGAGGGACACGGCCGCCCGACGCGATTCCGGTGGGCCGGCGGCCGCCCGACGCGTAAGCGAGGGACACGGCCGTTTGGCGATGGAACGCTGTCCCTCGCTTGCGCATCGGGCTTGTGATCAGTGGCTCGGCGTCGCATCGGGCTTGGACTCACCGTTTCCGCGGATGGTCGAACCTCGCCGGCCGGCTCCCTATCTATAATCCCTTGGGCAGGCCCGTTTATTCCCCAAATCCCGGCCGCTATCGCGACTTTCATGTTCAAAATCAAGATTTGCGGCATTACCAACCCCGAAGACGCCCTGCTGGCGGCCGAAGCAGGGGCGGACGCGATCGGGCTCAATTTCTACGAGCAGAGCCCGCGGTACGTGACGCCGGAGAGGGCGCAGGCCATTACACGAGGGGTCCGAGAAAAACGCGGCGATTCAGCGCCTCGGTTCGTCGGAGTTTTTGTGAATTCCAGTCAAGAGGAGATTCTGGAGATTGCAGCAGTCGCTGAGATTGACGGTATTCAATTGCACGGAGACGAGCTTCCGGAGCAAGTCGCCGAGCTCAACATGTTGAACTTCAACCCAAACGGGTGGTTCTTGAATTGGTTCATGCCAGATCTGAACATTCTAATCGTTCGCGCGGTTCGCTGCCGTGAACCGAATTTGCTAAGTGTCAGTGACTATCTGAAGGAATGCGCAAAGCTCTCTGACATTGGCCGCGAATCGGACAAAGAGCCCCTGGCCCCCCAAGCGGTGCTCCTCGACGCCTATCAACCCGGCGCCTACGGCGGCACTGGCCAGGTCGTCGATTGGAACATCGTCCGAAACGAGCGCGACCTGCTGATGGGACTGCCGGTGATTCTGGCCGGCGGTTTGACCCCCGAGAACGTCGCCGAGGCGATTGCCACGGCCCGGCCCGATGCGGTCGATGTGGCCAGCGGGGTCGAGTCGTCGCCGGGGAAGAAAGACCCCGAGAAGGTCCGGCAGTTCATTGCCGAGGCCCGGCGGGCGTTTGAAGCCCTGTCGCGATCGGAGTGACACGCGACCCGGCGTGCTGAATTCCCCGGAATTCCCCGGTGGCCGAAAAAAACGATGGACGTAACTACCGACCAACTCTCACGTTACGTCGGATGACTTCGGAATTCCGAGTCCAGTGTGACCAAAGGTGTCACCAGAGGTGCGTCTACTACGTGGGGACCCGTCGCGCGCCTGAGGCTTCGAGGATGGTGTGAAGGCGGACCCAAGTTTGCCAATTCGAGGACGAACTCGACAATTGTTCCAGATTTACCAGCCTTACCCAACCTTACTTATGAACGCTTATGAATTTCGGGGGCATAAGCGACCCAGGTTTTGCCACAAACCTTTGCGAGCGAAGGAGATAACAGACTTGACCGTCGTCTGGCTACCGCTGAAAAGAGCTTATGCGCAAGTCAGTCCCACAAGCCGGCGCGATCCTTGTCGAAGCGGGGGTGCAAAAACTAGACTGAGTTGCTCCCCGCCCCGACTTGCGGTTCACCGTTCCGCTGCACCAAGCGCGCTGCGGTTGCAGCATAACCAACTGATCGATTTTCGTTGACAGGAGTCCCTCGTGTCCACCGTTACTGAAAAGCGTCTGCCGTACAAAGTCAAAGACCTCTCCCTGGCGGACCTGGGCCGCAAGCGGATCATGCTGGCCGAGAACGAGATGCCCGGCCTGATGTCGCTCCGCAAGAAGTACGGCCAAAGCAAGCCGCTGACCGGCGCCCGGATTGCCGGCTGCCTGCACATGACGACCGAGACGGCCGTCCTCATCGAGACGCTGATCGAGCTCGGCGCGCAGGTTACCTGGAGTAGCTGCAACATCTTCTCCACGCAGGACGACGCGGCCGCGGCCATCGCCGAGACGGGAGTGCCGGTCTATGCGTGGAAGGGGATGAGCAACGAGGAGTTCGACTGGTGCATCGAACAGACGCTGTTTTTTCAGGACGGCGAGCCGCTGAACCTGATCCTCGATGACGGCGGCGACCTGACCAACATGGTCTTCGACAAATACCCCGAGCTGGTCGGCGGCATTCGCGGCTTATCCGAGGAGACGACGACCGGAGTCCATCGCCTGTACCAGCGGCTGGAAGCGGGGACGCTCAAGCTGCCGGCGATCAACGTCAACGACTCGGTGACCAAGAGCAAGTTCGACAATCTCTACGGCTGCCGCGAATCGCTCGCGGACGGCATCAAGCGGGCGACCGACGTGATGATTGCCGGCAAGGTGGCGGTAGTGGCCGGCTATGGCGACGTGGGCAAGGGTTGCGCCCACAGCCTCAAGAGCTACGGCGCTCGCGTGCTGATCACCGAGATCGATCCAATCAACGCGCTGCAGGCGGCCATGGAAGGCTACGAAGTGGTGACGATGGAGGAGGCGTGCAAGGAAGGAAACATCTTCGTCACCACGACTGGCTGCTGCGACATAATCCGCGGCGAGCACATCGCCCAGATGAAGAACGACGCGATTATCTGCAACATCGGGCACTTCGACATCGAGATCGACGTGGCGTGGCTGGAAGGCCAGGTGAAGAGCGGCGCGGCCAAGAAGGTGAACATCAAGCCGAGCCATCTGGGGGCCGTCGATCGCTACACGTTCAAGGACAACGGCCGCAGCGTGCTGCTCTTGGCCGAAGGGCGGCTGGTGAACCTCGGCTGTGCGACCGGGCATCCGTCGTACGTGATGAGCAACTCGTTCTGCAACCAGGTGATGGCGCAGCTCGAGCTGTGGGAAAACCACGAGAAGTATCCGATCGGCGTCTACCGGCTCCCGAAAAAGCTCGACGAAGAAGTCGCCCGGCTGCACCTCGACCAGCTCGGCGTGAAGCTGACCAGGCTCACCAAGAAGCAGTCCGAGTACCTCGGCATTCCGGCGGACGGGCCGTACAAGCCCGAGCATTATCGGTACTAGGAGCGCCAAATTTCGGCAAGGAACGCGGAAGAATGCTTGTCCGCATGTACGCTGCGAGCGATGATACAAGTATGATTCTCATTCGCTTTTCCGACGCCGATGCCAAACGCCGTGCCCTAGGTTATTTAACGGGGCGATTCTCCTTCACCAGTTACAGGACCGGTGAGGTTTTGGTTCCAGCAGCGGCACTGGCGGAACTCGCCGTGCAGGGGATTCCATTTTCCGCCGAAGGGCCGGCCGTGTATGGACAAGCCGTTCCGCCGCTTCGAGATTCTACTGCCGCTCCGGTATAACGACGGGCGGGCAGTTCCCGACGACGTCCTTGCGGATACGCTGCTGGAGCTTGAGCAGCGATTCGGGTCAGTGTCGTGCGACTTCCGGCTCGACACGCGACTGGCGGAAATGGGAGGCGATCAGGATTAGTTTCGTACGGGCCAATTGCTGACGCAGCCCCCTGCTGCCGCTGGCGCGCCAATAGTAAAATCGCCGCCGTCGCATTTTGAATCCTGGCCCCTGACTCCTCTGCCCTTCCCCATGCCCACCATCCAAGCGTTCCGCGGACTGCGCTACAACCTGGGCCACGTCGGCTCGTTGTCGGACGTCGTTTGTCCGCCGTACGACGTGATCTCACCGGGACTGCAGAACCAACTCTATAAGAAGCATCCGGCGCATTTCGTGCGGCTGGAGCTGAACCGCGAAGAGCCCGGCGACAACGAGCAATGGAGCAAGTACACGCGGGCCGCCAAGTTTCTTCGCAACTGGCGGCAGGAGGGCGTGCTTCAGACCGATCCCGATCCGGCGCTGTACGTCTATCACCAGACGTTCACCGTGGGGCACGCTGCCAGTGTGCCTGGACAGGTTGAAAACCTGTCCTACGGCGGCGGCCAGGAGTTCACCCGCCGGGGCTTCATGTGCCGCGTCCGACTGGAAAGATTCGGCCAGGGGAAGATCTATCCCCATGAGGAGACGCACGCGGCTGCCAAGCAGGACCGGCTGCTGTTAACCAAGGCGTGCAAGGCGAACCTGAGCCAGATCTTCGGCCTCTATCCCGACCCGGACAATGAAGCTCAGAACTTGCTCGAGGAGGCGGTCGCAGGGCAAACGCCGCTGACGGCGACCGATCATTTGGGGGTCGTCCATCGCCTGTGGCCGGTGATGAACGTGGAGACGATCGCTCGCGTTGCGGCCG
Organism: Pirellulaceae bacterium; assembly: GCA_035512595.1. GTDB lineage: Bacteria > Planctomycetota > Planctomycetia > Pirellulales > Pirellulaceae > DATKDU01. The sequence goes on from DATKDU010000485.1 coordinate 16,396, forward strand.
TCATGGACCCGCGGCCGATGTTCATTGCCGACGGGCACCATCGCTACGAGACCGCCTGCAATTACCGCGACGCGCTGGCTGAGCAGGGACCGCTGGACGAAGAGCATCCCGCCAACTTCGTGCTCACGCAGTGCGTCAGCATGAACGACCCGGGCCTCTTGGTCTTGCCGACCCATCGCCTCTTCCGCGGCATTCCTCCGATCACTGCCGAGAAGCTAGCTGAAAAGCTGGCCGACTGTTTTTCCGTGGACTTGGCGGGGACTGGGCCTGATGCGGCCGTCGGCATTTGGGCGGACATCGAATCGGCGGGCGAACAAGGGCGGCTGGCGCTCTACACCGCGCAGGATGACTCGTGGCTGGTGGCGACGATCAACGACGCGGGGCAGCAACGGATTGCGGAGCTGGCGTCCGAACATAGCAGCGATTGGCAGGGCCTGGGCGTGTCGATTCTGCACCGCCTGTTGATGGACGACTCGCTTAGGCAGGCCAACCTTCCCAAGCCGATGTACGTCCACTCGGTAGAGGAAGTGGTTGCAGGTCTCAAGGACGGCGACACGTCAGGCCGCGACGCCACCGGCCAACTGGGCTCTGGCGGCCGCTTCGAGTTGGCCGCCCTCGTCATGCCCGCCACCGTCGATCACGTCCGCGCGATCAGCGAACACGGCGAGCGAATGCCGGCCAAGAGCACGTATTTTTATCCGAAGCTGCTGAGCGGACTGGTGGTGCATTTGCTGGAGTAGCCCATGGGTCCGCGGCTGTCGCTGGTTGTCATCCGCGCTGCGGATCTCACCCGTTCGCGCCGTTTCTACGAGTCGCTGGGGCTGACATTTCGCGAGGAGCGACATGGCAGCGGGCCGCCCCATCTGGCATGCGAATTGGGCGACGCCGTGTTTGAGATCTATCCGTCGGGTTCAATTCCGTCTCCAACCGTTGGTACGCGGATCGGCTTTCGAATTGGCGATATCAACGCGGCAGTGGCCTCCGTCCCGAACCTTGGAGGCGAGATCGTCTCTTTCCCCAAAGACAGTGCTTGGGGACGGCGCGCCGTGCTCCGCGACCCTGATGGGCACACGGTCGAACTGTTGGAGGAGCCGCCCGGCTGAGTGGAGATGACCCAATTGCACCGCAGAATCAAGGTGTTCACGTACGTTCTGGAACTGGACTGTTTTGTCATCACGGATGAATTCAGACAAATCACCGACTACGTCGGGCTTACCGAATGGCACCCCGCCGTATGGATCGGACGACTGTTCATCCTCGACAACGATTTCGGCGAGCACTGGTTCGACAACTGGGACGCGCGACAAGAGATGGCAGAGCGCGCCGCCGCGCTCGGCTACCAACAGGAACAACTGATGATTTTGGACCCAATACGGTTTCAGGACGGCAGGAACGGCCCATGTCATACTGCTGAGTTTCGCAAGCGTTTTTGGACCGATGTGCTTATGAACCTCGCGATCAGCGCGGACCTGATCGTCGAGGAGGCGAGAGCGTTCCAGCGGCAGGTTTCGGAATTCACCGACATCTACAGCGTCCCAAACCTCGAAGGTCGTATTCAGGAAGTACTTTCCGGGCGGTTTCCAAGCGGATGACCTCACGGGCGCCCGCTCGTCCACATGCCCAACGGCAAGCCGTTTCACGTGTAACGGCCAGTGCCGCGACTTTTCGGCACGGCCATGTCAATCTGCACGTTCCACGTGAAACAGGCGAATTGCGTAAGCCGTGCGTTTCACGTGGAACGCCCTGCCCGTGACGCGCAAGCCCGGCCACGTTTGTCGCCGCGGTAAATCGCCATTCCGCTAGCTCCACCCGGCGGATACCATTCGCAGCGATTCTCGTCCCCTTCCTCACCGGGCACATGCCTTGGTCCGCATCCTCTGCGTCGCCAATCAGAAAGGCGGCGTTGGCAAAACGACGACCGCCATCAACCTGGCAGCCGGGCTGGCCAAGGGGGGGCAGCGTACGCTCGTGATCGATCTCGATCCGCAGTGCAACGCCACGACGGGCCTGGCGAAGAAGCCGGCGGAGCGTCATGCCCTGGTGATACGCGAGCCCCTGTGCGAATCGGTTGTCGCGACGATCGTGCCGGGACTGGAGCTGCTGGCCGGTTGCCGCTCGTTTCAGGACGTCGATGCACTCGCCAAGGCGGACGGGAGCCAGGCCGCAATCCTGCGACATCATCTGATCGCCGAGCTGGAAGGGTACGACTTCGTGCTGATCGATTGCCCGCCAAGTCTCGGCACGCTCACGCAAACGGCCCTCTCCGCCAGCACCGAAGTGCTGATGCCGATCCAGTGCGAGTACTTCGCCATGGAGGGGCTGGCCCAGATGATCGATGTAATCCGACAGGTGATCAGCCGCTCGAACAGCCGATTACAGTTTGGAGGGATTTTGCTGACCATGCACGACGCGGCGTTGGAGTTGACGGCCGAGGTCGATCGCGAGGTCCGCGAATTCTTCGGGGGAATTGTTTTTGAAACCGTGATTCCACGGGACGCCGCCGCGTCGGAAGCGCCGAGCCATGGTCGCTCGGTGATCGACTACGCCCCGCGATCGCGCGCCGCCCGGGCGTACGTGGAATTGTGCCAGGAGGTGTTGGAGCGTGTCTAAAGAACGTCGATTGGGTCGCGGGTTGGAAGCGTTGTTGGGCCGCAGCTTGGACGGAGCGGGGCCGGTTGCGCCGGCGGACGGATTTGCTAGCAGCAGCGACGGCTCGCCGGGCAGCGGCCCGTTTGTGGATAGCTCGATCGTCAATAACGGCGACGTCAACGTCACGCGCAGCGAAGACGGCCAGCAGTGGCTGCCCCTGTGCCTGATCACGCCCAATCCCTATCAGCCCCGGGAGGCCTTCGACGAGGCCGAGATCGCCGACCTGTGCGACAGCATTCGCGCGCACGGCTTCTTGCAGCCGATCGTCGTGCGCCGCCACGGCGACGGCTACCAGATCGTTGCCGGCGAGCGACGGTTGCGGGCCGCTCAACTGGCCGCCTGGGAACGCGTGCCGGTGCAGATTCGCGAGGTCGACGACCGGCAGATGGCCGAGTTGGCGATCGTCGAGAAC
>DATKDU010000486.1:0-7180 GCA_035512595.1 Pirellulaceae bacterium
AACGAATCGGACGCCGTTGGCATCGTGATGCGCCAGCGGGTAGGCTGGAGTCACTTCGGCCTACACTCTTGGGACGCGACCATGTCCAGCCCCGAATCCCCATACGCTCCTCCCACGGATGCATCGCTCCAGGCGCCTGCGTCAGTGCCGCGGACCGGCTCGCGGAACCCGCTGAAAATCATCCTGGCCATCGTCGGGATTGCGCTAGTGGTTCCGTGCGTGTGCGGCGGCATCTTCGTCGTGTTCGCGATTAGCATCGGCGCAATGGCGCGGGCCGAGCAAGTCAACGTCGAGCCGGTCGTAGAGTCCTATCTCCAAAAGATGAAGGACAAGGATGCGGCCGGGGCGTATGCCCTGTTCTCGACGTTTGCCAAACAGCGCACCGCGCCGCTGGCGCTGGAGGCGTTGCTCCAGGAGCCAAACTACGCCGTCTTCAGCGGGTATCAGGACGCGGCGGTGACGAACATCCGCATCAACGTCACCCCGACCCGCCGTTTGGCCGTAATTCAAGGAACGGTGACCTACGAAGGGGGCGTCAGCGGCGTATTTAACGCGGTGCTGGAACGCGAAGAAGACAAGTGGCTGATCCAGGCCATCAACGTCACCGTGCCTCCCTCGAAGTTCGTCAGCGGCCAAGCGAAGTGACCGGCGCGATCGAGGTAGCGTGGGACGTGCCGCCTCGGCGGGCGCCGGGCCGCCATAGCACGCGCTGCGCTGCCGTCGGAGGCGACGCATGCCGCATTGCGGTGGGCCGGCGCTGGCGGAGCCAGCTTGTCCCAACCTACGGGCCCTACGGGTTAATCGGTCGCGCAACTAGCGGTTCCTCTGCCGGCGCGGTACGCTACCGGGACTTCTCGTTCTCTGGCAAGTTGTTGCCGACGCTCGCCGCGTTCTTCAACCGCTCGGCCTCTCACTTTCTGGTGCTCTCATGCAAGCAATGGGTTTTGCCGCGATGGGTATGTCGCAGATGATGATCCTGATTCTGGCTGCCGGCGGCGTGGGCTTGCCGCTGGGAATGCCGCCGGAGAAGGTGGACCCGAATCTGGCTTTCGTCGCACCGGAGCAGTGCCTGCTCTACGCGACCTGGTCGGGGATGGCCAAGGCCGACCCGGCGAGCAAGAACCACACCGAGCAACTGCTGGCGGAGCCGGAGCTGGCCCGGTTCGCCAAAGCCCTGGAGGATTCGCTGGCCAAGGTGACCGAGCAGCTCGGCCAGTCGCAGGACCCGCGGATCAAAGAGGCGGCTGCGATGGTCCCGATCTGGTCCCGCGCAATCCTGACCCGCCCCACGGCCATCTTCGTCACGAAGCTCGTGCCGCAGGAACAATCGGTCGATATCGAGGCCGGCCTGATCGTCAAGGCCGATGCCAATGCGGCAAAGCTCGCTCAGTCGCTGGCCAATCTGCTCGCCGCCGGCGACGGGGAGGAAAAGCGTCTCCAGGAAGTGATGATCGGCGGAAAGAAGTTCCACCTGCTCGCCGCCGATCCGCAGGCGCTCCCCGTGCCGATGGTGTTCGGCGCTGATGGGGACTATTTCTTCCTCAGCCTGGGGGAAGGGGTGATCGACGGGATGCGAGCCCGAATCGCCGCCAAGAAGGTTCCCGCCTGGTTGACCAAACTAGAGGCCGATCTGCCCGTCGAGCGGCGGGCGTCGCTGTCGTATGTCAACGTGAAAACGCTGCGCGAGACGCTATTGCCGCTGGCCGGTCCGCAGGGGGAGCAGATCGCCGCCGCGCTGGGGCTCGATCAGATTCAGACGCTCCAGACGGTCACCGGCCTCGACGCCGACGGGATCGTCAGCAAGTCGCTCGCGACGATCGACGGCAAATCCCGCGGCATTCTGACCCTGCTCGATGGCCCGGGGATCAAGCCGGCGCAACTAGCGCACATTCCGTCCGACGCGCTGTTCGCGACCGCCTTGTCGCTCGATGCCGCCAAGGCGTTCGACACGACCGACGGCCTGGTCCGCGAGCTAGGGGGGCCATTTGCCGCCCAGCAGTGGGACGAAGCGCTCCGCCACATGGAAGACGCCAGCGGCGTGAAGCTCAGGGAGGACGTGCTCGCATCGCTGGGCTCGACGTGGACCGTCTCGATGAGCGCGGCCGACGGCTGGTACACGGGGCTGGTGGCCACCGTCGAAGTCAAAGACCGGGCCAAGTTGGCGGCCGTGCAGCAGAAACTCGCGGCGCTCACGCGCGGGGAGGAGCAAAAGGAGGAGTTCGGGCCGGAACCCGTAGAGATCAAGACCACCGAGCACGACGGCCAGCAGATTCATCATCTGTCAATCGGCGGCGGCTTTCTCCCCGTGCAGCCCGCCTGGAGCCTGACCGACAAGCAGCTCATCGTCGCACTTTATCCGCAGACGGTGCGGAGCATTCTCAGCCGGCCGCCGTCCGACAAGTCGCTGGCCGACGCACCGGCGGTGACTGCCGCGATGGCGGGCGAGGGGAGCATCGTGGCGGTGACCTATCAGGATTCGCGGCGGATGTTCGAGTCGTCGTATCCTTACCTGCAAATATTCCTGCCGATGGTGCAGGCCGGGATGAACGAGGGGTTCCGCGAGTTCAGCTCGGGCCGGCCGCCGCAGCTTTTCGATGGAGCCATGCTGCCAGCCTCGCGCTCGATCCATCGGCATTTGCAGCCGGGGGTGACGGTCGTCCGCCGCACGCCGCGCGGCCTGGAAACCACCACGCGGCAGACGCTGCCGACGGCGAACGTCGGCACGACCGCGCCGGTCGCGGTGGCGCTCTTGTTGCCGGCGGTGCAAGCGGCCCGCGAATCGGCCCGGCGGATGCAGTCGCAGAACAACCTCAAGCAGCTTGGCCTGGCGATGCATAACTATCACGACACGTGGCGGCGATTTCCGGCCGCGCATACGCTGACTGCCGACGGCAAGCCAAAGCTCTCCTGGCGGGTCCACATGCTGCCGTATCTCGAGCAGCAGGAGTTGTACGATCAGTTCCGCCTCGACGAGCCGTGGGACAGCGAGCACAACAAGAAGCTGATTGCCAAGATCCCGCCGACGTACCGCTCGCCGACGAGCAGGGCCGGCGAAGGAATGACGACCTATCTCGGCGCGAAGGGAAAGAACGCGGCATTCGTCGATCCGGATGCGACGGACAAAGGGAAGGATCAGGCGGCCGGCATTTCGCTGGCGGCGGTGATTGACGGCACGAGCAACACGATCATGATCGTGGAAGCGGCGGATGAGAGCGCCGTGATCTGGACCAAACCGGGAGATTTTGAGCCGGATGCCAAAGACCCACTGAAGGGGCTCATCGGCCCAGGGGGTCAAGGCTTCAACACCTGCTTTTGCGACGGCGCGGTACGGATGCTCACGAAGTCGATCGACCCCAAGACCCTCCAGCGGCTCTTCCAGCGGAACGACGGCGAGGCGGTGGAGATACCGGAGTAGGCCAATGAAAGTTCTTAACCCGAGTCAATCTGCGTCGTATTCGACAGGTACTTGGACTGCTGTTTCCAGTCGGCGGCATATTTGCAAATCGCTGTCATTGTACTCGCGGCCGTACCATCCTGCGTTCCGTCGCTATGCCGCCCTGTGGCGTAGAAACGTACTGCCTGCGGAAAGCTGCCGATCCATCGCAAGCCGCAAGTCCGATCGCGACTCAGCCTGCTGCCCGCCGAGTTGCGGCCGCTCGCAGCTCTGGAGTGCCGCTGCCTTCCATTGATCAATGATCTGAGCCTCGTCGCCGCGGAGGCGCAGTCGCTCAGCGAGAAACTGCGGATCGGCGGCGAGCAGGTCGCCGATCGTGTCGATGGCCGTCGCCCGCAGGCGGGCGGCCTGCCGGCGAGTCAGCAGCGGTGCGTCCTCGATCGGGCTGGCGCGGCTGATTTGCGCCGTCATCTTCAGGATCGTCGGATGGTCGGCGGCTTGTTGCCCAATCATCGCGCCGGCCAGTTGCGACGCCCGGCTCGCAGGACGCACTACTGCCGGCCCGCTGCGCAATCGGTTCTCGCGATAACGGGGAGCAGCTCCCGTGCCGTACTCTTTCCCGCACGCGGCCGGTTCCTCAGCGGCAAGCTGCGCCAGCGGGACGCGCAGCACCTCCTCGGCATACAGCCGGCGAATCTCGCGCGGCTCCTCGGGAAGCGACTGGGTCACGCGGCCGGTCAGCTCCAGTTCCTCGTGCATCGCTTCGATGTGCCGCTGGGTGATCTGTTCGTAGGTGTGGCAGGAAAGGATGCGAAAGGGGGCTTTCAAAGAGGCGAACAGTCCGCTGGGGGACACTTCCTGCCGCGGCGGCTGGGCGGCGGACTTCTCCATCGCCAGCTCCAGCACGCGGGCGAAGGCAACAACTGCCGCTCCCAGGCAGACCGCCAGATGGTCCTGCGACTCCTGGTCGAGCGCTTCATCCGGATCGAGCAGCACGCGGCCGAGGTCGAAGTGCGCCAGCAGCGGTTCGTAGTGCGACGCGGCCATTTTCGCGCCGCTGCGGAGGAGCTGTTCGATGCCGTCGGCAGCGTCGGGGACCTCCACGGCCGGATATCCGCCCAGATCGTCTTCGAGAATCGCCTGGAGCTGGCCATACGAGCGGTTGACGCACCATTCGATTGCCGGCTGAACGACGTTTCCGGCCTCGGATTGCCGCGTGTTCAGCGGGAAGAGGGGCTCGCTAATATAGTGGCTCAAAATGCCGGCGGCGAAGGCCGCATCGGACCAGCGGCGCTCACCGAGGGCGGCGACGAGCTGGTCGAATTTCTCGCGGGCCGCCGTTGTGGCGCCCCCCCAAGGGCGCTCGCCCAGATAAAGAACGTGGTTGCCGAAATCTTTGAGCTCCTCATCGGGAGCTTTTACGCCGGCCAGCAGCGGCTTGTGAAACCGTAGGAACAGGTCGCGCCAGTCGTCGGCGGACTCGCCGCGAAGGAAGCGCAGGGCGTCGATCGCCAGCTTGTGGTGCGTGCTGGGGCAGGCGGTTTTGAGGAGGACGGAAAGCAGCAGGGACATCGTCGCCTCCCACAAGCCTGAAGCGCAAGCGAAGGAAAGCCGTCCATTTCAATGCGGACGTTTCCTTCGCTGGCGCTTCAGGCTTGTGGCGGCGGACGATAGCAGATGATGCCCTGGCGGGCTAGAACATTTCCGCCATCTCGCGGGCGTGATAGCTGGAGCGGACGAAAGGCCCGCTGGCCACCTGTTTGAAGCCCATGCTCTTGGCGGCCAGGCCCAGAAAGGCGAACTCCTCCGGCGGAATGTACCGCACCACCGGCAGGTAGTGGTCGGCCAGCGTGGCGCTGGGCATCAAGTACTGGCCGAGGGTCAAAAAGTCGCAGCCGGCATCGAGCAGATCTGCCAGCGTGTCCAGAATCTCCTCGTGCGTTTCCCCCAGGCCGAGCATCAGGCCGCTCTTGGTCTTGATCTGGCAATTGTGCTCCTTGACGCGCTTGAGCAAGCGGAGCGTCCAGCGGTAGTCCGACTTCGGTCCCCGCACCGGCCGATAAAGCCGCGGCACTGTCTCCGTGTTGTGGTTGAAGACGTCGGGCGCCGATTGCACGACCTGCTCCAGGGCCGATTTGCAGCCGACGAAGTCAGGCGTCAGCACCTCGACGCTCGCTCCCGTCCGCTCGCGGACCGCCAGGACGCAGCGGTAAAAATGCTCGGCCCCGCCGTCAGGCAGGTCGTCGCGCGTTACCGACGTGATCACCACGTGCTTCAGCCCCAGCCGCAGTGCCGCTTCGGCGACGCGGTTTGGCTCGTCGTCCGCCGGCAGTGCCGGCCGGCCCCGCTCGACGGCACAAAAGCCGCACGGCCGCGTGCAGACATTACCCAGGATCATGAACGTGGCCGTCTTCTGCGAATAGCACTCCATCCGGTTGGGGCACTTCGCATTGTCGCAGACGGTTTCGAGATTCAATTCCTCCAAGAGGCCGGCCGTGAAATGATTGGCGTTCCCCTTGGGAATCTCGCGCTTCAGCCACCGCGGCAGCCGGCGATCGGCGGGAGAAACGAGCGGCAGTTCGAGGGAAATGGTCACAGGGTCCATTCTATCGGCCGATCGCGGCTCGGACAGGTCGGCCGATTCCCCTTCCGTCAATTGCCGATGCACTTCACAATGGGTAGCGACAACGACGCACTGCCGCCGCGTGACTGCCCATGGCCAAAGCCGACAAAAAAACCGCCACCAAAAAAAAGGAGCCCGCAGGCAAGCTCGTGGCCGACAACCGCAAGGCCCGCTTCAACTACGAGATCCTCGATTCGCTCGAGTGCGGCATTCAACTCCAGGGGAGCGAGGTCAAAAGCCTCCGCAACGGGAAGCTGTCGCTGGAGGAGTCGTACGCCCGCGTCAAGGACGGCGAGGTGTGGCTCGTCGGGGCTGACATTGCCGAGTATCCGCAGGCGACGCTATGGAACCATCTCCCCAAACGGCCGCGGAAGCTGCTGATGAAGCGGGAGCAGATTCGCAAGTTCGCCAACAAGGCCCACGAGAAGGGGCTGACGCTGGTGCCGCTGAAGGTCTATTTCACCGAGCGGGGGGTGGCGAAGGTGCTGCTGGGCCTGTGCAAGGGAAAGAAGCTGCACGACAAGCGCGAGACGCTGAAAAAGGCTTCCAGCCAGCGGGATATCGCCCGGGCCATGCGGCGGGGGTGAACCACACTCGGCGTTGATTCGTAAACCAAGCACCGTTCCGATGCTCGAAATCCGCGACCTGAAAAAATCGTACCGCCAGGGGGACGGCAGCCGACTGCCGATCCTTGACATTCCGTCGTTCCGCGTGGCGGACGGCGAAGAGGTCGTGCTGATCGGACGCAGCGGCTGCGGCAAGACGACGCTGCTGCACGTGATTGCCGGCATCACGCGGGCCGACAGCGGCACGATCCGCATCGACAACATCGAGCTGAGCGAGCTGTCGGAGCATCGCACGGATCTCGTGCGGGCTGCAAAAATCGGCTACGTCTTTCAAACGTTCAACTTGCTGCCGGGATTCACGGCACTGGAAAATGTGACGCTGGGGATGACCTTCGCCCGCGGCAAAAAGGATCTCCCGCGAGCCAGGCACTTGCTCGACCGCGTCGGCCTGTCGCACCGGATGACCCACAAACCGACCGCGCTGTCGGTTGGCGAGCAGCAGCGGGTCGCCGTCGCGCGGGCCCTGGCCAACAAGCCGAGCCTGCTCTTGGCCGACGAGCCGACCGCCAACATCGATCCCCGCAACCAGCAGAACAT
>DATKDU010000487.1:0-6536 GCA_035512595.1 Pirellulaceae bacterium
GCCGCCGTGATTGCCGAGGACTTGACGGTGCTGGGCAGCGTCGTCGCCTCGCAGGATGAGCTGCACCGCCGGTTCGCCGGCGTGGTGCCGGAGATTGCCGCGCGGGCGCACGTCGAGCGGATCGTGCCGGTGATCGACGAAACGCTGCGGCGAGCGAACGTGAAGCTCGCCGATCTGGACGCGATTGCGGTGGCGACAACACCGGGCTTGGCCGGGTCGCTGCTGGTCGGCCTGTGCGCCGCCAAGGCATTATGCTTGGCGACCGGAAAGCCGCTGGTCGCGATCAATCACCTGCACGCCCACATCTACGCCTGCCGCATGGCCGCCGGCCGCGACATTTTTCCCTGCACCGGCCTGATCGTCAGCGGGGGACACACCCATCTCTACGATTGTCGCAGTCCGACCGAGTTCGTCTTTCTCGGCGGCACGATTGACGACGCAGCGGGGGAAGCGTTCGACAAGGTGGCCACCATGCTGGGCCTTTCCTATCCCGGCGGTCCGTCGATTTCGATAGCCGCCGAACGAGGCAATCCCCGCGCGTACCGTTTCCCCCGTGGCTATGCGGGCGACAAATCGAGCCTGGACTTCAGCTTCAGCGGCCTCAAGACGGCCGTCCGCTACGCAATCTGCGGCCCCGACAAGCCGCAATTCTCGGCCAACCATCTCACGCCGCAGCAGATTGCCGACATGGCGGCCAGCTTTCAGGAATCGGTCGTCGAGACGCTGGTTGAAAAATGCCGCGTGTCGATTGAGCACACCCATCACGACCGGCTGTGCGTTGGCGGCGGCGTAGCTGCCAATCGGCGGCTGCGCACCGAGCTATCCATCATGGCGGATAAGTACAGCGTGGAGCTGCACATTGCCCCTCCTGAGCTTTGTACCGATAACGCGGTCATGGGCGCTCTCGCCTTCGAGAGCCTCCGCGCCGGCCAAACCGAATCGCTGAATGCTGACATTGCTCCGGGACTCGTTCGGTCGCCGATTTGAGGTCCGTTTACGCAAAATCGTTGCTTCCACAGGCGGTTATGGTAGACTCAAAGGCCTCTTTACTACCAATCTCCCCACTTCCCGGGAGGAAGGGGCATGGCTTTGACGGTGACTTGCCGCTGCGGCAAATGGTTCTCCGCGCCCGATCATTTGGCGGGTACGACCGCCGCCTGTCCATCGTGCGGCAGTCCGATCGCCATCGGCGGGTCAGCACCAGCGTCGCCGGCCCGCCAGGCGGTGCAAGCATCCGCTCCGGTGAAGAAACAGGCAGGCCCGGCCGGCCTGGTGGTTGCGTGTGCCTGCGGCAAATCGTACAAAGCGCCGGAGTCGCTCCGCGGCCAAAGCCTGCCGTGCCCTGCCTGCGGGCGGCCAATTCCCATTCCGGCGGCCGTCGCCCAACCGGCCGTGGGAGCATTCGGCCTGGATCCGTTGGCGAGCAATGATCCACTGGCTGATCCCTTGATGACCGCCAGCCTGACCGGCCCGTCGGTCGCATTTCCTTCAGGGCATGACCCGCTCGGCCGGCCGATGCCTGCGGCGCCCTACGGCGCTGCGCCCCTCGGCCAGCAGGCGATGTACGGAAGCCAGTCCGATGGCCCCAACTGGGTTATTATCGGCTCGATCGGCGGCGTCGCCCTCGTGCTCTTGATTCTCGTGGGGGTGATCGCAGCGACCAGCTTCTCTAGCATCGGCACTACGCCGGTAGCAGCCAACACTTCACCGCCAGCCAGTCTCTCGCCGGCAGTCGAGCCGGTCCCTTCTCCCGCACCCACGGCTGCCGCGAGCCCGGTCCCTTCTCCGGATGCGACTGCTGCGATTCCTGCCGCCTCACCGATGCCGGGCATTCCCGGCACTGCACCGGGTGCTGGGACGACGACCCCACCGATGGGGTCATCCGCCGGCCCCACGGGTACAATTTCTGCGACTAAAGCGCCCACATTCGGACCCGGTAGCGTGCCTACGGCTACTGCCTCGGGGACACCGACGGGCGGAGCACCAATGGCATCGCCACCCATAGCATCTGGATCGCCGCCGGCTGCGGGATCCAGCGCCCCTCCCGGCGGGAGCAGCGCGGGCAAAGGGACGACGGATAAAGGCGGCAAGATGGTGAAGATCATCTCCCGGAAAAACCCGCAAAATACTTTCGAGACGCTCGAGAGCGTAACTCCCAATCCCCACGGCCTGGCGACCGCCCTTCCGACCTGGCACGGCGATTCCCGAGCCAAACTGGCCGGCGTCCTCCGCGTGGGAGACGACGGCAGAACAACCATGCAGGGACATTACAGTTGGATGCACAACATCCTGCCATTTATGGGGCACCAGGAGATCTACGACAAGTTCGATCTGACCAAGCCGCTCCATGACGACCGCAATATGACGTTTGGCTGCACCCTGGTTCCTGAATTCCTGGTCCCAGGAAATCCCAAACAACGGTGGAAAGGATATCCTTTTGAGCACCTGGCGCTGACGCACTTCGTGGGCATGTCGGGAATTGAGGACGCTCGCAATGTGGTGGCCGGCAAGCTCGACCGCACCGATCCGCGGGCCGGCATTTTTGGATACGACCGGATTGCTGCTTCTAGCGAAATCACCGACGGCACTTCGAACACGATCATGGTGATCGGCGTGGGGGAACTGTCCAATCCGTGGGTGATGGGAGGCGGATCGACGATCCGCGGCGCTCGGCAGCCTTACTTTGACAAGCTTACGGGCTTCGGCTCGCACGGTCAGAAGGGGGCCATCACCATGATGGCGGACGGTTCGGTGCGGCTGATCTCGGAAAACATCGACCCGGCCGTGTTCCGCGCCATGTGTACCATGCACGGCGCCGAGTCGGTCGATTTGCCAAACGCCGCCCCTCCCTTCAAAGCTAACTAGCCCTCGATGGAGCCAGTCATGTCTGGTTTTTTGCATTCGCACTTGCGAACTACGCTCGCGGCGGTATTGGCCGTCAGCATGGCGCTCCTCCCCAGCCAGGCACGGGCCGACATTGTCTTCTACCAGCTTGGCAGCGGATTGACGGTGGTCCTTCAGGGGAAGACGACGGTCAACGCCGGCGGGACCGTGACCTTCAACCATCCCAAGTTGGGGACGATGTATTTCAAGCTCGAGCCGGGCACCGAGATCAAAAAGGTGCCGACGCTCCAGGAACAGTTCAACAAGCAAATCGGCCGGGCCGGCAACGATGCCGACAAGCGGTTTCAAGCAGCCCAGTGGGCCCTGCGGCACGGACTGCTCGTGCAGTTTTACGAAGCGGTGGACAAGACGCTGCAAATCAACCCGCAGCATTCGCGCGGCCTCTTGGTCAAAAAGCTCAAGACGCTGATGGATCAGCCGATTGCCGACTCGTCCAAGGAAGAGAAGGAGATTCGGGATCTGATCGGGCGGCCCGAAATGAAGATCCAGATGAGCAAGCACTACATCCTGCTGCACGATACGGACCCCAAGCCGGCCAAGAACCGGAAAGTGCCGCGGGCCCAGGAGCGTCTGGACCTGCTGGAGCAGGTCTATGAGAGCTTTTTGCTCAAATTCTACGCCAGCGGCGTGGAACTGGAGATTCCCAAGGAGCGGCTGAAGGTGGTCTTGTTCCAGAACCACCAGGATTACTTGTTCTTCGCCACCAAGCTCGATGCGGGGCTGAGCCGGGCGGCCGGCTTCTGGAGCTCCGACAACAACACGGCCGTGTTCTACGACAACGGCACGACCGAGGAGTTCCAGCAACTTCTCAAGATTTCCGATCAGTTTCAGGACTTGAAAAACGAGGCGGTCAAGAAACGGGCGCTCAACGCAGCAGACATTCGCCGCTCGGCCGACACGCTCCAGTACATCGTCAACATGGAGCGCGAAAACCTGGACATCGAGGTCGTCAGCCACGAAGCGACCCACCAAATGGCCGGCAACACGGGCCTTTTGCCGCGCGACGTGCGCATTCCGTCCTGGGTCCACGAAGGGCTGGCGACTTATTTTGAGACTCCAGACGGCGCGTCGTGGGGAGGGATCGGCTCGGTGAATGGCGACCGGTTGAAATGGTATCGCATGCTGGAGCCGGATCGCGAGCACTCCAATCTGGACTTCATCGTGGGCGATCAGATTTTCGACTACGCCGGCAATCACGTGACGCTGGTCGCCGGTTACGGCCAGGCCTGGGCCCTGACCCATTTCCTGCTCGAAAAACATTTCGACGGCTTCATCGCCTTCTACCGCCGGTTGGGGGAAATGCCGCCGGAGGTGATCCTCAGCCAGGACAGTCTCAACCAGATGTTCGACGAGTGCATCAAGATGGACCGCCGCTCGCTGGACGCCCAGTGGCGGGCGTATATGCGGAGTCTCAAAACGGATTTGGAGATTATTCAGGACGATCGGTAGCACTTGTAGGACGGCCTTTCGAAGCCGTCCGGCGAATCCGGTCTTTGAAAGCCGTGGGCAGCGCTACTCGTTGCCGGCGCTGGCCAGCGGCGCCTTTTTCTCCGTGATCGACGGCGCCCCGCGCGCCATCTCAGCATTGAGCGCGATAAAGTCGCGCCATTCATCAGGCACGTCCTCCTCGGGGAAAATCGCCTCCACGGGGCATTCAGCGACGCAGTTCCCGCAGCAGATGCATTCCTCAGGATCGATATACAGCATCTGCTCGCCCTCATGGAAGCAATCGACGGGGCAGACCGTTACGCAATCGGTATACTTGCAGCCAAAGCATGGTTGAGTGACGACATAGGCCATGCGACCTTCTCCCTGCAATGGATTTCCTTGTGCCGAACGAGCGGCGGGTCCACAATGGTTGATCCGGATACCAGCGGCTGACCGGACACGCTCGGACCAGAAAAATGGAAGAATCTTCGGCGCTGCTTGCCAACCGCCTGGCCTCCGGCGATCCAGCAATTCCACAGGTGGTCGTTGATCGATACATCGGCCGGCTGCTGGCTCTGGTGCGGCCGAGAATCTCGCGCCAGCTCGGTCGGCGCATCGACGCGGAAGATGTCGCCCAGTCGGCATTTCGCAGCTTCTTCCGCCGGGCCGCCCTGGGGGAATTGGAGCTCGGCCGCGGCGCGCCGCTCTGGCGGCTGCTGTCGTCGATTGCGCTGCACAAGCTGCTCAAGCAGGCCGAGCATCACTCCGCGGCCAAGCGCTCGCTACAGCGGGAAACCACTCCCCGAGAGCTGACGGACGGAGACTGGCTGGCTGAAGCCGTGGCCGGCCGCGAGCCCGATCCGGCCGCGGCGACAGTCGTTGCCGACGAACTGGAATCGATGCTGGCCGGCCTTGGTCCTCTGGCCCGGCAGATCGTCGAAATGCGGCTGGCCGACTACTCCCACGAGGAAATCGCGACGGCAGTCGAGCGTTCCGATCGCACGGTGCGACGAATTCTGGCCGACGTGCAGAGGCAGTGGCAGAATCGCAGCACTCGTTAACTTTTATGGCAGCCGCCATGATGCCCAAGCATGAAGATGCGATCGCTCGCCTGGAGAATGCGTGGCGGTCGGGACGCAAGCCATCGATTGCGGCAATCCTGCGCGATGCGACGGAAGGAGGGACGGAGTCGGAACTGCGAGAACTGGCCATTGAACTGGTGAAAGTGGATCTCGAGTACCGGTGGCGCGCCGCCCAAGCCCGCGGCCGCAGGTCGGCACTCAAGCTGGAAGCGTACGCGGGCAGACTGCCGGTCCTGGGGCCAGTGGCGCAGCTTCCGCTCGATCTGGTTGCGGAGGAATACCGCGTTCGCCGCCGGTTTGGCGATTCGCCGGAGGCTCAGGAGTATTTTGCCAGATTCATTCACCCGCGAGCGGAGTTGGCGGCAGTGCTGGAGGCCGTCAACCGCGAATTGGCGGAGGAATGCCTGCCGGTTGCCGACCCGGTCCACCAAGCGCCGCGAATGGTTCGACACGCGGTCGATCCCCAGGCGCCGCTCTACTACGGAGACTATGTCCTCAAGCGGCAGATCGGCAGCGGAGGATTGTGCCGCGTTTACGCCGGCTTGCAGCTCAGCCTGAAGAAGGAGGTTGGGATCAAGGTGCTTCGTCGCCGCTATTGGAGTTCAGGCGACCCCGTTGCTGCCTTCGTGCGTGAAGCGCAGATTGTCGCTCAGTTGCCTCTGGAAGGAATTGTCGGCATTCACGGCGTGGGCAGGCTGCCGCGGGGCGGCTATTTCATGGTGATGGATCTGATCGATGGCCAGGATCTTCGGGCCTCGCGAAAAGTTGGCGATATTCCACTGTCGCAAGCGGCACAGTGGGTCGCAGCGGCAGCGGAGATCGTCGGCCGCGTGCATGCGGCCGGATTCGTGCACGGGGATATTAAGCCGGCGAACATCCTCGTGGAATATGGCGGCCGCGTGCTGCTGACCGACTTTGGATTTGCCCGCCCAATCGGTCCAGTCAATTCTCCGCGGCAGAGTGAAATCCTTGGCGGCACGCCGTAACCGTCCAGCCCGTCCAGTGAGCTAATGGCGTCGGGCCTTGGCGCGTTCGAGGGCGCGGCGGCGCTGGCGGCGGGCGCGTTTGGCGGCGGCGGCGGCTTCGCGCTCGTGGGCGCGGTAGGAGCGGATGGCGGCGGGA
>DATKDU010000488.1:0-21688 GCA_035512595.1 Pirellulaceae bacterium
GAGACGTACGATTTGGAGGACGGCTCGGTGGTGGATTGGTAGCACGGTAGAGCGGGTCAAGCTGGCTCCGCCAGCGCCGGCCCGCCGGAATCGATGCCGGATCCTGGTGGGCCGGCGCTCGCCGAGGCGAGCTTGGCCCACCCTACGGTACTGATTTACACGAATCAGCACTAATGAATGAAGTGGTCACGAATTCCTTAATTACATTCCGCGGTAGTGGTAATTGACGGGGGCAGGCAATGCTACTTTGGATACAGCGAATACCCGCTGACAGCGGCCTGGATCTTGAACAGCGTCTTCCCCGCCGTGACGTAGAGCGTCGTCTTCTCCGGCCCGCCGAACGCCAGGTTGGTGATCACATCCTCGCCAATCGGGATGCGGCCGAGCAGTTTGCCCGCTGGCGAGATGACGTACACGCCGGTCGGCACATCGGCCGATTCATTGGCCGTGCGGGGCTTGGAAATGCCGGCGGCAATCCACAGGTTGCCTTGCATGTCGAGGCGCATCCCGTCGCCGCCCCGTCCGCGGCCGAAGTCGTAGATCTTTCTCTGGCCGCTGACGGAGCCATCCGCAGTGATGTCGAACGCCCAGATCTTGCGGTTGCCATCGGGGCGGCTGTAGTCGCTGTCCACGACGTAGAGCGTCTTGCCGTCGGGCGTGACCGCAATGCCGTTGGGGCGGCCGATCGCCGGTTGTGTGATGACGCGCGTCACTTTGCCGTCGGTGTCGATCCGGTAAACTGCCTCGTCCTTGTGCTCCATGATCGACCGGTCAGGGGCATAGAGCGGATCGGTGAACCAGATGCGGCCGGCCGGATCGACGACCACGTCGTTGGGGCTGCTGTAGCGTTTGCCTTCGTAGCGTTCGGTCAGCACTTCGACCTCACTCGTCTTCAAATCGGTGCGCACGACGCGCCGCCGGCCGCCGGGGCCGTTCTCCGAGCCCTCGCAACTGATCAGTCGTCCCTGCGCGTCGAACGTGTTGCCGTTGGTCCGCCCGCTGTTCTCGCGAAAGGTCGTCACAACTCCCGCTATATCCATCTTCAGGATGCGATTGCCGTTGATATCGCTAAAGTAGACGTTCCCCGCCCCATCGACGGCCGGCCCTTCGAGGAAGCAGACGCCGGCGGCAACTTGGACCTTGGCGTCGGCAGCAAGCAACTCGGCGGGAAGCGGGACACTGGTCATGTCAGGCACCTGGGCGACAACGATTCGGCAGATCAGCCCCACGCAAATCCCGGCGACGATTCGGAAACAAGACATATGCAAGCCTTTCGCCCGCTACCGCGAACCGGCCGCAGTCTGTCCGAAGCAGTACAAGTGCCCGCTGGTGCGGAGGTAAATGCGGCCGTCCACGATCGCCGGCGTGGCGTACCCCTCCTCGCCGAACTCGGCGGAGTGGAGCACCTTCCACGAATCGGTCGCGGAGACGACCGACAAGGTCCCCCGCTGGCTGAGGAGATAGAGCTTGCCATCGCCGGCGACGGGCGAGCTGTAGTAATTGCCGGTGCCGGTCACGCGGCCGCTCTTGTGGACTTCGCCCGTCTTGGCATCGAGGCAGGTAAGAATGCCGCCGTCCTTGATCGTGAACGCCAGTCCCTGATGCACGATGGGCGAGGCGCAGAAGGGAATGAAGCGGTCGTATTTCCACAAGACGTGCGACTCGCTGATGTCGCCGCTGCCGCCGGGCTTCACCGCCAGGACGACGTTCTGCGACTTGTCGAAGAGCATCTGGAATTCGTCGTACTCGGCCTTGGTGACGTGGCCGTCTTTGTCGCGGTCGCACTGCGTGAACCGCGTCTTGAGAGCGGTCGAGGCGGCCACTTCCTTGATTTCCAGCGTGCCGTTTTTGTTCTCGTCATACTGGTCGATGAAGTCCGCAAAGGGCTCGAGGCTGATCCGCTCGCCGGGATCGCCCCCAGCCGACCAGCCGGCCACGACGAGCGTGTTGTCCTCGCCGAGGGCCGGCGTCATGCAGTTGACGCGCGACAGGCCGCGGACCGTCCACAGCTCCTTGCCGCTGTCCCACTCGTAGCCGACAACGCGGAGCGTCCCGGCCACGACGACTTGCCGCTGGCCATCGACGTTCCAGATCACGGGTGTGCAGTAGCCGCGGGAGAACTCGCTGCGGTCGGTCCGCCACAGTTCCTGGCCGCTCTCTTTCTCATATGCGGCCAAAAACGACCCCGTATCGTGGTCCTGGCAGATGATCACGCGGTCGTCGGCGATGATTGGCGAGCTGGCCGCGCCGAACTCGTCGTTGAACGGCCCCATTTCCTTGTGCCACAGTTCCTTGCCGGCGTGGTCGTAGCAATAGAGGCCGCTGGAGCCGAACATCACCACGACCCGCTCGCTGTCGGCCGCCGGACTCGGCTGCGCGTAACTGCCAATGCCGTGGATTTGCTCCAGTGTTTTGTGCGGTGCTTCCACGCGCCACAGGATCTGGCCGCTGGCCCGGTCGAGGCAGATCGTTTCCAGGTGCTCCTTGTCGCGGACGGCCGTCAGGAAGATGCGGCCGCCGACAATGGCCGGCGAGCTGTGCCCCGGCGGCAATGCGGTCTTCCAGACGACGTTCTGGTCGGGGCCGATCTCGGTGGGCAGCGGCTGGTTGGACTGCGCCTGCCCCGAGTTTGGCCCGCGAAACTGCGGCCAGTCGGCGGCCAGCACTGGAATGGCACACGTGACGAGCAGGGCGAAGGGGAGAGTCTTGCGAATCATGGTGAGATTGGTCGCACGGCAGGAATTGGGGCGGGATGTACGGTAGAACGTATCTTGCCAGGCGGCGGCAAGCAAGTGTCGCCGACATGGTCATCACAACTCAAATCACCGCAGAGGTTCCCTCATGATCCGACTGCTCGTGCTCTACGGCCATCCGACCGATCCGGCCGCTTTCGATCGTTACTACCGCGAGAAGCACATCCCGATCGCCAAACAAATGAAGGGGCTCAAGAAGTGGACGATCGGCAAGGTGCAAGGGACGCCCGACGGCGAGAAGCCGCCGTACTACTACGTCGCCGATCTGTATATGGAGAGCCGCGCAGAGTTCGAGCGGCTGCTGGCCTCGCCGGAAGGCCAGGCGGCAGTCGCCGATGTGCCCAACTATGCCACCGGCGGCGTGACGTTCCTCTACACCGAGGTGGAAGAGATCATCTGACGGGGTCGGTGAGTCTTTTTCAGCCGGCGGGCCGTTTGGCGAGTTGGCTTTGCCCGAAAAAGACTCGCCGAACCCGGCTACTTCAGCGTCAGCGTGATCTGCCGCATGTCCATGACGCTCTGGCCGGGAATGTCGGTCGCGCGAAGCGTGAGCAAACCCCGCCCTTTCTCCAGCCGCATCGTCCCCAGCACAAGTGGGCGGAATTCCTTCATCGGCGATTCGGCGGGCGGACGCGGGATGGTGTCCTGATTCGTGTAGAGCGGCGGATCCCAGCCGGGGGTCACTTTGCCGCGGAGCTTGCTTGCCAGAAAGCTCAGCTCGATCGTCGAGCCGGCATCCTCCTCGGGGCACGTGTAATAGATGGCGACGTCGTACTGGCCGGCAGTCTGCACGTCGATATCCCAGGTCATCGAATCGTCGCTGCTGGTCCAGTTCACAAAGTAGGAGCAATTCGGGGCAGGAGCGCTGCGCTTCACGCCGCCGTGCGGCACACCATCGCGCGCCGGCAGCGGCGTCCAAGGAAACTCGGCATACCCGACCGGATACGGGCGATCATCGGCAGCCGCCGGACGCGACTTCCCCTTTGCTTTCGGCTTCCCGTCGGCGGCCCCGGGAAAGGCCTGGGCCAAAATGTCTCTCCGCCACAGAGCAACCGCGTCACGCAGCCGGGCCGCTTCGGCCGGCTTCTGCTGCGAAATGTCAGTCGTCTGTGCCGGGTCGGCAATCATGTCGAACAGCCGTCCGGCGTCATCCAGCCGATACTGCTGCGTCCGCACGCTCACCCGGCCGGCCCAGTGGGAGAAGAGCATCCGATCGGGCCTCTCTTCTGTGCTCCCGAAAAGGAGCGGCGACAGGTCCTTCCCGTCGAGCGGCTGCTGACCGTGCTTTTTTACTCCTGTCAGCCCCAACAGAGTAGGGAGCAGGTCGATGGCGCCGGCGATCTGGCGCACGACGGTTCCCGGTCTGATCTTTGCCGGCCAGCGAACGAGGCACGGCACGCGCACGCCTCCTTCGTCGGTGGAGCCCTTTCGTCCTTTCATCCCGCCCGTCCAGCGAAAGCTGTTGGGGCCGTTGTCGGAGAAGTAGATCACGATCGTGCTTTCGGCCAGCTTCAGCTCGTCCAACTTCCTCAGCACACGGCCGACGTTGTCGTCGATGTTCTCGCACATCGCCAGGGCGCAGCGCGTCTCGGCGAGCTTTTCGTTTTCCCCTTCGCTGCCCCGCTGCGTGATCGGCTGGTCCTTGTGCCGCTGCCAGTATTCGTCGGGCACGGCCCAGGGAGAATGGGGCGTGTTGAAGGGGAGGTAGCAGAAAAACGGCCGGGCTTTGTGCCGCTCGATGAAGTCGATCGCGTGGCTGGTCAGGTCGTCGGCAATGAAGCCCTTCCCCCGGACCATTTTCCCATTGTGCTCCAGCGGCGGGTCGAAATACTCCCCCCAGTGGCCGGAGGTGAAGCCGTAGTACTCGTCGAATCCGCGGGCCAGCGGATGGTACGGCCACTGACTGCCGTTGTGCCACTTGCCAAAACAGCCGGTGGCGTAGCCGGCTGCCTTGAACATCTCGGCAATCGTCCGTTCGTCGAGATTGAGCCGTTCCTGCCCTGTGGATACTCCGCGCACTCCACCGCGGGGATGGTACCGCCCGGTAAGGAACTCGGCCCGCGTCGGCGAGCAGACGGGGCAGACGAAGAAGCGGTCAAAGAGCGCTCCGCCGCTGGCCAGCGAGTCGATGTGCGGGGTGGCCAGTTGCTGGTTGCCGTGGACGCTGAGGTCCCCCCAGCCTTGATCGTCCGCCAGGAAGATGACGACGCTCGGGGGTGCGGCACCGGCAAGGCCGCAACTAACCAACAAGCCCGCGCCGAGGAGCGCAGCGAACATCGATCTCATGGCAGCAAATCTCCGGCGAATGGAGGCAGCAACTCAGCCAGCCTGAAGCGGCCGAAGCAGTATAAGCCCCAGGCGCGCCGGGATCACCACGGCGCTTCCATCTGGCCGACGATCTGCTCGGCCATTCGCTGGATCGCTTCCTGCTGGGC
Source organism: Pirellulaceae bacterium (assembly GCA_035512595.1). Classification (GTDB taxonomy): domain Bacteria; phylum Planctomycetota; class Planctomycetia; order Pirellulales; family Pirellulaceae; genus DATKDU01. The sequence goes on from DATKDU010000488.1 coordinate 5,189, forward strand.
CGTGGCCAGCGACTGCCCCCCTTCGGGGACGAAGCCCGCCGCCTGGCTGATGTTCACCAACAGCGGCGAGAAGGGGACCGGCGTGCCGCCGGCAATCAAGTCGCCGCGGCGATCGGCCCAGCTCATCTGGGCGAAGAAGTCGGTTTCCAGATCGCGAGGGTCGTCGTTGCGAGTTTCCGACAGGACCCGCTTGCTTTCGGAGATCAACCGCACCGTCAGAACGCTGTCGGCACTGGCCGCATCGACCACCTTGTACTGGGTCTTGAGCTCGATCTCCTTGACGATGGCTTCGGTGAGCCGCTCCCCCAGGTTGCGGCGGAAGCTGTCGGACTGGACCATCGGCACATGGACGGTGCGAATGTCGCAGCGGTACAGGGAGCGATTGCCGAAGCGGTAGGTGGCACAGCCGGGGAGGGTGAACGTCAGCAGCAACGCGGCGACGATAACGAGCCGCGACGCAAGAGAGCGAGAGGGGGCGAGGGGGCGAGGGGGAGAACGCATTGCTGGTCACTCCTCGCCTGACGCTTGCAGTACCTGGCCTTCGTCATCCACGCTCCGCAGTTCGCCTTCGGGAACGCGGGCCTGCTCGAGGATCGGCTTCACCTTGTCGGCGGTCGGGAAAAGTTTCGTGAGCCAGGGGAGCCGCTGCGGCGGGACCGGCGGCAATCCCTGAATCTGCCGCAGTCGCTCCTCGGCCTTCTCGGCAAACGGCGTATCGGGATAGTCCGTGATGATCTGCTGGAAGCGCCGGCCGGCGGCCCGGTACTCCCCCCGCTTGTCGTGGTAGCGGCCGAAGAAGAACAGCTTCTCCGCCTGCTTGTAGCGAATCTCTGCTGCGGCCCGGTCGAGGTATTCCCGCTCCCGTTCCGACTCGTTGGGGAACTGTCGCCGCATCTGCTTGATCAGCTTTTCCCCTTCTTCGAGCGCCGAGCCGGAATAGTCCGGGCCGAGGTAACTTTCCAGTTTCGCCTTAAGGCCCAGGTAGTGGGCGGAGAACTGATGCTCGCTGCGGGGATACGACTTGCGGAGGTCGGTGTACGATTCATCCGCCTTCAGATAACGGCCGGACTTGAAGTGGGCGTTGGCGACCGCCAGCGTGGCGTCGTCGGCCAGCTTGCCGGTCGGATCGTCGAGGCGGATTTTTTCGTATTGCCGCAAGGCGTGTCCGCGAGCGTCGCGCCAGGGGCGGGCTTCGTTAATGAAGTTGGCATAGAAGAACGGCTCCGGATGCTCTTCGTTGAGCTGGAGCCAGTAGCGGGCGATGGCAAAGCGGCGGGCATCGACCGTGTCGAGATAGCGGTTGTTGGGATAGCCCTTGACGAGCCGCTCGTAGAATTTGGTGGCATCCCAGTAGTGGTCGGCGAAAAAATGTGCCTCGCCAGCCATGAACAGGGCATCCATCTCGACTGCCGAGCCGGGCCAGTATTCGGCTGCCTTGGCGAATCTGTCGCCGACGGCCAGAAATCTCGCCGTCCGTTCCTCCCCAGCCGGCATGGCGGCGATCGCGTTGTATTCCCGCTCGGCCGACTCGTAGAGATCTTTGGCCAGTCGCTTGTTCGGACCGCGGCCGGTCATCTTCTTCCAGTTCTGGGCGATCTTCTTGGGAGAGAAGTCGTCCAGCGTCGGTCCATCGCTGCCAATAAAGCCCCCCTCGGCATCGTCGTCCGAGTAAGACGAGCTGCCGTTGCGCGGATCGGTATGGCTCAGCGGATTGGCATCAAGGAGGTCGCGCAGCTCGCGATCTTCCTGTTCCGCGGTCGTCGCGCAGCCGGACTGAAAGCACGCCAGAGCCAGGGCCACGTACAGGCCCGCGGCATGGGTGGCGTATGAATGCTGACGCTTCGACATCCGTGTCTTCCTGTCGCCGGCAACGACCTTGTTGCCGGGTTTTCCCTTTAGACCGCACGACCGAGATAGGAGTGCATTCGCAATTTGTGGCCCAAGTGGTGAGCCAGGTAGTTATTCATGAGCCCGCGGATCTCGCCGAGCACCTTGCGGCCCGATGCTTCTAAACCCTGAACCCTGAACCCTGAACCCTCTTCCGCCAGCCGCTTCATCCCCTCCAGTGCCGCCGCAGTCACGCTCACCACGCTCCGCTGCCCCGACCGGCAGCGGCCACACAGGACGCCGCCCGCAATCAGTCCAAAGGAGACCCGGCCCTCGCCGGCAATTGCCATTCCGCAACCGACACACTCGTCCAGCGAGGGCAAATGCCCCAGCAGCTTGAGTGCCGCCAGCTCCAGCGCCAGCACGGTCGTCGCCACGGGAGCGTCGCCGTCGAGCTCGGCCAGCGCCCGGTTCGCTTCGTCGAAGAGCTCCGGGTGCGGGTCGTCCTCATCGGTCAATTCCGCCAGCAATTCGGCCACGTAATAGCCGGCATACAAGCGGGACAAATCGCGGGCTGCCACGCGGAACCGCCGCTCCAGCTTGGCTTCGGTCAGCAGGTCCAGGGCGTCCGACGATTTGTGGAGGAACAGTACGCGAACGAGCGCGAGCAGGTCAAGGGCAGCCTCGAACGGCCCTTTCGGCCGCCGGGCCCCCTTCGCCAGGGCCGAAATCTTGCCGAATTCTCGCGTAAAGAGCGTGACGACCAGGCTTGTCTCGCTGAACTCGACGAGCCGAAGGACAATTGCTAGCGACTTTTCGGCGGGCATGCACCTGGCTCCGCAATCACGACGACTCCAGCGCTGCCAACCAGTTCATGCCGCCGTGTACGACCCTGAGAATCTCCACGCGGTTGTTTTCCCAGCGATAGACGGCCAAGTAGTTACGGCAGCCAGGCACGCGGATCCAGTGTACGGTCGGTAAATCTGGCCGCTCGACGCGGACGTGCATGCCAGATTCCGGCGCTACCGCCAGGAGATCAATCAGAGGATCCACGCCGTCAACCAACCGAACGGCTGGTGTGCGGCCGAATTTGCCCAGAACGCCGATGGCCGAATCAATGTCTGCGATGGATTGCTGTGACAGATCGACGGGGATCATGGCGGAAATTCGCCGCTGGCGACTCGACGCTCGATCTCCGCCCGCTTCTGCCGCAGATACTCCCGTGGATCAACGCTCGCTGTCCCGGACCGCAACCCTTTGAGGATTTCCATCTCCAACTCCTCCTTGGCAACGCGGATGCGGTCGCGCTCCACAAGATCCAAGAGATAATCGGTCTCGGACTTGAATCCACCCGCCAGCGTTTGCGAGCGGATGAACTCCGTGATGGGATTCGGAAAATCAAATTGAATGGTCATGGTGGCTCCCGGTAGGAAGGTTCAACCCAATTCTACCTCCAGGCTGGACAAACGGCCAACGTGGCAAGTCGGTCCTCGCCGAATCAACGGATTGCGGTCGGGCGACTACCGACTGGTTCGTCTACTTCAATTCCTTGACGTAGATATTCCGGAAGTACAGCTTGTTGCCGTGGTTTTGCAGTTCGATGGGCCCTGTGGCGGGGGCCGGCTTGTCGCGCTCCCAGTAGTTTTCCAGGGTCACGTTATCGACCACTAGCTTGCCGTTGAGGTGGATCGTCACTTTGTCGCCGACCACCTTGATGTGGAACGTGTTCCACTCGCCGATCGGGTTGTCCGCGCGGACCAGCGGGAACCGATCGCTCTTCTGGTTGTTCCACAGGCTGCCGGATCCCTTTTCCTCGCCATTCTTGGTGTTGGGGCTATTGAACGGGTCCCAGATTTGAACTTGCGGAATGCCGCGGAGGTAGATGCCGCTGTCGCCGCGCTCGTGGATCTTCCAATCGACGTAGAGTTCGAAGTCGCCGTAGTCCTTGGCCGTGCAGAGGCTGTCCCCCTTGCCGTCGAAGACGAGGATGCCGTCTTCGGCCTTCCAGTGGTCGCGCATCTTCTGGTCGGCGACCTCCTGGGCCTTGGCCAAGTCTTCCTTGCTCATCGCGGCCCGCGTCTTGGGATTGCCGACGAGCCCTTTCCAGCCGGTCAGGTCTTTGCCGTTGAACAGGGCGGTAAAACCCTCGGGAGGCGTGTTGAGCTTGCCTTCCTCGGCCGTAGCGAATGAAACGAGGACCAGCGACGCGGCAATTGCACCAGCCAAAAACCTTCTCATGGCGCGAACTCCTGGGCACAGGGGAATACTTTACGACAATGCGAGGATTCTACTCCAAACGAATGGCTCGTGCAGCGGTTATCGTCACCTTGCGATGCCGATTCAGTGCAGCACCAAAGAAATCATGTGGCCAAACCGCAATCCCAGGTCTAGAATCAAAACATGAAAACCATCAGCGTCGATGAGATTCAGCGCGATCCGCAAGCGGTACTGCAGCGGGTCGAGGGGGGGGAGGCGTTCCTCGTGCTGCGCGGCAGTCAGGCCGTTGCCGAGATCAAGCCGCTTGCCGGCCGGGGCGGTCAGCCGCGGCCGTTTGGATTGTGCGCAGGCGAGTTTGTCGTCCCGGACGATTTTGACGCTCCTCTTCCCGAGAACATCCGTCAGGAGTTTGAAGGCGCATGAGGCTCCTGTTGGATACTCATGTGTTTCTGTGGTACATCACCGGCGACATGCGTTTACCGGCGACGTTTGAAACTGCAATCCGAGAGCCGGCAAACGACGTCTACTTGAGCGTCGCTTCCATTTGGGAAGCGGTGATCAAGCATGGCGCGGGAAAGCTCCCCCTGCCGGCCCCGCCAGAGGAATTCCTTCCACGGCAACGCATCGCCCATCAGATTCAGAGCCTGTCGCTGGACGAGGAGGCGCTGGTTCATCTGGCACGGCTGCCGCTGCTGCATCGCGATCCGTTCGATCGTGCGCTGTTGGCCCAGGCGTTACAGCACGACCTGACGCTGGTGACGGTCGATAGCACGATCAAGGGTTACTTACCTAAGCTGGTCTGATCGTGATGACGGAGTAAGCAGCGTGGAGAGAGGCGAATCGCTCGCGCCCCCGCCTTCCTGTCCCTCATCTTCCTGTCTGCTTCCCCCTTCTCAGTCGCCGAATTGCTCCACGCCCGGTGGAAAGAACCCCCTTTCACTCCACCGTGACGCTCTTGGCCAGGTTCCGCGGCTTGTCCACGTCGCAGCCGCGGAGGATGGCGACGTGGTAGGCCAGAAGCTGGAGCGGGATGATCGTCGCCAGTGGGGACAGGAACTCTTCCATGGCCGGGACGTAGATCACGTCGTCCGCCAGCCGCGCGACCTGCTCGTCCCCTTCGCCAACGATCGCGATAACCGGCCCGCCGCGGGCTTTGATCTCCTCCAGGTTCGACATGACTTTGTCGTACACAAACGCCGGCGGCATGATGAACACGCTCGGCGTGTGCTCATCGACGAGTGCAATCGGCCCGTGCTTCATCTCGGCGGCCGGATATCCCTCGGCGTGGATGTAGCTGATCTCCTTGAGCTTCAGCGCCCCTTCCAGGGCCGTCGGATAGTTGTACTGCCGTCCCAAGTACAGAAAATTGCCGGCGTGCGCATACTTCTCCGCGATCCGCCGGCATTCGTCGTTCGTGTCGAGCGCTCGACGAACGAGCTCCGGCAAGCGGCGAAGCTGCGTGATGACCTTCTGCCCGGCTTCGAAGCTCAAATGGCGCATGCGGCCGAAGTACAGCGCCAGAAAGGCCAGGGTCGTAACCTGCGACGTATACGCCTTGGTCGAAGCGACGCCGATCTCCGGACCCGCGTGGAGATAGATGCCGCCCCCCGCTTCCTGGGCGATCGTGCTGCCGACGACGTTGCAGATGGCGAGCGTGGGATGCCCCTTGCGCTTCATCTCGCGGAGCGCTGCGAGGGTGTCGGCCGTTTCGCCCGATTGCGTCAGAGCGAACAGCAGCGTGCCGTTCTCCACCGGCGGGTTGCGGTACCGTAGCTCGCTGGCGTATTCCACCTCGACCGGAATGCGGGCCAACTCCTCGATCAGATACTCGCCGACGAGCCCTGCGTGAAAGCTCGTGCCGCAGCCGGTGAGCAGGATGCGATTGACCCGCCGCAGCTCGGTCGGCGACAAATTGAGCCCGCCGAAAACAGCGGTGGCGTCGTTGTCGCACAGCCGGCCGCGCATGGCGTTCTCGATCGTTTCGGGCTGCTCGAAAATCTCCTTGAGCATGTAGTGTGGATAACTGCCGAGCTCCACGTCGGCGGCAGCAGCGGCCAGGTCGTGAACCGCGTGTGCGATGGGGCCGTGGTCGCGATGCGCGACTTCGAGGGACTCAGCGGTCACGATGGCCACCTGGTGGTCCGCCAAATAGACGATCTTGTCGGTCCGGCCTGCCAGCGGCGAGGCATCGCTGGCGATGTAATGCTCTCCCTTACCGATGCCGACGACGAGCGGGCTTCCCTGACGGGCCGCGACGATGACGCCCGGGTAATCGCGAAACAGGATCACCAGGCCGTAAGTGCCGCGGAGCTTCCCCAGCGCGGCGGTGACGGCTGCCGCTGGAATCGCGTACGGCTCGCCGGCCGGGAATTCGCCGTGCCGCGCTTCGCAGTCGGCCAGGCAACTGGCGATGAGGTGAGCGATGGCCTCCGTATCGGTCGAGCTGACAAAGTGGTATCCGTCGCCGATCAACTTCTGTTTGAGCGCCTGGTAGTTCTCGATGACGCCGTTGTGGGCCAAGGTCAACACCTGGTCCCCGCCGAAGTGCGGATGGGCATTGATTTCGCTCGGCGCGCCGTGAGTTGCCCAGCGGGTATGCCCAATGCCGGCGGCGCCCGGAAGAGGCTGGCGGTTGACTTTGTCCGCCAAGCTGTCGATCCGGCCGACTGCCTTGACCACGTGGAATGTCCGGTCGCCGGTGGCCGTGGCCACGCCGGCACTGTCATAGCCGCGGTACTCCAGCCGCCGCAGCCCTGATACGAGATAATCCGCGGCCGGCTTGCGGCCGACGTAACCGACGATTCCACACATCTGGGCACTCCTTGGGGTACGCGGCCGATTCTCCATTCGTCGGCCAGCGCACCGCAAAGTCTAGGTCGCGAGCCGGGCACCGATTTCTTCATCGTATCGATCCTGCGGATTCTGCCGAAGGTCGCCTTCACGATTCCTTCAAACTGGCGGCACCAAATCTTCACGGGTTCCTCACGCAATTCACACCGCTAGCTCCTGCCCGCTTCATTTCCCTGTGGACACTACAGGGGAGAAACGGACGCCTCAGCGTTCACCCTTTAGGAAGCTCGCGATGAACCTCGAACGCAACGATCCGCAATGCCGGCGAAACGGACTCCGCCGGGCATTCACCCTGGTCGAAATGCTGGTGGTCATCGCGATCATCGGCATCCTGGTGGCATTATTGCTGCCGGCGCTGCAAGTCGCCCGCGAAGCCGCCCGCAATGCCCAGTGCAAAAACAATCTGCGGCAGATCGGGGCCGCACTGCTGGAACGGACAAGCCGGCACAACGGCCAGTGGTGCTCGGGAGCGTTCGACTGGCTGCGGGACGGGGCGGTCACCGATTACGGCTGGGTCGCCGACCTGGTCAATACGGGGACCCCCGTCGGCAAACAGCTCTGTCCCTCCAACAGCGCCCGCGGGAGCGAGACGCTGGCCGATCTGCTCAACGTGGACGCGAGCAGCTTTTCCACAAATCCGTGCGTCCCCCTGCTGGGTAAGCCGCCGCAGATCGCGCCGGACGGAACACCGCTGCCCGCGCCGTGCATGACGATCTGCACAACGTCGCTCGCCTCGGGGCCCAGCGAGCCCCGCCGCCAGTTGGTCGAGCAGCAAATATGGCTGCGGCATTTCAACACCAACTACACGGCGAGCTGGTTTCTCGTGCGGGGCGGGGTCTCGATCGACAGTTCAGGAAATCTGCGGGAGAACAAGCCTGGCTGCGGCGTGGGCCTGTGGAATCCCAACAGTTGCACCGGTCCGCTGCGACTGGGTCATTTGGACGTGTCGGGGGTCTCGGGAAATTTCGTCCCGCTGCTGGGGGACGGCGCGCCGACGACCACCACCCTGCCGGCACAACTGGGGAATCTCTCGGCGGGAGAGCCGCTCGTCCCGCCGTACACGGCCGGCCCCGTCCTGGTGCTGTCGTACAACGGCATCCCGCCGCTCAATCCGCCGGTGTTCGCCGCGGGCACGCCCCGCGACGGACCGAGCGGCTGGTGGACGGTGTGGAACAAGCAGGTGCTCCAGGACTACCGCAACTTCGGCATGGTACACCGCCATTCGTGCAACATCGTGTTTGCCGACGGCAGCGTGCGCTCGATCAACGACCCGAATCAGGACGGCAAGCTCAACAACGGCTTCACGGCCGTGGGCGGCTTTGCCGACGCGGTCAATGAAGTCGAAGAGAACGATTTTTTCAGCTTGTATTCCATCTCCGCAAAGAGGTTCTAAAGCGTTTGAGTCGCGGAACATTGCCCATCCACGGACTCGGAAAGGAGGTTGCCCCCGCAGGATCGCGTTCATCAGGGTTAGTTCCTTCAGTCAACTGGCTGCGAATTCCCACGCGGATTCGCGGCAACGCTCCCGCAAGTCGCCCACGTTACGAATTCACAACTCCCACGGTTCTCGTTTTTCCCAATTTCAGGAGAGAAGTTCCTATGAAACGTCGTGGTTTTACCCTCATCGAATTGCTGGTGGTCATTGCGATCATCGGCATTCTGGTGGCGCTCTTGCTGCCGGCCGTCACGCGTGCCCGTGAAGCCGCCCGCAATGCCGCCTGCAAGAACAACCTCCGCCAATTTGGCATCGGCATTCATCTGTTTGCCGACAAGGACCCCAACGGCCGGTACTGCTCCGGCGCTTATGACTTCCGCCGCGACGGCTGCCCCGACACTTGGGGCTGGGTAGCTGACCTGGTCAATATCAACGCGGGCAAGCCGCAGGAAATGATCTGCCCCAGCAACCCGCTGGTCTTGAGCGAGAAGATCAACGACATGATCGGCAAGAACACCAATCAGCCCAGTTCTGACTTGCCCCCGTCGATGGTCAATCGCCTGACGCAGGGTATCTGCGGGCAGGGAAGCTGGGGAGGCGCCAGCGGCACCAGTGCCACCGCCTTCTTTGGCGGCACGGCGGTGGCTCCGGCCGACCACGAGCGGTCGCAGTTGGTCGCTCGCGCGTTTCTCGACCGCGGAATTGGTTCCACCAACTATGCCGCGTCGTGGTTTTTCGTCCGCAGTGCGCCCCGCTACACGTTTACCAGCAGCGGCGGCGTTACCGACATCCTCACGTCGAAAGACCCAGCCTCCCCGCTGGGGGAAGGCCTCAAAGGTTTGGGCATGTCGGCCGGCCCGCTAACCCGGCGTCTGCTGGAAGGGGGCTCGCGTCCGACTTCGATCGTCTCGCTCTTGGGCGATGGTTCCCCCGGCGATATCAACGAAGCGGCACTGATCGACACCGTCGAGTACGGACCGAACGATCCTTGGGCGCTCGCGGCCGGCAACACGCAGGCCACGCAGGCGAAGGTCTTTGCCGTGCAAGGCTCGCTGCTGACCGAGTCCTTCAACGACGGACCGGCTTACTGGGATACAGGCACAAGCACCTTGTCGTTGATCCTTTCGGAAGGGGCCGTTCTCACCGACCAGATCGCCTGCGAGAAGCCCAAGACGGGAGGAAACTGCGCCGCTCCGCTGGGGCCCAACGGCTCGCTCGGCCAGCGGACTTACCTGCAGGACACGCGCGACTGGTTCGCCGTCCATGCCGGAAGCTGCAACGTCCTGATGGCCGACGGTTCGGTCCGCGAATTCAACGACACCAACGGCGACAAGTTCCTCAACCCCGGCTTTCCCGTTCCGACGAACTTGACCCAGCCCCAATACGCCACGATCGGATTCACCGATGGGACGGTCGAGTTGCAGCCGGGCGAAATCTATTCCGGCGTGTTCCTCCAGGACTTGACCAAGTTCAAGTTTGAATAGGACCAACCGGTCGGCATCGTGAAGGTCTGAGAATGGTTGCCGTGACGATCTAACGATCGCCAATCGTGGCAGGCGAGGAGCTTCTCCTCGCCTGCCTTCTCGCGTTTTGTCTGAATGAATGCATTACCGTTTTGAGGAGCCGCGAATGCTCGGCCGCACGCTTGTGTTTCTGGGTGGTGGAGTGCTCTTGGTCGGCGGGCTGACCGCGATTGCCGCTTCCAATGTGACGTTTCTTTACGACCATCCCCGAGCGCCCGATGCGCGGATCATCGTGGACAGCAAGGGAGCCCGTATCGACCTGGAGGCGGTCAAGCGCCAGGTCGCCAAGGAAACGGGAGTCGCCGGATTGCCGCGGGCCGCGGTGCTGGTCACCGACTACGACTTTGGCACGATGGACCCGCTTACCAGTGGGACCTACGACTTTGAAATCAAAAACGTCGGCGATGCGCCGCTGCACCTCAAGCTGGGGCCGACCAGTTGCAAATGCACCCTCAGCGGTCTGTCGGCCGACAAGCTGCCGCCCGGTGCAACAGGCAAAATCCGCCTGGAATGGTTCACCGGCCGCCAACAAACCCGCTTCGAGCAGACGGCGGTCCTCTACTCCAATGACCCCACGCAGAAGCACATCGCACTCGGCGTCAGCGGCAAAGTGCGGATGCTTGTCGGCTTCGATCAAGAGCAGCTCGTCGTCGATCGGCTCGAGCCCGACAAGTCGGTTACGAAGGAAGTGCTCGTCTATTCCCAAATGTGGGAGCAGTTTGAGGTGATCGAGTTTGGAACGTCGCTGGCGGGGGTCACGTTCGCATCCGAGCCGGTCGCTCCAGCAGACGCCGGCGACCTGGAAGCCCTCAGCGTCCAGCGGATCAAGGTCACGATTCCCGGCACCCTCCCCCAGGGAGAATTCAGCGACACGCTGCGATTCCGCGTCCAACCGCCGGACGCGGATGCCAAGCCGGTGGACGTGACGGTCCCACTGCACGGCCGCGTCCTCCGCCGGCTGTCGATCTATGGGCAGGGAATCTTGGGGGAAGGGATCATTGAGATGGGGACCGTCCCCCGCGGCGTCGGCAAGACGATCAACCTGGTGGTCAAGGTCCGCGATCCGCAAGTTGACCTGAGCGTCCGCGACGTGCAGATCACGCCGCAGTTCCTCAAGGCCAGCCTCCAGCCGCGCGAAAAGGACCGCATCTCCGGCCTCTACGACCTGGCGGTGGAGCTTCCCGATGACATCGAGCCCTGCACCTACCTCGGCAATCCCAGCGGCGAGCTGAGGATCGACTTCGATCATCCGCGGATCGAGGACCTCACGCTCGACGTTCACTTCGCCGTCGCGCCGTAAGCCTTCGCCTCTCTGCGCCAGGATGAGTCCATGCCGTTGCCGGTGCTTGAATCAGATCCCTACGCTGCCTTGCTCGGAATCAAGGCTTCGCAGCGGCCTCTCAATCCCTACGAGCTGCTGAAGCTGGTCCCGCTCGACGCCGACCGCGATCGGGTGCGGGCGGCGGTCGCGCGGCAGATGCTGCTTCTCGATCAGAAGCGGAGCGGCGCCGATCCCGATACGTGGCAGCGCTTGAGCCACGAGTTGGAAGCGGCGGCGGCCGTGCTGCTCGATCCGGAGCGGCGGGTCGTCGTGGATGCTGCCATCAAGCGAAAGATGGCGCTGGCCGGCAGTACGTCACGCAGCGAGGACGCCAGGCCTCGACCGGCGACGGCCGACGCTGACACAGTCCCGTGCCCGGAGTGCCAGCGGGAAAACTCCGTCGGCCGCCGCTTCTGTGGCGACTGCGGTCGCGCGCTGTGGGAAACCTGCCCGCAGTGCAGCGGCGAAGTCGCGGCGCACGAGCGGTTCTGCGGCCAATGCGGGCTCGACATTCGCAGCCGGGCGATTGAGCAGACGCGTCAGCTTCAAGAGCGGCTTGATTCGGCTGCCGCGCTAGCCGGCGAGCACCGTTACGAGGAGGCGCTCTCCGCACTGCGGGGCGTGGCCGCGGTCACCGATCCCAAGCTCGAGTCGTGGGCCGCCAAGGCCGTCGCCCAGATTGAGGTAGTCCAATCGCAACAGCGGCACGCTGTAGCAGAAGCCTCATCGGCCAAAGAGCAAGCCAGGAAACATGTGCAGCAGCAGGCCTTCGACTGGGCGGTGAAAGTGCTCGAAGGCATTCCCCCGCCGCTGCGCGATGCCGCGGCGACTGACCTGCTCGCGCAGGCGAAGTTCGCCGGCAAGGAATTGGCCGCGCTGGTCGCCGACATCCGCGAGGCGGCGCAAGAAGGGCGCACTTGGGAGCTGTTTCCCAAGATCGATCGCGCGTTGGCGCTCAAGCCGGATCATCAAGCGGTCCTCAAACTGGCGGACCAGCTTCGCCAAAAGTTTGTCGCCGCCGCCCGCAAACGGCTGGCCGACCAGCGCTACGCGGATGCCGTACAGGCCCTGCTGCAAATCCCGCTGTCCCTGCGAACCGACGAGGTCCGCGAGCTGCTCGACACCACCGGCGAGCTGGCGGCATTACTGGCGGACTTCAAGCAATCTCCCTATGCCACTGCCGACGCCCTGGCGCTCGCTCAGCGACTGACAGTACACGCCCCCGCAAACGACGAGGTCGCCAGGCTCACCCGGCAGCTCGGTGAGCGCTGTGCCTCGCAGCCCTCCAATCCGCGGCTGGCGCGGCCGTACTGGACCAAGCCGCGCGAGCGGTCGGCCGTCGGCCCTCCCATCGAGTGGCTCGGCCACTTCGTCCGCGCTAAATCAAGCCCGCTGGCAGCCCAGACCTTGCGCGAGCATCCCGGCCAATTCTTCGTCGCGCTGGGGCTGGCGCTTCAGGGACTCAGCGAGGCGGCAATCGACGTCAGCCTCATGCCTGCCGACAAAAGAAACGTACTCAGCAAGCTCGCCGCGCTCCCGCTCATGGCCCGGCGCGTCAACTCCGCCTGGGGAATCGACCTGGGGAGTTACGCTCTCAAGGCCGTCAAGCTCGTCAAGGACGCCAGCGGCAATCTCCAAGTGGACGACGCTCATTACATTCTCCTCCCCAAACCTCTGGCTCACCCCGACGCCGAAGGACAGCAGACGACCATCGTCGCCGCGGCACTGGCGGACCTGGCGGGTCGCGTCGATCTGAAAGGGAGTCCGATTGCCGCCGGACTTTCAGGCCACCAGGTGCTGGGCCGCTTCTTCGACCTGCCGCCGCTGCCGGCCAAGAAGGTTGCCAGTGCCGTCGAGTACGAAGCCCGCCACCAGATTCCGATCGACCTGGCGGAGTTGTGCTGGGGCTGGACCGAACTCGGTGAGATCGACCCCGCGCAAGCCGGGAGGAATCCGCTGCCGATCATGCTCGTCGCCGCCCGGCAATCGCACGTGGAAAACCGCCTGGAGCTGTTTGCATCCGCCGGCATGCGGATCGACTCCCTGCAAAGCGACTGCCTGGCCCTGCATAACGCGCTGCGCTTTGAGCTTGAGGTCCAGCAGCCCAGGGGCAATGGCCCGATCGCGGTGGTGGATGTGGGCGCCGATGAAACCAACGTTGTTGTCAGTTCTCCGCGATCGATCTGGTTCCGCAGCTTCGGCCTGGCGGGACACAGCTTCACGACAGCCCTGCTCCAGGAATTTCAGCTCACGTATGACGACGCCGAAGAACTGAAGCGTCATCCGGCCACGGCGCGCCGCTACTATCGATTTCGCGAATCGCTGCAGCCGCTGCTCGTGCAATTCGCCGGCGAGATCGACCGTTCGCTGGCCAGCTTTCGCCGACATTCGTCCGCTGCCAGCGTTGAGCGGCTCTTGGCACTCGGCGGGGGGGTGAATCTGCACGGACTTTTGCGGCACTGCGCGACAGAAAATGCGACGTGACGAAAGTCGCGTTACGCCTCGACGGCATTCAAAGCTCGCTGGACCATGGAAGTCGTGCCGTCGCTTGACGGGGCGATGTTTTGAAAGTCCCCGCGGAGCGCCTTGAGGGCATAGCGCTCCCGCTCGATCTCGGGCTGCGTCCGAAAGCCGAGCCGGCGAAAAACCGGCACCGGCGGACACCAGCCTTGGATGGCGTGCTGGAGCAAAAAGGCCCCCACGATCCCCGGCAGAAAGAAAAACCCGCGGTGCGTCGTCGCACCGAGAATGACGCCTGCCAGCGACAGGCTGGCTGCGTTGGCCTCCAGAGTGCGCTCAATGTCCCATTCGCGATCGAGCTCTTCCAGTCGGCGCTCGATGGCGGCCGGTCCGCCGGCTGCGGCAGCCGCCACGTCCTGCTCGGTCTGACGCTGGATCTGCCGGTTCCAGCGTTCGTCGGTGTTCTGGGGGACGCGTTCGACAGTCGAGGGGATCATCATGGCGCCTCTCGAAAAATGGGTAGGCTTCTCGGCCACAACTGAGCAAGTCATGTGCCGATTCCCGCTGTCGCCGTTCAGATAACGGCGGTCTTGGAATAGACTAGAGCGGGTCGGAACAACGCGTCCTGCCTCCCGGTCGAACCTGATGAACCTCTACCGCAACGTCAAACGCTGGACGGAAATCATCGGCGTCCTCTCGAAGTACGGCCTGGCCGACTGGCTCAGCCATACCAATATCGATTTTCTGAAGGAGCGGCTGCGGGATAAGCAAGGAGAGGTGCTGGCCCGGACGTCGCGCGACGCCCGCATCCGCCTCGTCCTCAGCGAGCTGGGGCCGACGTTCATCAAGCTGGGGCAGCTTCTCAGCACCCGCCCCGACGTGGTCGGCGCCGAGCTGGCAAGCGAGCTCAAGCAACTGCAAACCGCCACCCCCGCCGACGCGCCCGAGCTGGTCAGGAAGACCGTCGAGCGCGAGCTGGGGCAGTCGCTCGACGACCTGTTTGACGGCTTCGATCTGACCCCCATCGCTTCCGCGTCCATCGGCCAGGTCCACAAGGCCCGCCTCAAAAGCGGCGAACGCGTCGTCGTCAAGGTGCAGCACGCCGGCATCGAGAGCATCGTCGCCGACGACCTGGACGTGCTGATGGGGCTGGCCCACCTGGCCGAGACTCGCCCCGAGCTCAAACCGTACCGCCCGATCGCCAACGTCGCCGAGATGGCCCGCACCATCCGCCGCGAGCTCGACTTCGGCCGCGAGGAACGCAACCTCCATCAGTTCGCCCAGATCTTCCAGGACGATCCGACGATCTGCATCCCGCGGGCCCACACCGAACTCTCCACCGCCCGCGTCCTGACGATGGACTACATCGAGGGAATTCCCGTCGCCGAAGCCGGACGGCTCGAAGCCGCCGGCATTGACCGCGAGGAAGTGGCCCGCCGCGGAGCGGACATTTACCTCCAGATGATCTTCACCCACGGCTATTTCCACGCCGATCCGCACCCGGGGAACATCGTCGTCCTGCCGGGAAACGTGATCGGCCTCCTCGATTTCGGCATGGTCGGGCGAATCGACGAGCGGCTCCGCGAGGACATCGAGGAAATGCTGCTGGCGATCGTCAACCACGACGTGCCGACGCTGACGCGGATCATCAAGCGGATCGGGCAGACGCCGCCGAACCTCGACGAAGGGGCGCTGAACAACGACGTAGCCGACTTCGTGGGGCACTACGCCACGCAGTCGCTGGCGAACTTCGATCTGGCCGGTGCGCTGACCGACATGGTGGAGATCATCCGCCGCCACGGCATCATGCTCTCGCCCCAGGTGGCGATGCTGATCAAAGTGCTGGCGACGCTGGAAGGGACGAGCAAGCTGCTATCCCCCCGCTTCAGCCTGATGGAGGTGATGCAGCCCTTTCAGCGGTCGATGCTCCTGCGGCGGCTCTCGCCTGCCCGGCAGTGGCGGAAGCTGCGGCGGCTGTTCGTCGAGGTCGAGCAGATGGTCGAGGTCCTGCCGCAACGGATCATGCAGATCATGGAGCAGATCCAGGCGGGGAAGTTCGACGTGCACCTCGATCACCGGGGCCTGGAGCCGAGCGTCAACCGCCTGGTGCTGGGGATGCTGACCAGCGCCCTGTTCCTGGGCTCGTCGCTGATGCTCTCCTACAAGGTCCCCCCGCTCTTGTTTCACGGCGCCAGCGCGTACATACCCAGGAGCGGCGAGGGGTGGTTCAGCGGCCTGGTCAACTGGATCCTGTGGTTCCTCCACGGAATGGGGCTGGAAGACATCTCGTTCCTCGGGCTTCTCGGCTGCATCGTGGCCATCCTCGTCGGCCTGCGGCTGCTGTGGGCGATTGCCAAGTCGGGACACTTGGACCGCAAAGGGTAGTCCGGAAGGAATGACCAATGACCAAGCCCCAATGCCATTGACCAATTGTTCATTGGGGCCTGGTCATTCTGCGAAAGCGCGGGTGATAAGCGATTTGAGTATTTATTTCGGTTTATATGTTGCCCTTAACTCCTTACCAGATCACGCTTTGCGATTTCGACCCTTTTTTCCTTTAATAAGTGCCTCCCACCTTCGGCAGCCGGGCGGAACGTGAACGTATGTTCCAATCCGCCAACGACTTGCGCCTGCGGCGGCGGCCTGGGCACTGCCGCGGGCGATTAGTGCCGAACTGCGACTTTCGCGCGCAGGCCGCTTATCGCCTGGCCTGGCAACCTTCTTCAAGTAGAGTCGAGAACTGGCGCGGTGTTTTAGGTGGCAGTTTGTATTCCCTGGTGCTCGCTCTTTCGTTTGCGAGTGTCACAGTATCGCCACCATGCTCCGTTTCCACTTCCCGCTCATCGAACCGGACAGGCGGATTTCCC
>DATKDU010000489.1:0-8146 GCA_035512595.1 Pirellulaceae bacterium
GGTGGGCAGGGGGAGAGACAGTTGAGTCTTAGTTACTTTGGAGATTAAACATGGAAGATCAGTCTCAGCCTGCTGGTCGTGAATATGCTCACCTTGCTGGTAAGAGTAAGAAGAAGCCGATTGTCATGGTGCCTCCGCCGAGGCCCGCTCCGGCCGTGCCGCCGCCGGCCAAGCCGCTGCTGCCCGCCGTCGATCGCGGCGTGCTGCCGAGCCGCCAACAGGAGGCGGAGGAGCCGGGGCCGCTGATCACCTTCGACGATGACCCGCCGCCGGAGCCGCTAATCGACGGCAGGCCGGTTCGCAGCCGCAGCAAAGACGATCGTCACTTCTGCGTTCGCGAGTTTATGCGATTCGCCGATCTGGCCTTCTGTCGCCACAGGGCCGGGCTGTTGGACTTCGACGCTTTCAAGCACTTAGACACGCTGGCGCTGCTGGTTGAGAGGCTACCGCCAATCGTAGACCAGCTCCGCGAGCGCCTCGCCGAATACGACATCAACGACCTTGGCGACTAGCATCCTTTGCATGCAGCTTTGCAGCGCCTGCAGAGCTGCATGCGCTGCCCGTGTCCCTCCTCGTTACTCTGCCCCATCGATCAGAAAAGTGTCTTTTATGCCTGATTCGTCGCCTGAAGCAGCTCACCGCGTGATGTCCCGGCACTCCAAAACACCCTCTAGCCTCCCCCAGTTGGGGGGTCGCCGTGCGCACCTCTCGGCGCGGCGCGCCTGCCCGATGCCCATGGCGCAGAAAATATTGTGTTGTGCGAATAACCCAGCCTCGGAGGTTTTTGACCCCCCTTTTTTGCCCCTACCACGTTTTTGCGCGATTTGGCAGGTAGGGCCCGGGAGGAGCCCTAGAGCCCACAATTGTGCCTCGTTTAGCAAGCGCTGGCAGAACTACACCCCCATTTGGAGCCCGAAATGACAGTACTTCGTGAGCAGATCGGAGACATAATCGTCCAGGTCGCTCAGGGCCTCAAGACCACCCCCGAGGCTGCCAAGGCTATCGAACAGTTGGAAGGCAGGCCCATTTACGCGATGCCAGCCGGGGGGACTCAATGGTCGACCGCCTGGCGCCGCTGTTCCGCAGAGGCCCGCCTATCGTGTGTAAGGGACATTCACCACACCCTCGGTGTGAGCATCCTGGCTGCCCAGAGACTGCAGCCACTCGACCAGGGCTCTCCCAAGAACGCGGTAGCTCCCCCGGCACTGCGTAGATGGTCATGACGTCCGCCCACCAGGCCCCGCCGCCGACGGCCTTGACTAGCGTTTTGCGTTCGCCTCTCGCCTGCAAACGCCGACCGGACAGATCATCGAGCCGTGGCGGGCGATGGCCGAGCCCAGCATGCGCTTCGTTCTCTCCAGCGGCGTGAGTTATTACCGTCTGCCGCGTGGTCCGCGGCGAGCAAGGCGTGCCGGCCGGGGCGACGTATGCCGACGCGCTGCAGGTTCAGGAGTGGATGGACAAGCTCGCGGCTTGTGTTTAGTTGCACCCACCCCGCCGCCCGCCTAAACTGGCTCCCGTAGTCGCGGTACTGCCCCATCGCGGCTACACCCGCCCGGCCGATACCTGCCCCGTCGGCCGGGCTTTTCGTGCGCCCTCCCGACTTTGCTTATTTGGAACGCAGCATCGGATCTTTGAGCAGATCAAGGTTCGTGCTCGACCGACGTTTTCCGTTTCGTGCCGCCGCCTCGGGTGAGCCAGTTGCGCCACGTTAGCGTCCACCAATAGCATCCTGTATGCGTTCCCCAGCCACTGTGGCGAAAGTCTTTGCGTTCCAACTGCCGGACGAGCACCATAAGCATCCGTTCAAGGCTGGAACTGAACCGTGGTGGTCACCATGGCGTCGCGCTGATCGGTCAGAGCGACAAACCAGGTATTCGCGTCGGCAGGCGGCTCTGGGACGGTGACCGCGGCATCGTCGATTTCGGCGGGCAGGCTCTGCCAGGTTCGTTTGGACCGCGGACCGGCGTCGGTGGTGTAGTGCAGGGCAGCGGACTTGAGTGGAACGGCGCTGGTGTACGGCAGCCGGATCTTGGCACCAACCTTGCCCAGGTTTCCGGGCACGGGCAGAGGCTTGCCACTAGAGCAGAACGAATCGATGAACAAGCCGATCTCCTTGGGGGCCCAGCCGGGAGCGTGGCCGTGCGGCATGTTCACTTCGATCCGCATCTGCTTGGGGCCGGGAACGACGTCGAAGGTCTTCTGGTAACTATCGAGCGGATAATGAACATCGTTTGTGCCATTGACGAACAGTATCGGCACGCGGCACCGACCGAGCAGGCTCGACGGATCGTAGGCATCGATCCACTGCTGGCGCCGCTCCCCCAGTTTATCGATGGACGGTTTCTGCACCGACTCCCCCTCAAAGAGAAACCCGCAGCCATAGACGGGCACGGCGGCTTGGAAGCGGTCGTCAACCGATGCGACCAGGCAGGTCGTATATCCGCCCCAGCTGATCCCGGTGACCGCCGTGCGATCGGCAGTCACTTCCGGGAATGACCGCAGCAGCGAATGGGCTCGAATAACGCTCGCCACCGCGTGGTACGGCCAGTCGTCGGACACGTCGCCGCCGATGCTGTCGAACTTTTCCGGGTGACCGTGATTCGGCCCGCCGTTTGGCAGCCGAGTTCGCGTCTTCGGATCGTTGGCCTGGTTGGGGACAGGAACTCCCGCCGCGTCGTAAACGGGGTCGATCGGGCGACTTCCCGACAGGTCCATGGCGATTGCCGCATATCCCCGCTTTGCCCACAACCAGGTCCACTCGGCGAAGGCCGTCCCACCGCCGCCATGAATCAACACCACCCCCGGGAATTCTTCATTGGCCTTCACGCCTCCCAGCGTTGCGGGAGACGCATAAAAGGCGAACACTTCCGTTTCATGCCCCTCGAACTTTTCGCCAGCATACAGGAGTGCATGAACCGGACCATCCTGCGAAACCCAGCGCATCTTGGGGGTGCGCTTCAGCTCGGTGAGATTCCAGCGGTTGATCCCTTTTGCTTCACCAGCACGCGGCTCCTGGGCAAACGACACAGGCACGAGGAGCATGGAGCAGGCAACGCTCGACAATAAACAGCCGGCCAAACGGTGACTAAGGAAAGCGAACATGGTGCGAAGGTAAGGAGGAATTCTGTCGATCGACAGGTATTGCTGGGACATCGAATCAGCCGCGGTTGGGGGTCTTGCGATCGAACCTTGCAAGGTCGATTCTACTTGCCGGATCGACGTTTGCGGCACTATTCTGAGCGAAATCGTCGCGATTGCTTCCGATCCCGCGCGAGTGAGGTGATTCGTGTTCCACTGCCGCTACCAGCCCAGAATCGCCCTCCTCCTGATGGCGGTCAGCTCGCTGCTGTTAACCGCCGGACCTCTGCCTGCCGGCGAGATGGTTTTTCCCGGCAAGGATTGGGAAGAAGCCGCGCCCGCTGCGCAGTCGCTCGACGAGGCAAAGCTGGCGGCGGCAGTTAACTATCTCAAGGAAAACTCTGGCCGCGACGGCGTGCGCGAATTGGTGATCGTCCAAAATGGCCGGCTGGTCTGGAAAGGCGATAACATCGACCATGTCCACGGCGTCTGGTCGTGCACCAAGTCGTTTACCAGCACCGTGCTGGGGCTGCTCATCGACGACCAGAAATGCACGCTCGACGCCCCGGCCAAGAAGTTCGTGCCGGAATTGGCCGAGCACTATGGCGACGTGAGGCTGCGGCATCTGGCGACGATGACCTCAGGATACCGCGCGATCGGCGACGAGCCGCAGGGGAGCTATACGCACGGGCCGAGCCGCACGCCGTTTGAGCCGTCGAAGGAACCTCTGTTTGCGCCCCCCGGCTCGCAGTATGCGTACTGGGATTCGGCGATGAATCTTTTTGGACTCGTGCTGACACGCATTGCCCAGGAGCCACTGGAGGATGTATTCAAGCGTCGCATCGCCGATCCGATTGGGATGAAGAACTGGGACTGGGGTGATTACGCCACAATCGACGGCGTCGTCGTCAACGGCGGCTCGGGGAATGCCGGCAAGCACGTGACGATTTCGGCCCGCGAGATGGCCCGGCTGGGGCACCTGTTTCTCAATCGGGGAAACTGGAACGGCAAGCAACTGATCAGCGCCGAGTGAATACAGACAGCCTCTTCCACGCACGTATCTCCGGAGACCCCCTGGGCTCATCCGGCCAGCAAGATCGACGGCCGCGGGGTCTATGGCCTGAACTGGTGGACCAACGGCACTGGGCCGGATGGGAAGCGCAAATGGCCCGCCGCGCCACTGACCACGTATGCCGCCAGCGGCCACAACAACAACCGGCTGTTTGTGATCCCCGACTGGAACATGGTGATCGTGCGGCTGGGACTGGACGAGAGGGACGGCAAGATTCCTGATGCCGTCTGGTCCGAGTTTCTGCGGCTCGTCGGAGACGCGCGAACGGACGGTAACTCGTCTCCCGTAGCGCCGAAAGAAAGCAGGCTGCGATTTCGCGTCCACGAGATTGGCCGACCTGGAGGGTCAAACTTCGGGCAAACTTCGGCCGTGGACGTGGACCAGGACGGCGACCTCGACTTCATCTCCGGACGCCAGTTCGGCGATGTCTTCTGGCTCGAGAATCAGGGCGCGGACAAGTGGGTGCAGCACTTGATCGGCCAGAACGCCCGCACCGACGTGGGCGGCACTGCATTCGACGTGGACGGCGACGGCTGGGTCGATCAGGTCTCGGGCGGGACATGGTATCGCAACCCGGGTAAGGGAAAGCACTCGGCGCGCTGGGAGCGGCTGGAAAACGGCGCTAGGCCCGCGCACGACAATGTCGCGGCCGATATGGACGGCGATGGTAAGCTCGATCTGGTTTCGATTCTCGACAAGGCGGGAGTATTCTGGTACGCCACTGGCGATGATCCGACCAGGCACTGGACCGAACACAAAGTGGTTGGCGTCACCGATCCGCAGTGTCACGGCGGCATCGCCGTGGGGGACATTGACGGCGACGGCGACAACGACATCGCCCGCGTCGATCGCTGGTTGGAAAATGCCGACGGCAAAGGGGAGGTCTGGATCGAGCGGCGCACCTTCGACTTCGGCAAGGTGGGCCCGTGGGGGATCCAGACCAGAGCGCATCTGGCGGACGTCGATCGGGACGGGGACCTCGACCTGATCCAGGCCGAAGGGGACGTCCTGGACGGCCGCGTCGCTTGGTTCGAGAACCTGCACGGCAATGGCAAAGATTGGGAGCGGCATCTCATCAAGGCGCCAGGGCACCGCCAGGACTTCCATTCGCTGTGCGTCGCCGACTTCGATAGCGACGGCGACCTGGACCTCTTCTCCGGCGGCGGCCCGCTCACCGAAGGGGAGCACCAATGGTTCCTGTGGGAGAACCAGGATGGCAAAGGCGCGTCGTGGCGGGAGCATGTCCTGGTTCGTGGACTGCGGACTCACGAGTCGGTGTGCGGCGACGTGGACGGCGACGGGGACATCGACATCCTCACCAAGCCCTGGCGCGGCGACCGGCACTTGTTCGTCGAGAATCTGCTCCGCCAGGGGCGCGCTGCCGCGCGGTGACCTGGTCAGCCACTTCGTATAGACTGGTCACGTTGACGACGCCTTCGGCTCCACGGTCCTTGATCACGGAGGTGCATCCATGCGCCACTTCCCACTGTTGTTGCTTACCGTCCTGACCGCCCTGGCATTCCCGGCCAAGGCACATGCGGCCGACCCGGCGGGGCTGAAGTCGCTGGCCATTGGCGATGCCGCGCCCAATTTCAAACTCCCCGGCGTGGACGACAAGGAATACACCTTGCAGAGTTTTGCCGACGCACGGCTGCTGCTGGTCGTCTTCACCTGCAATCATTGCCCAACGGCTCAGGCCTATGAGCAGCGCATCGCCCAGCTCCATGCGGACTACAAGGACAAGGGAGTGGCGCTCGTTGCCATATCGCCGAACGATCCGCAAGCGGTCCGCCTGGATGAGCTGGGCTACACCGACCTGGGCGATTCACTGGAAGATATGAAGCTGCGGGCCAAGGAGCGGAAGTTCGCCTTCCCCTACCTCTACGACGGCGAAACGCAGAAGGCGTCTTTGGCCTATGGCGTCCTCGCCACCCCCCAGGTGTTTTTATTCGACGAGAATCGCAAGCTCCGCTATGTGGGACGGATCGACGATTCGGATGTGAAGACGGTCACCAGCCACGATGTGCGAAACGCGCTCGACGCCCTGTTGGCCGGCCGCAGCGTGCCGATTGAAAAGACTCGCGTCTTTGGCTGCTCCACGAAATGGTCAGATAAGCGCCCCGACGCGCGGAAATCGCTGGAGAAGTGGGACCAGGAGAAGGTGGAGCTGATGCCGCTCGATGAAGCCGGCGCGACGCGGCTCGCCAAAAACGATACCGACAAGCTGCTCCTGATCAACGTCTGGGCGACGTGGTGCGGCCCCTGCGTTGCCGAGATGCCGGAGTTTGTCACCATGCACCGCATGTACCGCGGCCGCAAGTTCGAGCTAGTGACGATCAGCCTGGACGAGCCCGAGGAGAAAGAGACCGCCCTCAAGCTGCTACGCGAGAAGCACGTTTCGGCCACCAACTATCTGTCGGCCGTATCCAGTCGCGACAAGCTGGCCGATCTGCTCGACAAGGAATGGCCGGGGCCGATTCCTTACACGCTGCTCGTCGCCCCCGGCGGCAAGATTCTGTATCGCCACAGCGGCCCGATCGATGCGCTGGAAGTCCGGCGAGCAATCGTCGATTTTCTGGGAAGGACGTATGCCAGCCGGTCCGCCAAGTGACCGCGCGTCGCCATGGGGGCCGTTGGCGAACTTGCGGGGAAGCGGACGGCGGTTTTAGCAGGGGACCACTTCTAGCAAGTCCCCTCAGTCGGCCACCGGCCACTCCAGCAACTCGAAGCCACGGTTCCACCGCAGCACGATTGAACTGCATTGGGTACTCGAAGCCGCAGAATCTCGGACTCGGGCATCCCCAACGCTCTACCGACAACGCAGCGGATGGGGTTGTAGTGCGAGACGATGACGCCGTCGCCGCCGCGAGACTCGACGAGCCCTTGAATCACCGACCACACGCGGTCCGTATACCGACAGACGGCACCAAGTGAGAGAGCGTCCATGGACCGAACTTCGCATCCCGGAAGGCATGGGGGAACGGTTTCGTTTTATTGAGATTCCGCTCGAAGGCGATATCACGACGATTGTGGGTGGCAACGAAAACGGTAAGTCTCACCTCCTCAGCGCAATCGCAAAGGTCATTACTGGCGCCGGCATCCCGGACGAACGGGATAAGGCGAGCCATTTTGACCGTACCGATCTCTGTCACTATGCATCCGTGCGTAACAAGAATGCCGACGCTTAAGAAGAAGACGCT
The DNA here is from genome assembly GCA_035512595.1 of Pirellulaceae bacterium. Lineage (GTDB taxonomy): Bacteria > Planctomycetota > Planctomycetia > Pirellulales > Pirellulaceae > DATKDU01. The sequence continues at coordinate 7,354 of DATKDU010000489.1, forward strand.
GGCTCAAAGCGCCTGAGCTTGGCCGGTATTGGTCACCGTCCGAGATCGAACAAACTTCTCCAGGTCGGCTGGGTCATACTTGACCAGCCGACCTACTTTCGTGAATGGCAGTTCGTACCGTCCTGTGGTTGCCCAGACGGCGAGCGTCTGCGGCTGGACGCCAAGAATCTCCGCCGCTTGTCGGCGTGAAAGAAGGGGTATCATCGTTGGTCCTTTGCAAAATAAAAAATCGCTACCGCCAGCGCCGCAAGGGAGAAAACGGGCTGGCGGTGCGACTAGGGAGGACGATTTTCTCGTGACGCAAAATCGGGTACGATATGTCAAACGAGAGGGACAAATGCGTTACGAGAATATCGTGTTCTTTCAGGGAAGTGAGGCCGATCGGGCGCTGGCCATCCTCGATGAGCATGGCCCGGAAGCAGCCATCGAGCACCTTACTCAATACCACGAGCCGGGAAAGCACGAAGTTATCGAGCAACCGTGGGGCGATGCCGATCAGCGATTCGTCGGCCTCAAGCAACCAGGCTACGTGCTGACCTGCAACTGGAAGCTCCACTACATCGGGTTGGCTGCGGAAGTCTAGGCAGATGGAGCCGAGGGATCAGGCTCGGCCCCACTTGTCCGGTTCTCGACTCACGATTTTTGGATGCCGGGAAGCTGAGCTTCCAGAGCGACCCGTTCGATCGGGTCGCGGCCTGGCTGTTCATTCCGGCAGCGCCTGGCGGCGAAAAACTGCCGGCCATCTTATGTCTCCACCAGACGACGAAGGCGGGGAAGGATGAACCGGCGGGGT
>DATKDU010000490.1:0-5589 GCA_035512595.1 Pirellulaceae bacterium
TGCTGCTCGCCCGGCACGCTCTTTCAGTGGAGCTACGGCAATAGTTTTTCCGGAGGCCCCAACCTCGACGAGCCGCTGGTCACCGACCGCCCCGACTTTACCGAGGCCAGCTCCACCGTCGGCCGCGGTGTGCTCCAGCTCGAAATGGGCTACACGTATAGCTTCGACAACGACGGCACCCAGACGATCGGCCACTCGTATCCCGAGACGCTGTTCCGCTACGGCATGTTTGCCGAGTGGTTCGAGCTGCGGCTGGCGTGGAACTATGCCCACGAGATCGTGGACGGCGTCGAGTCGGCCGGTGCTGAAGATTTGTACCTGGGCTGCAAGATCGGCCTGACGCCGCAGGAAGGATGGTTGCCCGAGATGGCCCTGGTGCCGCAGATGACGGTGCCGACCGGCGGGAGCGTGTTCCGCGGGAACGAAGTCCTCCCGGGCGTCAACTGGCTCTATGGCTGGGACATCAACGACTGGCTGGCGACCGGGGGCAGCACGCAGTTCAACCGCACGCCCGACGACGTGACTGGCCAGGCGTATACCCAGTGGGCCCAGTCGTGGACCGTCGGCTACGGCCTGACCGACCGGCTGGGGGCCTATACGGAGTGGTTCGCCATCTTCCCGCACAGTGCCGACACGGCCCGCGTGGAGCACTACGTCAACGGCGGCTTCACGTATCTCCTCAGCGACGACATCCAGTGGGACATCCGCGGCGGCGGCGGGCTGAACGCGGCGGCGGATGACTACTTCGTGGGAACGGGGCTGTCGGTGCGGTTTAAGTAGGGGCAGTCTACGTGACGGTGGGCAACGACGCCCGTGAGCCAGAGAGAAAGAGCAAGATGAAGAGCAGGAAATTGACGACTCAAACCGAATCCTGCTCATGCTCCTACTCCTGCTCGCAATCACATTCCTACTCTTCATCTTCCTCGTAATCTTAATCCCTGCCGCGTAATCCAGATTGCCACGTCGCCGATCCGCTGACTTGCCCCGCGGGCCGCCGGCGGATCGGGCGCGGCCTGCCAGCGGGACGAATTGGGACGGGCCAGGGGAGGGCCGCCCGTGTCGCGCGCCGGTCGCGGCGTGCGGGTCTTTGTCCCCGCTTTCGCTTTGGCCGGCGGGGACGCCTTGGCTGCGTCGGTCGGCTCCGCCGGCTTGTCGGTCGCGCTCTGGGGCTTGTCGACCGCTCCGGTCGCCTCGCGGAGCACCTGTTGGATGTAACGGACGTCCGCCAGGCTCAACTTTTCCAGCGGCACGCTGATCGTCGTTCCGTCCTCTTTCTTGAGGATGGTATTCCCGCCGGTGACATCGACCAACTCCGCCTCGACCGTGAAATTCCCGGTGCGGGCGGTCCACTTGCGAGCCCAGGCGGCATTCGTCTGGAGCGCCAGGAGCAAGAACAGAATGGCCGCCAGAAGCTTCGCGATGCGCATGTGCGTGTGCCCTTGCAGGTTGAACGAGACCCGGAGCGAGTCACCTGTCGCAGTCATTGTCGGCTGCTGAACCGCCGGTAGATGCCGAATATCGTGACCGGCCGGCGGTCAAAGGTCAAGCGAAAATCGAAAGTACGCGTATGGACCGGGAGCCGGCGGCCACCGGCCGAGGTGAATGCTTTCCCGAGCCGGCCCTTAGCCGCTTGACTTATATGTACTATGCATATATGCTTGTTGTAGATAAGGTGCTCCATGACCAGAAACCGCCCAGCGCAGCCGCCGGTGACCGACGAGCAGGCCTTCTTGGCCGCGTACGACGCCGCCCAGTTTCCCCACCCGTCCGTGGCGGTGGACGTGGTTCTGGTCACGGTGGAAGGGGGCAGCTTGCGGGCGTTGCTTGCGCCCCGCACCAATCATCCCCACCGGGGACGCTGGTCACTTCCCGGCAGCTTCGTGCGGATGGACGAGTCGCTCGATCAGGCGGCCCAGCGCGTCCTCGCCGCCAAGGCCGGCCAGAGCGGCATCTTTCTCGAACAGCTTTACACGTTCGGCCGTCCCGACCGTGACCCGCGGACCCGCGTCATCACCATCGCCTATTACGCCCTGGTCGATGCCCGCCGCCTCGCCCGCCGCGAAGCCGGCAGCCAGGCAGACGCCGGCGGCAAGCTGGTGACGCTCGAAGTTCCCTGGCAGGGGGAACATGGCGGCCCGGTCCGCATCGTGGATGATGCCGGCCGCTCGCTACCCCTCGCCTTCGACCATGCCGACATCCTGGGGCTCGTCGTGCAGCGCCTCCGCGGCAAGCTCGACTACGCACCGATCGGCTTCGAGCTGTTGCCGCGGCAATTCACGCTGCGGCAGCTCCAGGAAATTCACGAGACGATCCTCGGCCGCACGCTCAACAAGGACTCGTTCCGCCGCCGGCTGCTCGCGTCGGAGCTGATCGTGCCGACCGGCAAGCTGGAGCAGGACGTCGGACACCGGCCGGCGGAGTTGTATCGGTTCCACAAGCCGGCTCGGAGCAAACACCACGAATAAACCTGTTTCCGATTCCCGTTTTCCAAGGAGAAAACCATGGGATACACCCTCTGGTCCGATGCCCATTACCACAAACGCGCCGCCTACCTGGCGGCCCACGGCCGCTCGGCATTCGGGTTCGATCAGGACATCCGCGAGCACCGGGCCGCCGCCGGCGTCCACCCGCTGATGGACCCGGCCCGCCTTACTAAGGGATTCCGCGAATCGCGCGACAGCACGGCCCACGCAGCGAGCCGCGCGGTCGCCGTGATGTTCGACGTCACCGGCTCGATGCACACCGTGCCGCGGATTTTGCAGAAGAACCTGTGCCGCCTCTTTGACCTGCTGGTGGATAAGAAGTACCTGACCGACCCCGCGGTCCTGGTCGGCGGCATTGGCGACGCGACGTGCGACGTTGCACCGCTGCAAGTCGGACAGTTTGAGTCGGGCAACGAGATCGAGGACGACCTGGGGCGGCTCTTTCTCGAAGGGGGCGGCGGCGGCCAGAAAACCGAGTCGTACGAGCTGGCCCTCTACTTTTTGGCCCGCAAGACGTCGATCGACTGCTGGGAGAAGCGGAAGACGAAAGGGTACGCCTTCCTGATCGGCGACGAAATGCCCTACGGCCGCGTGAAGCGCAAGGAGGTGAAGTACGTCTTCGGCGATCAGCTCACCGAGGACATCCCGATCCGCCAGATCGTGGCCGAGGTCCGGGAGAAGTACGAGCTGTTCTACATCCTGCCGGACCTGACGAGCTATTACGACGACCCGGAGGTCCTCCTGGCGTGGCAGAAGCTGCTGGGGCAAAACGCCCTGCGATTGCCCGATCCGGCAGCGATCAGCGAGTCGATTGCCGCCACGATCGGCCTGGCCGAGGGCTCGGCCACCTTTGGCGACCTGGCGGACGACCTGCTGGAAACGGGGGCGTCGGGGAAAGTCGCCAATGCCGTCTCGTCCGCCCTGGCTGGCGTCGCATCTGCGGCCGCGGCTGCATTCGGCTGGAATGAACGGGAGGATCGGTAGCCATGAAAGCCATCGTCACGGTCGGGCTGGGCTTCGGCGACGAAGGGAAAGGGGCCACGGTGGACTATCTGGTCCGCCAGCTTGGGGCCGAGCTGGTCGTCCGCTATAGCGGCGGCGCGCAGGCCGGCCACAGCGTCGAGTTGCCGGACGGACGCCGGCACGCGTTCTCGCAGTTCGGCGCCGGCACGCTGGCCGGCGCGCGAACGTGGCTGGGACCACGGATGATCGTCAGCCCGGCGACTCTCACCCCCGAGGCCGAGCATCTCCGGTCGCTCGGGGTGGACGATCCGTCGTCGCTCTTGTCGGCGCATCCGGCGGCACTCGTGGCGACCGACTATCACGCCGCCATGAACCGGCTGCGCGAGCTGGCCCGCGGCAGCGACCGCCACGGCTCCTGCGGATTGGGAATCGGCGAAACGCGGCATTACTGGCTGCGATACGGCGCGGACGCCGTCACGGTGGGAGACCTGGCGCACCGGCAACTGCTCATCCAGAAGCTGACGCTCCTCCGCGATCGAATGCTGCTGGAGATGCAGGAATTGCCGCGGCTCGACCGCCAGTGGGCGGCGGCACTGCACCAGACGCTCCCCGCGGCTCAGGCCGACTTGCTTCAGCAGTCGATGCAGCGCGTTTCCGTCAGCGCTGAAATGCCGACGGCGGAGACGGTCGTTTTCGAAGGGGCACAGGGGGTGCTGCTCGACGAGTGGCACGGCTTTCACCCGTACACGACCTGGAGCACCGTCACGCCGCTGCACGCGCTGGAATTGACTGCCGAGCACGGCATCGACGACGTGACCGTGCTCGGCTTGACGCGGGCCTACTCGACGCGGCATGGTGCCGGTCCGTTTCCCACGTGGAATCGTGAGTTTACGGCGACGCTCCGTGATGCGGGCAACCAGCCCAACGCCTGGCAAGGGTCGCTCCGCGCCGGCCCGCTCGACCTGGTACTGCTCGTTTATGCGGCCCGGATCTGCCGAATCGACGCCCTGGCGGTCACGTGCCTCGACCAGCTTCCCGCCCGGCCGCGACTTTGCCCGCGGTATGCCGATGCCGGCCGGCTGGAGATTCCCCAGAGCTTGCGGGAGCAAGCGGAATTGACGCTCACGCTCGAATCGGCTGCCGCCACGTATCGTGAAACGAGTGTCGATGAGCTTCTGGCGACATTGGAAGGAATCGCGCCGGTCATCATCACCTCAACCGGCCCCACGAGCGCTGACCGCAGGGGGCGTCTTGCAGTTCATTTCGACCATCGTCGCGGCGGCCGCTAGCAGCGTGGTCCCAATGGATTTGCCGTCCAGACCCCATGGATTCCAACGGACGAGGCAACAAGGCCGATAACAGATCAAGAGGCTGAAACTGATCTACGTTGGAAGTCTTGATTCCTGTTATCCTGCGATGCCCTGGTCGAACTGGAGTGGCAGTAGAAAGCGACGGCCCCGATCTCACGTGATCGCGGAAATGGGGGTTAATTTCTTGGAGCGGCAGGTGCTGCGGCGGGGTCATCAGCTCAGACGCGTCCCACAACCCGAATATGGCACCGACGCCCAGATGCTGCACTTTTCCCCGGAGACAAGCGAAATCGAAAACGGCTGGGTCGAGTTTCAGGTCAAGGCGACGGACAACCTGAGGCTGGTCGATCAGCGTAAGAGCGTCGCCTGCACCATTGAGATGGCTCACTTCCACTACTGGTGCTGGGGAATCGCACATCCCTTCATTCTCGTCCTATACGATGCCGGAAAGAACACCGCCTACTGGCTCGACGTTCAAAACCATGAGCCGCAGGGCGCCGACTTGGAGGTTCACGAGTCGATCACGGTTCGCATCCCCACCCGCAATAAGCTTACGGTGAATGCGATCGACCGCTTTCGGAAAATGTCGCTGGCAAGAATCCATTCGTTGTAAGGGAGCAGCAGCCATGGCTCGTCGATTCACCAATCGGGACCTTCAGCGACTGCTGACCGAGTTGGGTTTTCAGGCGGCTGACATCGAGCAGAATCAGCGCAAGTGGCGGCATCCGCAGTCGGGATGCACCTTGCTCTTGCCGGCCAACAAGCTGGATGACGCGCCGCGGCCTGCCGATATCGTCGGCGTACGCGCCCAATTGGACTTGCAAGGGCATTTG
>DATKDU010000491.1:0-16320 GCA_035512595.1 Pirellulaceae bacterium
AGCGAGTCGATGACTCGTGTCACGGCGATCGGCTTGATGCTGCGACGGCTAGCACCTCCCGAACCGTTACCCACATTCCATTACCGGGCAGCGTGCTAGCTGCGTTTTTCCTCTGCAAACTTTTCGGATAGCCTCTTAGTCTACGTAGAGCAGCGATTTTGGCCTCATGCTTGAGGAAGACAGCCCTTTCCTTCGCATTCGACTCGGGGTTGTGGTTCTGGGCGGCGCGAAGTGAGCTGATTCTTCCGTCACGTACGGCCAGCGCTGCCTTGAGTAGCTTTTCTCGGTTAGCTCCACGGGCAATCAGGCGCCGTAAATCCTCTTCCTTGCGGCGAAGGCTAAGCTTTTTCTTTAGTTGACCCGGAAGACCAGCCATGACTCCCAATTCTCCCCTTTAGTGCACGAACCCCCGATTCTTCAGCCACGCCAGGCACGCGTCGCTCCAGCCGCTCGTTCCGGGCGTGTCCTTCGCCAGGCCCAGCCCGTGCCTCCCCTTCTCGTAGATGTGCAACTCCGCCGGCACGTTGTTCGCGATGAGAGCCGAGTAAAACGCGACGCTGTTCTGCGGCGGCACTCCCTTGTCCTCGGTCGTGTGCCAGAGGAAGCACGGCGGCGTCTCCTTGGTGACTTGCTTCTCGCTCGACATCGAGTCGATCAGGTCTTTGCTGGCATTTTTGCCGAGCAGGTTCGTCTGCGAGCCCTTGTGCGTCACCCCCTCGGCATCGAACACAATCACTGGGTAACACAGCACGCCGAAGTCCGGGCGGCAGGAAACTTTTTCGAGCGGGTCGTCGGCGTCGCTCTTGCCGGCGTCGAAGTGGGTCAGGGCGCTCGACGTCAAATGCCCGCCGGCGGAGAAGCCAAGGATGCCGATCTTGCTCGGCTCGACGCCGAATTCCTTGGCTCGCGCGCGGACCGTGCGAATCGCCCGCTGCGCGTCCTGGAGCGGAGCCGGATGGCCGTACCCCTTGTTGCGATGTCGATAGTCGCAGATGAAGGCGGCAATGCCGTGGTCATTCAGCCAGCGGCCGATCTGATGCCCCTCGTGATCCATCGCCAGGTTTCCGTAGCCGCCACCGGGGCAGACGACAATGCCGCAGCCGTTGGCCTTGTCCTTCTCCGGCAGATAGATGATCAGCGTCGGCTTGTCTTTGGCTTCGGTTCCCAGTGCGCCTGGAGCGCCGTCCGGCCAGAGCAGCTCGGTCTTGGGCTCGGCGGCGAGCAGCGAACCGCCAAGGAGGAACGGAAGCAGCATGGCGCGACTAAGGTGACGTAGAAGCATGATTCGAGGAGATGACAGGAAAATGGGGGACAGGAAAATGGGGGACAGGAAAATGGGAATCCAATCGGTATGAGCATAGGCGTTCTTGGGGCGATACGAAAAGCCCCGATGGGGTGTTCGGCTCCATTGGAGCGCCGACCAGTCGGAAGAGCCGTTTCCCTCCCCATTTTCCTGTCCCTCATTTTCCTGTCCGATCCTTCCTTACTCGACCACACCAGTTGTTGCAAAAGTTTGCAGACATTACCGTGGCAGAAAGCCATCCCAACCTTCCAAACCAGTTTGCCATGCCAACCGCGACCGACCTTTCCACTTGCCACGATCTCGTCGGCGACTTGCTTTCGCTCCCCAAGTCGCGCGACGAGTGGGAAAAGTATAAACTCACCGACGAGCAAGTCGCCTTTTACCATGAGCAAGGGTATCTGACTGGCGTCCGCATCCTCACCGACGAGCAGATCGAGAAGCTGCGGGCGGAGCTGGCCAACTTCTTCGATCCCAAGCATGAAGGTCACGAGTTGTGGTACGAGTACCACACCAACGAATCCAACCGGCCCGACACGATCCTGTTCCATGCCCTCGGCGCATGGCGGATCACGCCGGGATTTCACGACATCCTCTGGCACCCGGCATTCACCGTCGCCGCCAGCCAACTGCTCGGCGGGGCGGTCCGCTTCTGGCACGACCAGCTCTTTTGCAAGCCCGCCAAACATGGCGGCGTCGTCGCCTGGCATCAGGATTATTCGTACTGGACCCGCAGCAAGCCCATGCAGCACCTCACTTGCTGGATCGGCCTCGACGACAGCACGCGGGACAACGGCTGCGTCCACTACGTCCCCGGCAGCCATAAGTGGACCCTGCTGCCGATCACCGGCCTGGCGGGCAACATGGACGCCATCCGAGAAGTGCTCAACGACGAACAGTGGGCCCAGTTCCAGAAGCCGGTCGCCATCGAACTGAAAAAGGGGGAATGCTCGTTCCACCATCCGCTGATGGTCCACGGCAGCTTCGAGAACCGCACCGACCGCCCGCGGCGAGCGACGGTGATCAACGTCTTCAAGGACGGCACCGCCAGCGACAGCGACCAGCCGCTTCTCACCGGAGTGCCGGTGGTGCCCAAGGGGGAGAGAATCGGCGGGCAGTTTTTCCCGCTGCTGTTTGCGGGGCTCGATCAGGTGGATTGATCGGGCTTCTGCCCCAGTGCCGCTTGAAGCTGCGCGACGAACTGCGCGTGCTCGGGAGATGCCAAGCCTCGCTCCAGTGCTTCCAGAAGGCGGCGATGGTCCTTCGCCAACAGCACCTGAGGATCGAGCCAAAGCCCAGGGAAGGTACGGCTCTTAAGCAAACCGGCGACATCAGGGAGCAGCGGCACAAAGGCACCCTCGCTCGCGACGAACCAATCAAGCGCGCCATCCAAGGTGCGCCAAATCAGGTATTCGCGCACTCCTGCTTCTTCATAAGCAAGTTTTTTGCCGTGCAAGTCGAGACTGACGCTGGACGCCGCGACTTCCACGATCAGATCGGGCGGCCCTTCGAGATAGTCGTCGCTGGCAATCTTGGTCTTTCCTCCCGCCGCGAAGGGAAGAAAGAGGCATAGGTCGGGTTGCGGAAGATTCTTTTCGTCCAAACGAACCGTCGGCGCATCCCCTGCCTCAACGCCCGGAGTGCTGATCAAGTAACTCCCTAACCATGTGCTGAGCAGCAGGTGAGGATTGCCATGCGCCGAGTAACGTAGCGCTGGAGGCACGAAGACAACTCCGTCGATCAACTCCGCTCGCTTTAGCCCCGGCATCGCCTCCCACCGCCGCTCAAATTCATGGCGGTCCATGACGTCACCGCTTTCCAGCGGCGGCACGCGCTGCGCAGCGCCGACGGGCGGTGGCGAGAACGTCGAAGGACCAGTGATGGAAGTATCAATCGTGTCCATGTTCAACCCGCAGCACACGAGGAGTTTTCTTCCCGCGATTATACCTCCGCTGACTTGCGGCAGGCACCCTCAAAGCGCCAGAATGATCGGCTTTCAACCCCTCTAACCGACTCGGAAATGCCGCATGTTTACGTTCCGCGTGATCGCACGTTCCGCTTTGTGGATTTCGGCCTTGATGATAGCAAGCGCTGCAATGACCGCCCGCGCCGCCGACCCGCCCATCACCGCCACCTTCTCCATCGTCGCCGTCGATCCGGAAAGCGGCGTTTGCGGCGCCGCGGTCGCCAGCAAGTATCCGGCAGTCGGCAAAGTCGTGCCGTACGTGCGCGGCGGCGTCGGTGCGCTGTGTACGCAGCACTGGCACGTGCCCAAGTGGGGCGAGCCGGCCCTTGATCTGCTCGCGGAAGGAAAACGGCCCGAAGAAGTGCTCCTGCACTTCCTCAAGGATGATCCGCAGGCCGAACTGCGACAACTTGCCATCGTGGACATGCAGGGGCGAATTGCCGTTCACAATCCGACGGCAGCGCCGAAAGGAAGCGAATACTGGGGAGCGATGACCGGAAAGTTTTATTCCTGCCAGGGAAACACACTCACGGGCCGCGAGGTCGTTGTCGCCATGGCCACAGCGTACGAATCGACCGAGGGAAGCGTCGCCGACCGGTTGCTGGCGGCGCTGATTGCCGGCGATTGTGCCGGCGGGGATCATCGCGGGCGGTTGGCCGCCGGCATTCGCGTCGCCAAGAAGGGAGTCGATGGCAATTGGCTGGAGCTCGACGTGGATCAAAGCGACGACGCGGTCATCGAACTCGCCAAGAAATATGCCGAGCTTGAGCACGCGGCCAAAGGCGCATGGCGGGGCGGCCAACTGCCGTTCGTCCATCCGTGCCCCGATCGGGCCGCTGCCAAATCGCCCGTCAAATAAGCCGGCTCAGCGGCAATTTGGCCGATATGTAGAACGGAATTCATTCCGTTTGAGAGAACTCGAGTTTGCGGGAGTACAGAACGGATTGAAATCCGTTCTACTTAATGGCGTAACGGTCCGCCCGCCGCCGACCATCTGCTGTCAGCCGCCGGGCGGCACGATGATTGCAGTCGGCCACGCGCGGTCATTAAGATAGAGGAGTCCATCGCTGGGCGGTTGTTCCTGGGGGCGAGCGTCGGCATAGCCGGCAGCAGACCCTCGCCGCATGCCCGGCTTTCCCGCCTCGCCAATCCCGCCTGCATGAAGCGCCCGCCCCCAGCCCGTGCCATCCAAGCTGGTCATGCCGTTTCGCATGCCGCGGCTGCGTTTGACAGTCATTCGGACGGGACGGAGTTGACTGCCGACGGGCATCAGGCACTGGTCCTCAATTCCCAGCGCGGCGACAAGAAAGCATTCGCAGCACTGGTGGAGATCTACCAGCAGACGGTCTATGGATTTTTACGCGCCCGCTTGATCGAACCGGCCGATGCCGAGGACCTGACGCAGGAAGTTTTTCTGCGGCTGTACTTGGGCCGCGAGAAACTGTCGCGAGCGCGGGCCATCGGTTCGTGGCTGGTGGGCATCGCCCGCAACGTCCTTCGCGAGCACGTGAAGAAGCATCATCGGCGGCGGGAAGTGGCCTGGACCGAGTTATGCCTCGAGCTGGATGATCTGGTGAGAGAGCACCATCACGTCGAGCACGACGCCTTGCACCATCTGCCCGGCTGCCTCGAATCGCTGGGGCAATCGGCCCGGCAGGCGATCGACCTGAGATACAGTTCCTCGCTCAAGTGGTCCCAGGTGGGTGAGCGTCTGAAGCGCAGCGAAGGGGCTGTAAAACTCCTGGTCCATCGCGCCCGGCAGGCCCTGAAAAACTGCCTCGATCGGAAGATGAAGCCCCCCACATGACCGACCAGGACCTGCTGGCCGCCCTGGCCGAAAAAACTCCCGACGAGCTCTCCGAGGCCCAGATCGATTATCTGCGGCGGCGGCTGGCCGAATCGGCCGAACTGCGGGAGGCTCTTCTCGGGCAGGTGCATTTGGAGGCTTACCTGGCCGCTGCACTGGGGCGCGTCAACTTCTCCACCGAAGACATCCTCAAGCGGGCCGAGGAGCATCGCCGGCCGCAGTCGGGCGCGGCGGCTCTCTACCTCGGCATTCCCCTCGTGCTGCTGGCGCTCGTGGGAATGCTGTTTCTCTTTCGCGAGGCGATTTGGGGACGCCGCGAGCCAGTGGTGGCAAAGGTTCCCAGTAAAGTTGTGGACTCGACGAAGGGAAATGAAGCCCAGAAAGATGAGACGGCCGCGGACAAACAGGGTGATGCTCCTGCGGTTGTTGAAGACAAAGCAGCGCCGGTCCAAAGCGACGCAACGGCCAGGCCCCCAGCAGCGAGCGACCCCGATTCCGCAGCCAAGGAGAACGCGGTCGCCCCTGCTCCACCTTCAGCACCCACTGTTCCCTGGCAGCAGGTTCTAGCCCAAGAAGAGAACCTTCCCGCGTTTGAAGAGGTCGCCTTTCGCTCGTTCGATCTAGCGCGGCAATTGCCGCGGCGGACCGATCTTTTGGCCTGGTTCGAAGCGGTCCCCGGCCACAACCACCGAATCACGGAAGTGGATACGCCGCGTGGCAAATGCGGCCAGCTTGAAGGGCTCGCCCGGCTCAAGTCGCCGTGGACTGCCGACTCGGCACTCAAGTTGTCGCTGGAAAATTACAACCGGCTCCAGTTGCACTTTTACCGCGGCAATGAAGGGATCACGCTCGTTTATTACGAAGACTTGCAATATCGCTGGGCCGCTTACGCAACGACGCGGCAGCCCGGCAAGGCGCGGCCGCAGGCGCTGGCGATCACCGCCACCGACGACGACCGGGCGCGGCGCAGCGAGCTGCGCTTGGGGGGACCGATCGAAATCCGTCAGCGAGAGGGGGAGCTGATTCTCAGCCGCGGCAATATCGTGCTTCTCACCGCGCCGCTTTCCGGACCGCCGGACGATGTCTATTTCGATGGCCGCGTCGCCTTTCATGGACTGGAATTTGTGCGCACCGTCGGCGATCCGCAGCCGTTTCCATCGTCGCCGGTCGTGTTCGATACGTCGCGACCGGCTGAGCTCGCATGGACCAGCAGCAAGCCGGCCATCGCCCAGGCCGAGTCGCAACCCGACGGATCGCTCCGCCTGGCCGCCGACAAAGCCAAGGAACGTGCCGAGTGTTACGCGTTGCTCCCCGCCCGCGGGCTGTGCGAAGTGATCGTCGAGCTCGATGACGTGACTGCCGGCACGAGCGTCTACCTGGGAAACGATCAGGGCGCCCCATTTGAGGTGCTGCGGTTTCATCAGGATCGCCGCACGAAGCAATTGGCCGCGCGGGTTCGCGGCAATGACGACACGCATGAAGAGCAGTTTGAGGAATATAAGGACAAGCCCGCGCCGCTCACAGGGACACACTGTTTCGTGCGGATGCTGTATGGCGCTGGCAACTTTCGCTGGTGGCTCTCCAGCGACGGGCTGCACTGGGCGCAGCTCGAAATGGCCAGCGACGGGGTCCCGCCCAATCGCCGCTCGCTGGGTCTTCAAGTCGTCGCTAATCGCCCGGATACCCACCTGACGATCAAGCGGATTGTGATGCGCGAGCTCTCTGGCCTGTCGGCGCTCGCGCCGCAGGAACTGCGCGACCAGGCAACCGGCTTCCCGGAGGCCAAATCGCTTGGTGACTGGCTGGCTGCCGTCACGCCGCTGACGCCCGCGGAAATCGACGCGGCCGATTGGCGTCGTGCGTCTGCGATCCGCACGCTCGGCGGCGGTGCCAACCGCGATCTGGCGTATGCACTGCTCGAACTGCTGCTCGACGATGCCGCCGCACGCAACCTGCCGGTAAAGGAACAACTGGCGGCACTGAACGACGCGATGCTGCTCGTGACCGATCTCCGCGACGGACAGTCGATGCGCGTGGGGCTTACCAGCCGCTACGCGCAACTGGGGCGCGAGGCGTGGGAGCGTGAAGGGCTGCCGCCCTGGACCACGATTCAATGGGCCGCGATGAGCGTTCCCCTGGTGACGCACATCCAGCAGCCGGCGCCGCTCGATACGAACTTGCGCTGGGAGCTGATTGACTCGGTAACGCGCCGCACGCCGGCGGAGACGGCCGAGCTGTGCCGGCAACTCCGGTTTTTTCAGCTTCAGCAGCAAGTGCCGCTTTTGGACTGGGCTGAGTCGGTCGCGCGGCGCGAGGCGCCCGACGCACCAGCGACAACGATCGCCCGGCTGAAAGACGGCTGGCGGCCGCTGCTCGTCGAGGAGGTCTCCAAGGAAACGTACAACGCGATGAACGACATTCGCTCGGTCGTCGAGAGCGAGGCGTGGGACGACGCGGGCCAGATGATCACGTCGCTGGCGGCCGATGCTACGGGTGTTGCTCCGTGGCCGGAGGACAAGGATCTGCTCGTTTCGCTGCCGGTGGCCGTGCAGATGACGCTCAAAAGTTACCCGCCGCTAAGGCAAACGGTTGAAACAAACTTCGCACCACTGGCGAAGCTCCGCATCGCACAGGCCATTGCCGCGGGCGATGCGGCGGCGGTGGAGTTGGCGGCGGTGCAGTTTGCCGGCACGGAGTCGGCGGCTGACGCACACCGCTGGCTGGGGGACCAGGCACTGGCCAGCGGCTGGTTTACGCGGGCGATTGCTGAATACGAACGGGCCAGCGAGCTGGCGCCGGTGCTGGCGAGCGAGCTGGCGCCGCGCGTCCGTCTGGCGGCCGCCATGCTCGGCCGCGATGCGGGAGAGCCGGTAACGCAGAGCGTTCGCTTGGGGGAGACGACGCTTTCCAAGGAACAATTTGAAGCACTCGTGGCGGAGATGCGCGGCCGGCCGACGACGTCGCTGGACAGCGCCGCGGCGACGGATGGGGCGAGCAATGTCCCTCCGCCGGCCGCGCTCCAAGCTCAAACCAAGGCGCGCCTCGACGGCAATGTCGGGGATAAACCGCAGGAAGAAGTCGTTCGCCGCACCAACCAATTCCGCGTCCCGTGGGCCGATCGGCAGATCGCGACGGCACTCGAAGGGGACATTCTCTACGTCGCCAATCGCTTCCAGGTGGCGGCGTACAACCTGGCCAGCGGGCAGCGGCTGTGGCAGAGCCCACCGCCGCCGGGGCCAATGAAACCGGCCCAGGATTGGGCGTTGATCGCCATGCGGCCGCTGATCACGCCGCAGCACATCTTCGTGCGGCAGCTCTACGGCCCCAGCCCGCAGCTCGTCTGTCTGAACAAGCTCGACGGCAAGATCGTCTGGACGACGATGCTCAGCGAGCGCGAGTTTCTCGTCTCCGATCCGCTGCTAGTGCAAGGACAGCTCGTCGAGCTGAGCATCGAGCTGGCCGAAGGGCAGGAAGGAATCTTGCGGTGGAACCACTTCGATCCGGCGACCGGCCAGCTTCAGGAGCAGCGGGACCTGTTGCGGCTGCGTAACACCTGGGGGGCGCACGCCTGCTGCGAAGTCGCCGCGCTCGACGACTCGCTGGTGGCGTCACTTGGCGGCGCGACCGTGGCGGTCGATGCGGCGGGACGCGTCAAGTGGGTTCGCAAGCAGGCCGTTCTGCCGGCGGAGGAAGAGCCGCGGTGGATCATGCAGCGTTATCAGCCGCCGCTGGTGCAAGGGGACAAAGTCTATATCGCTCAGCCGGGGGTCCGCGCGATCGAATGCCTCGATGCACGCACGGGAACGAGACATTGGCTGGCGGTGCTCCCGGACTTGCTGGCCGTCAGCGGCCTCGTCGATGGCCGGCTGATCGTGTGGACCGAGAATGACCTCAGGGCCCTCGATGCGGCCAGCGGCAAATTGCTGTGGCGGCATGGCGAAAACGATCTGCACAGTTTTCAGTTGTGCTCGCCGTCGAACTTGCTGTACGCCCGCCGCGAGCCGGTGGCGGGGAACACGGCGTCTATTCAAACGCGCTTCGTCTGGCTCGACCCGGCGACCGGCCAGGAACAGGCTTCCACGATTGTCCCGCAACTAACCGATGCCGACCCGCGGCTGGGACCGCTGGTGGTCTACAAAGACCGCCTGTGGACGTTCTTTGGCAAGGGTCAGCACGATCCGAACCGCGACGTGGTGGAGCTTTCGCCCAGTGGCAACCCCGAGCAGCCGCCGCCGGTGCTTGCTGCCGGCGAACTCTGGCGGCGGCATTTGCCGCCGCCGCTAGCCGCTGCGTCAACCGCGGCGTTTCCCAAGTGGCAATTGCTCAGCGGCCAGATCGGCGACCGGACGGGGATTTTGCCCGAAGCGCATGGCGAGCGGGACCTGTTGGGCGTGCGCACCAATCCGCAGTGGCCGATCGCGTTTGCCAGAACCGTCGCGATTCCGGCTGGCGCCCAGCCGCGACTCAAGTTGCGCGTCGGCAACGACGCGGGGCATGATTGGAAGATCGAGGTCCGCTTCGGCGACCGCGTCGTGCAAACGATCGACGTCACCGAGCAGGCCTATCCCGATCGCTGGAAAACGCTCGAATTCGATCTGTCGAGCCTGGCCGGCCAGAGCGGCACGCTCGTCGTCTGCGGCCGGTTCGTCAAAGGAGGGGAGAATCAGACGGTGACGTTTTGGAAAACGCTGGAAGTGGTGCTTTGACCAACAAGCCTGAAGCGCAAGCGAAGGAAACCGCTCCATTTGAAACGCCGGTTGGTGATCGAGAGCTTTCCCTCGCTTGCGCGTCGGGCTTGTGGTGCCGGCGAAGGAAACCGCTCCCTGGGCGTCACCCGGCTGGAGATGGAAGGCTTTCCCTCGCTTGCGCGTCGGGCTTGTGGGGTTACACCCCCAAGAACGGCACCGGCACCATGAACGCGTGCTGCACCAGCAGGCTCGCCGGCCCGAACCACGCTGTGTACTGACTGACCCACAGGATGAAGACGTAGAAGAGAATCGCCGGCGCGGTCGCGGGAAGAACCAGGAACGTTGACAGGACGAATCGCATTCGCGTCATCGGACGCGCGCTTCGATGGTGCTTGAGCGACCGGCCCATCGCCCAGCCCGCCAGCAACCGCGCCGGATACAAAAAGGCGACAAAGAACAGGCTGATCAAGTACGTCAGCTCGCGTTGCGTCAGCTCGATCGTCGCCAGGTACAGCGGCACGCTCGCCAAGAGCGCCACCGTGAGGGCGATCCACCACGCCAGCGGCGCTCGCTGAAACAGCCCCCAGCCGCGCGTCACTTCAAAAAACGACACAAACCGCTTCTCGCAGGCGAAATGCGTTTGCAGGATCAACAGGTGCGCGAGCACCACGGTCAAGAGCAGCGCCCCAAGCCAGCCCGATAAGAAGGCCAATCCGGCGTTGGGAATCGTCGAGCCGCCGATGAGCATCAGCACCGGCGCCACGAGCCAGACCGCCGCTCCGGCGAAGCCCCGCAGCCCCAGCCAGAAGTGCTGCGGCAAGTTCAGGCCGACAACGAAGTTCCACACGGCATCGCGCGATTCGCGGTACATGTGCCCGCGGCGAATGCCGGCGTAGAGAATGGCCGGCGGAAACCAGGCGGTCAGCGGCCGATCGACGTACAAGTCGGCGGCCAGTTTTGGCGACATCCACCGGATCAGCGGCCGCAGCATCGGTCCGATGATGCCGCCAAACAGGAAGAAAGCCGCGCCCTGAAACGGCGCGAGGAGCGGCCAGAAGAAATGACGCAGCTTGCCGCCGCTGTACCACGCCAGGAGGATGTGGCTGATCATCGCGACGGTGCAAATCCAAAGCGCGACGCGATAGTAGCCGCTGGCGGGACTGCCCGGATCGACCAGGTACGCATCGAGCGACAGGCTCGAGAGATACCTTAGCGGCAGGAGCATCAGCCAGGTGCCCAGGACGATGCTGCCGATGCGGGCGAACTGCGGCATGTCGATAAAGCCATCGCGGAGCCGGCCGCTGTTGGCGACGCGGGCGCTGGCTTCCAGCAGGTAGCCGAGGCTGACGAACTGCACGATCGGAATGGCCGACAGCACCGCCAGACAGCCGACGACGCTGGCCAGGCCGAACAGCCACTGAAGCGACGTGCAGACCAGATACCACAGGTAAACCGGCCAGCTTTGCGGGATGCGGCGGCCGGCTGCATCAACCGGCGTCGCAGGCTCAGTCAACTCGGCCGCCATCACGCGAACCGGCGGCTCGCGATCGAGCACTTCGCGGGGCGGCATTCCGATAGGCTCGGCGGCCGGAGCGGTATGCGGGTGTTCGGTTACGAATGACATATGGCGAAACCGGCTGAAACTTGGGCAGTCACGCGGAAGTATACTTTACCAGCCGGCCACTCCCGCGGCCGATGATAATACTGCTGGCAACTCCTCCCCGTTTCATGATTCTGCCGCGGCAGCCGGAAAACGCCATGTGGATGCGCAACATCCTGTTTCTTGCCTTGTGCGTCACGGGCCTGGCCCTTGTCGGCGGCAACCTGCTGAAGCGCGATCGCGTCGCTGCGCCGCGGTCGCAGCCGCCGGGCGATGTGGCGGCCGTCGTCGCCAAGATCGATGGCGAGTTTCGCGAATTCTGGCAGAAGAAGGGGTTCACACCTGCCCCGCGGGCCGATGACCTGGCGATTGCCCGCCGCTTGTCGCTGGCATTGACTGGGACGATTCCGTCGCTGGAGGAAATCCGCGAGCTCGAAAAAATCCCTGCTAACCAGCGCAGCAGTTGGTGGCTGGCGCATCTGCTCGAAGACCGCCGCTATGCCGACTACGTTGCCGAGCGGCTTGCCCGGGCATACGTCGGCACGGAGAACGGCCCGTTCATCGTCTACCGCCGCCGCCGCTTCGTCACCTGGCTGGCGGATCACCTGGAGAAGAACAGACCGTACGACGCGATCGTCCGCGAGTTGATTGCCGACACGGGGCTGTGGAATGCCGAGCCGGCGGTCAACTTTCTCACGGTCACCGCCCGGCAGGACGAAGGGAACCGTCCGGACGAAATTCGCCTGGCCGCGCGGACCACGCGGGCCTTCCTCGGCATGCGGATCGACTGCCTTCAGTGTCACGACGACCGGCTGGGGACCGTCATCCTGGGCGAGAACGGCGTTCCCCGCGGCGGCACGCAGGCCGATTTCCATCAGCTCGCGGCGTTCTTCGGCCAGGCCCGGACCGGGCTCAGCGGCATTTACGACGACAAGACGAAGTCCTACCAGACGAAGTACCTGGATACCGCGAAGGAACAGGTCGTCCCCCCCAAGGTGCCCTTCGGCCAGGAAATTTTCGACGGCCGCGGCACTCGTCGCGAGCAACTGGCCCGCTGGATCACCCATCCGAACAACAAGCCCTTCGCGCGGGCCACGGTCAATCGCGTGTGGGCGATCCTCTTCGGCCGGTCGCTCGTGCAGCCGGTCGATGAGATTCCGCTCTTGGGCAACTATCCGCCGGCTCTCGAAACGCTCGCCGACGATTTCATCGCGCACAACTACGACCTGAAGCGGCTGATCTCCATCATCGCCGCCAGCGAGGTTTTCCAGCTCGACAGCAGGGCCGATTTCGAGCCGACGCCGGAGCACGAGGCGGCCTCGGCCATTTTCCCGCTGACGAGGCTGCGGCCCGAGCAGATGGCCGGCTCGGTGATCCAGGCTTCGTCGCTGACGACCATCAATGCCGACGCCCATATTCTCAGCCAGCTTGCCAAGGCGCTGCAAACGAACCAGTTCGTGCAGCGGTACGGCGATCTGGGGGACGCCGAATTTGACGACCGCGGCGGAACGATCCCGCAGAGACTGCTGATGATGAACGGCGAGCTGGTCAAGGAGCGGACGAATCAGAACCCCATCCAAAATGCGGCAACGCGGATCGCGATGGTCACGCCGAAGAACGATCGGGCGGTCGAGACTGCCTTCCTGGTGACGCTCACGCGGCGGCCGACGGCGGCGGAACAAAGGCACTTCACCGAGCGATTGTCCGACCGCGAAGAACGCAACCGGGCGGCGGCGATGGAGGATTTGTACTGGGTGCTCTTGAACGGGACGGAGTTTTCGTGGAACCACTGATTCGATTTCGGATTGCAGATTGCGGATTGCGGATTGGAGAAGAACATGAACGCAGATAATTCGGCTTGCGGATCGTTGTCGCACATCAATCGCCGGACGCTCTTGAAGGCGGCCGGCTTGTCGGGCATGTGCTGGCTCACGCCGCTGGCGGAGCGGCTGGCGCGTGCGACGGAGAAACAGCCCCGCGGCAAGCCGGCCAAGAGCGTGATCGTCCTGTGGATGCAAGGCGGACCGAGCCAGTTTGAAACGTTCGATCCGCACCCCGACCCGGGAAGCAAGATTGCCGGCGGCACCAAGTGGATCGAAACGGCCGTCAAAGGGACGCGAATTGCCGCGGGACTGCCGCTGGTCGCCGAGCAGATGGAGTCGATCTCGCTGGTGCGGAGCGTGGTCAGCAAGGAAGGGGACCATGAGCGGGCGACGTACAACGTGAAGACCGGCTTTCGGCCTGATCCGACCCTCGTCCATCCGTCGCTGGGGGCGATCATCTGCCACCAGACGGAGGGCAACGTCGAAATCCCACGGCACGTCTCGATCCTCTCTGGTCCGTGGCCCGCTCGGGGCGGCTTCCTCGGCGACCAGTTCGACGCTTTTCAAACCTACGACCCGATCGGCCCCGTGCCCGACATCACACCCCGCGTGCCAATGCCGCGGATGGCCAAACGGCTGGCGGACCTGGACGTGATCGAGAGCCAGTTCGCTCGCGGCCGGATCAAGCAGCTCGATGCCGACAAGACGCTGCACCGCACGAGCATCGAAGCGGCCCGCAAAATGATGGCGTCCGAACAGCTCAAAGCATTCGACGTTAGCAAAGTTTCCGACAACCTCAAGCAGGAGTTCGGCGACTCGCCGTTTGGGCGCGGCTGTCTGGCCGCCGTGCAGCTCATCGAGGTCGGCGTCCGCTGCGTGGAAGTCACCCTCGACGGCTGGGACACGCACGCCAACAATCACGCCACCGTTGCCGAGCGGAACAAGGTTCTCGACCCGGCATTCGCGGCACTCATCAAGGAACTGAAAAACCGCAAGCTGCTTCAGAGCACCATCGTCCTGTGGGGGGGCGAGTTCGGCCGCACCCCGCTGATCCGCGGCCTGGACGGCAGCGGCCGCGACCACTGGCCGCACGGTTTTTCGGTGGCCCTCGCCGGCGGCGGCATTCGCGGCGGCCTTGTCATCGGCGAGAACTCGCCGACGCCGCAGCTCGAAGGAAAAAACCTCGTGGAAAAAAACGTCCGCAACCCGCGCAACGTCGAGGACATTCACGCGACCGTCCTCTCCGCCCTCGGCATCGACTTCGCGCAGGAAATCGAGACGCCCATCGGCCGGCCAATGGCGTTCTCGAAGGGAAAGGTAATCCCAGAATTGCTTTCGGTCTGACAGACAGGAAAATGGAGGACAGGAAGATGGCCTCTACTTGCCTCCTATCTTCCTGTCCCCACATCTTCCTGTCTTGTATCTAGGTTGCGGTGCCGCCGCTGACGATCTCCGCGTTGATCACGACGGGCTTCTCCCGCGGCGGATTGCGGAGCATGAGCCAGAAGGCCTTGATGTGCAAAAAGTGCGTCACGGCCAGGGCCAGAAGGACAATGCCGAGCTTGGTGGCGACGACCTCGATGGCTTCGCTCTGCGTGGTCGCTTGCGCCCCAATTCGCAGCGCCAAGAGCAGGCAGCCGACGTGCAAGAGGTAGATGCCGACGCTGAGCAGGTGGCTCCAGGCGGCAGCCAGGACTTCGTCGTTCCACCACCGGGCGAGAAACGGCCGGCCGCGGCGGCTGAGGGTCCAGGTCACCCAGATCGTGGCGGCAATGCCGAGGACGATGTAGGCGCCGTGTGTGTAGACCATGGTGTTCATGGGAGTGGTGATTGGTGAGTGGTGAGTGGTTGACATTTCGGTACTCAGTACTCAGTACCCGCTCTCTGCTCTCTACCTCGCTCCTACAAACGGGCTGGTGGCCCGCACGGGCGGGGCGGATTTGGTGCGTCCGATGCGGGAGAAGACGAGCAGGTTCAAAAAGTGCATCGCGCCGAGGATGACGAGGACCAAGCCGACCTTGGTGGCCAGAAACTCGATCGCCCCCTGAAGATCGTGCGGCTTGTCGCCGTATTTGAGGGCCAGGGCGACGTAGCCGAAGTTGATCAGGTAGAAGCCGACGACGAGCAAGTCGTTGACGCTGTCGGCGAGGGTCTCCTCGCCGTGAAAATTCTTCACCAGAAACGGCCGCCCGCGCAGGTGAAGCGTGCGGGCCACCCAGATGGTCACGGCCGCGCTGATGACCAGATAAACAACGTAGGTGTAGCTGAGCAGTGTCATTGGCTGTCTCCTGTCTGGCTTGCCCAGGAGACAACCGCGGGGCGTGACCGGGATTAACCGGCAAAGGGTTCAGGGTTCAGGCGGGGCAGGAGACAGGAGGCAGCATCGCGCTGACCTCCGACCTACTCCACCGCCTCCAAGTACTCCGCCTGCTGCACGCTCGCGTCGCGGTGGAGGCCGTTGCCGATGGGGGCGGAAGTACGCAAGGGGTTGGCTTCGACCGAGCGGAAGCTGGCTGGCCGCTTGGTCTCGAGCTCCCGAGCGCGGGGAACTGGCGGCTCCGGCATCGGCTCGAGCTTCTGCGGCTCCTGGGCTTCCGGTTGGGCCGGGGTCGGCTCGGGGGCCGGCAATTCTTCGACTCCCTGGCCGCCGACCATTTCGCCATGTCCGCCGGCAGCCCCCTGGTGCGTCGGTCCGCGGCTCACGACCGCCGGCCGCGTCCAGCCGTAATCGATGTAGTGGCCGGCATCGCGCTGGCGAGCCCGTCCCAGAGCGTCCCAGTACGCCTTGTCGGTCCACGGCCCCTCTTCGAAGCCGATGCCGTTGTAATCCATGATCGAGCCCTTGCGGGTGTGGAAGTCGGCAATCGCCTTGTTGTATTCGGCGACCGACTGCCAGAAGGTGGTCTGGGCGACGCTGAGCCGCTGGATCGACCGCAGCCATTCGGGATCGGCGGCCGTGGTCTGGCCAAACTCGATCAGGTTGCGGCGCGTATCGACCTCCTGACGAGCGGCAGCCATCCGGTTGGCGTTGGTCTGCATCAGCTCGTAGTTGGTGTCGATGTTCCGCCAGCTCTTGGCCAGGCCGGTGGAAACGTCGAGCTCCATGTCTTCCAGGAAGGCTTTCTCGCGGGCCAGC
>DATKDU010000492.1:0-16804 GCA_035512595.1 Pirellulaceae bacterium
AGGAAAGATCGTCAACATCCTGCGGGCCGACAGCCGCAATCCGGAGGAGAAGGCCGCGGTGATCGCGGTCTCGGACGACGGCACTCAGCAGTCGTTCGATCCGGCCGCCGGCTTCGTACCCTTCCCCGGCGGTGCGAAGAAGTTTTCCATCCGTTTCGATCCGCAGTCGAAGCGCTACTGGACGCTCTGCAACTGGGTGCCGCCGGAGCAGCGCAACGACCGCCCGGCACAGACGCGGAACACCCTCGCGCTCTTTTCCTCAGCCGATCTCAAGTCGTGGGAGCTGGCGCGCGTGATCCTGAACCACGAGGACCGCATTCATCACGGCTTTCAATATGTGGACTGGCTGCTGGACGGCGACGACCTCATTGCCGTTGTGCGGACGGCGTTCGACGAGCCGGACGGGACGCAGGCCCACAACCAGCACGACGCCAACTACCTGACGTTCCACCGGATCGAGAAGTTCCGCCAGCCGTAGTCGTGTCAACCAGCGGCACGACCGAACTGTTACGGGGCTTCGGCTGGCATGGCCTCCAGGCAATCCTCCAACTTTTGGGTGGATTGCCCCGCGATGGCGAGAGCCAATCGCGAGAAGGCGTTTCCAATGGAAATGCTTAGAGCCGCCTTCGCCTCGCCCTCGACTGGCGACAGCTTGAGGATTTCCGCTGTCAATGCCGATATCGCGCGATCCACTTCGCTGTTCTGTTCGACCACGTAATGCCTCCTGAGAAAGAGTGACGGCCTTCCATTGTAGCCGATCTTTCCCCAGGCGGCCGACACGCCAGCGCGCCCGAGAACCTGGCACGCACGCTGACTCAACGACGACCGCCGGCATTTGCCAGCCAGTCCCACGGCCAGTCCCAAAATCCCAAAGCGGCGACAAATCGTCGCACTCCAAATCCAGCGGACGCTCAAAACGACTTGCTCACGAACATCAGCCCCAGCCCGACGAGCATCAGTGCGCCGCCGCCCCCCATCAGAACGACGTGACCGGGCTGGCCGGCTTGCGCCCTTCCTGAAGGATCAAGATGTCCTTGAAGTCGATGTCGGGGAACGCCTGCCGCAACAGCCGCTGCTCTTCCCAGCCGACCGAGCTGATCTCATTGACCACGAGCCCCGAGATTTTGTCCAGCCGCGCCACGCCTCCCTGCGGCAACTCACCCACCTTCTTGTACCGGCCAGAGCGCACCAGCACCTTGAACTTCTCCTTGCCGAGCGCTTCGTACTCGGCATCGCTGATCGAATTGGGATCGCGCTTCGACATGGCCTCGAGCTTCTCGGCCAGCGGGTGCGATTGCGACACGACGGGGTAATAGACGAAGTTCACCTTCGTCCCCGGATCGTCGCCGGTCGGGTCGCTGAACCGCTCTTCGTATTCGTAGATCAGCGCGTCGTAAATGGCGGCGTGCTCGCCGACCTCGATGTGCTTGTTCGGCAGATCGACGCCGTATTCCAGCTTGACGATGCTCACCGGCACCGGGTCCTTCGAGGTCCCTTCGCTGACCTTGTATTCCTGATACCCGATGAACGACAACACGCCCCCCAAACCAATCAGCCCCAATACGACGCGCAACATGGACAGGCCCTCCACGAACGAAAAGACGACAGGGATTCAGCGCCAGATATGCTTGGTGCCGCAGATTTCTCCAACGCGGAGAGGGGGATGTTCAACGAGTAGCACGGGCGTAGCGGATGGCAAGAAAAGTGGCGGGGGTCAGTGGATAGGGCCAGGAGTCGGCAGATCGACGTTGACGGCGGTCAACAAGCGTGTTGTGGCCGTGCGACGGTGTTGCAGGCGGGGAACATTTTTGGCGTTGGCGACGTCTTTCGCGCGATTGACTTTCACCGGGCCAGCAGCCATAACCAGCACGGCCGCGATGTGCCGCCGTAGGCCGCGAAATGGGATTCCGTCATGAGCGAAGCTCCGCCCCTTCCCATCTCGCCGCCGCTCAGCCTGACCCACAGACTCACGACCTACCTGATGTGGTGGTTGGTTCTGGCGGCAATCGTCACCGGATTATCGGTCCAGACTTCGCCAAACTGGAGCAGCTTCACGCTGCACCGACTTGGGCTGTCGGTCTGGAGCGCCCATGTGCTGATTCTGACCGCGGTCCTCACGTTGTCCGTGCCGTCGCTCGTCGTAGCCTTTCAGCTCGCCCTGTTGGCCGCGATAGTCCAAGGCTATTTGTACATGCTCAGCGCTGCACTCTGGTCCGGCGAAGCGGCGGGCCACGGCTGGGACGACCAGGTCCAGTTCGTCCTCATCCTCGGCTTGACCGCGGCGCTGTCTGCCGTTGGCTGCCTGCTCGTCCGCATGGTATGGAAGATGGCCCTCTCACCCGAAGCGGCGGAAGGCACCGGCCGCAGCGGGCAACTCGGGCTGCGCGAGCTGCTCTACATCATGGCCTCGCTGTCGGCATTCCTGGCGGTCGTCAGCCTGTTTTCACTCCCGGGCGTCATTCCCGTTGAGCAAGTCTTGTCAGCGACCGTCCGGTCCGCCGGGCAAATCGGGCCCGTGACTCTGGGGCCGTTCTTTCTGGCCGCATGCGGCCGCTCCCAGTCGCGGCACTGGCTGTGGCTCGTCCCTCTGACGCTGCTGTACGTCGCTGTCTACGTGTGGGCGGAGTATGCGAGCATGACGTGGCGTGCGAGCGGAGTGTTCATCGGCCTGGTAGGCGGCACGGCTGCCGCGGTGGCGGCCAATGCCGTCGCCTTGCACATGCTCGGATTGACCTGGCGGCGAGGTGGAGCGGCAACGAGTTCCGCCAGCTCGCCAGCGTTATGAACCGGCCTTGCGAAACGGCGGCCGGCAGATGTCGGGGGGCTTGTCGTACGCCGTTGTCGGGGCCTGCGGCATTGGCGGCGCGCTGGCCACGCAGCCCCACGCCAGGACGACTCCCAGCAGCACGCCGCCGGGAATCCAGACGAGCTTTTGCCACGCTCCCCAGACGATAGCGACCGTCAATGCCGCGAAAAGCGCCAGACTCTGGGCCGGGGCGGTTCCCACTCCGAAGAGGCCCAGCGGACATTCCAGCTTTCCGGTCACCACGAGGTATTCGTGGAATGCCGCGACGCCGAGGCCGCCGACCGCCAGAGGGACGCAGAGCAGGCAATACAGGGTTCCTTGCGTCCGGTCCGCCAGCCAACCCATGACCAGCACCGCCAACAGGCTCATCATGAACGTCCGCTGGTAGAAGCAAAGCGGGCACGCCTTGAGCCCCAGCCCAATACTCAAATACAAGCTCCCCCACGTGCCGGCCAGCGCGAACAGCAGGGGCACGAGCAGCGTCGCGTTCATCGGGCCGGCAGAGATTGGTTTGGCGGTGGACATGGGGACCGCGTCAGCGAGGCGCAGCGACCGCTCGGCGGCGAACGGTTGGCTTGCTGGGCAAGGGAATCTTGACGGCAGCCGCACTGCGCCGCGCACGCTGCGGCCTGGCCGCCGTTTTGGCGGCCTTCGTCGCCAGCGGAGCAGGGAGCGTGATCGCTGGATCCTTGCGCCGCCGCTTCGCAGGTGCTGCGGCGAGCGCCGGTTCGACCGGAGGGACAGCGGCTGCGACTCGATCATTGCGGCTGCGCCTGCGTTTGTCCGGTGCTTGGGCGGCATCGATCTCGATCCCGAACATCTCGCCCAGGTCGGCGTCACCGAGCGCGCCGTTGCCCGAGGCAGCCAGCGAGCGGTCGAGGTTCTCGGCCGCCACCGCCTGGTTGATCAATTCCAGGTGATCGACGTTGCGGAGCGTAAACAGCATCTCGGGCGCCACGTCGAGCCGCGCGCCGACGCCGTACAGCGTGGCCGCCACGTGCTTGCACATCGACGCCCAGTCGGGACAGGTGCACTTCATCTCGATCTCCGCCGGGCGGGGAAAGAGCCCTGCTTTGGGATCGCACAGCCGCCGCATGATCCCTTCGTCAAACCGCCCTTGCAGCAGATCAATCAGCGACGCGATCGACTGCGAGCACTCCTGCTTGATCCGCTTCCAGGCGGCCGGCGCGAGGGTCTTGATCTTGACCGTCACCTGGTATATCTCGCTGCCGCTGACGATGGCTTTCACCAGCCCGCGCTCAACCGTCAGGTCGATCACCGACCCGTTGCGGACGTAGGTTCGCCCCCGCGGCAGTCGATTCTCGAAGTCGCAGTGGTGCTCCAGGTGTTCGCACCAGGCCTGACCCCAGAAGGAGGCGGCGATCTTTCGCCCCTCGATGCTCACCGGCGCCAGCGCTCGCTTTTCTTTCTTCGCCAGACGGGCGGCATAACTGGCCGCCTTGGCGCGGCGCTTGGCGACGGGAACGTACGGCCTCCATCCTCCATACCACGACATGGTCGATTCCTTTCAAACAGGGGGGAATATCCGTTTCGGCGACAGCACCAATTTAATGGCTGCGGACGACAGATCCAAGAGTGACGCAGTCATGGCTTGGATGCTAGCACGCGTCAGCGCAGGGGTCAGGCGACAGCGGCCCAGTGCCAAGTACACAGCTTTCACACGAAACACCACTCACCACTCACCACTCACTCCTCACTCCTCACCAGTCGCCCGCCCGATATCCAGGGCCACAAACCGCAACAGCTCTTTGTCGCTCAGCTCCGTGAGCTGCGTCTCGCTCTCGGCGCTGAGAATCTGGTCGGCCACCGACTGTTTCGACGCGATCAGCGCGTCGATCCGCTCCTCGACCGTCCCGCGGCAGACGAACTTGTGTACGAGGACGTTCCGCTTCTGGCCGATGCGAAAAGCCCGGTCGGTGGCCTGGTTCTCCACCGCCGGATTCCACCAGCGATCGAAATGGATCACGTGCGAGGCGGCCGTGAGGTTCAGCCCGCTCCCGCCGGCCTTGAGCGAGATGACGAAAAACGGCGGTCCGTCGTCGCTCTGAAACGCCTTGACCAGCTCCGGCCGCTTCTTCACCGCCGTCCCGCCGTGCAGGATCAGTCCCGGCCGGCCGAAAATCTCCGCCAGGTATTCGGCCAGCGGCGCAGTCATGGCCTGAAATTGCGTGAACACCAGGGCCTTCTCCTGCCGCTCGGAAATCGGCTCGGCGAGGAACTTCAGCCGCTGGAACTTGCTGCTGTCGCTGGGTGAAAAGTCACCGCTGGAGAGGAACTGGGCCGGATGGTTGCAGACCTGCTTGAGCTGCATGAGTGCCGACAGGACGAGCCCCCGCCGCGCCATGCCGTCGGCCTTTTCCAGGCGCTCGGCCAGATCGCTGACGACCCGCTCGTAGAGCGCGGCCTGCTTCTTGGAGAGTCCGCACTCGGTGCGCATCTCGGTCTTGGCCGGCAGGTCGGGGACGATGCTCGGGTCGGTCTTCAGCCGCCGCAGAATGTAGGGGCGGACCAGCCGCCGCAACGAGCCATAGGCGTGAGAGTCCTGGCGCTGATTCAGCCGCTTGACGAATTCCTTGAACTGTTTCGCATTGCCGAGCAATCCGGGCGAGCAAAAATCGAACAGCGACCATAGATCGCCGAGGTGGTTTTCCACCGGCGTGCCGGTGAGGACGATGCGGCCGGCGGCCGGCAGCTTCTTCACGCTCCGGGCCTGGGCCGACGTGGCGTTCTTGATCGCCTGCGCCTCGTCGAGAATGACCAGCGACCAGCGGACCTTCGCCAGCCACTCTTGCCGCCGCGCCAGGCCGTAGGTCGTGATCACCAGGTCGTACTGGGTGACTTCGCCGGCCGGATTCTTCTCCAGCCGGGCCAGCGTGTCGGCGTCGCATTCGGAGCGGTGCGTGACGAGGACTGCGAGCGACGGCGCAAAGCGAGAAAGCTCCTGCTGCCAGTTGCCGATCAGCGAGGCGGGGATGACGAGCAAGTTCGTGCGCCGCTCCCCCTTGGCCGCATTGCGCTTGCGGAGCAGCAGCAAATCGATGATCTGGATCGTCTTGCCCAGCCCCATGTCGTCGGCCAGGCACGCTCCCAGCCCCAGTTCGGTGAGGAAGTACAGCCAGCGGACGCCGTCGGCCTGGTAGGGTCTGAGCGTCGCGTTCAGGTCGCGTCCCGGCTGGCACTGGGCGACTTGCTCCGGCCGGCGGATTCGCTCCAGCGTTTGCCGCAGCCAGTCGCCGGCTGTGATCCGCGACCACTGGGCGACTTCGTCCGCTGCCGCGGCGCCATCCCCCAGGTCGGTGCCAGCCAGCAGCCGCATCCCCTGGATGAAGCTGATGCCGTCGGCATGTTCGTCTTCGATTTGCCGCCAGTGGTCGAGAGCCTGGCTGAGTTTCTCACGATCGATTTCGACCCATTTGCCGCGGAGCAAGGCCAGTCCGTCGGTCGCCGCCAGAAGCTGTTCGCGCTCCTCGCGGGTCAGCTCCTCGCCGTCGAGCGTCAGTGCGGCGCGGAACTCGAGCAGGTTGTCCAGCGACAACTCGCTGGGCTCCTTCTCGCCGATTTGCACCTGCACCTGCGGGCGCGGCGGACGGCGGGCCGACCACCAGTCTGGCACGCGGACGACGACCCCGGCCTCTTCGATCCGCGGCGACTCGCTGAGAAAGCGATACGCCTGGCGGATCGTCCAGGCCTGCGGCGCAAACAGGCTGCGGCCCTCGAGCAGCTCGCGGACCAACTCGCTCCGCTCGGCCGCCCGCCGCACGGGCTCGAGGAGCGCGTCGAGTTGGGCGCGGTTCTTTTCGCCGGCATACGTCTTGAGGGCCTCGGCCAGCGGCAGGTGGGCCACCTTCGCCGCTCCGGAAAGCCGATGGGAATACGTCGCCAAAAAGGCGAACGGCAACAGCGGATTGCGCTTGTTCTCCGCCAGGTGAAACGTGACCCGCCCTAAAAGCTGCCACAGCGGATCGATGCTCCGCAGCCAGCCCGCTCCGCCGCCGGCAAAGCGGCCGGCCCGCTCGCTGGCCAACTCCCGCAGCTCACTCCACAGGCTTTTGAGCAGCTCGGCATCGAGATACTCCAGCCCCCGCATCGGCGGCGCTTCGGCCACGAGCTGCGCCAACTCCTCGTCGGCGGGCGGCGGCAGGGACTTCCACTTCGCCAGGCTCCCTTCCCCCAAATGACAAACCGCCTGAAAGAACCGCCGCGACACTTGCCGCCAGTAATTCAGCTCCGCCGGCAGCTCCCGCGGCATTTCCGCGGACGCCAAGAGCAGCAGCCCCGCCGCGCTCGACTCGGCCAATGCCGCCGCCAGCGGCTGGGCGATCTCCGCGGAAATAGCCTCGCTGTCGTCGTGCGCCTCCACCAGCCGCAGATGGCCGGCGGGAGTGATGGCCAGGGTGTGTGTCATGGCATCCTGCCGCTACGAGGCAACGAGCAGCTCATACCGCCAGAAGCCCTTGTAAACGCGGCGGCGCAAAGAGAAGCGGCGGCCAAATATCTTGGAGACCGACCAGCCGCTGCGTTTCGGTGAAGCGACAAAAGCCCGCTTGCCGCGGACGAGGATATCGAGGCTGACTTGCTCACTGCGGGCATCAACCAGCCAGTATTCGTCCACGCCGGCGGCAAAGTACGCCTGCTTGAGCAGCTTGGTGTCCTTGCGGACCGAGCTGTGCGAAACGACTTCCAACACCCAATCGGGTGCGCCGACAATCGACTCCTCTTCATTGCGGGCGTCGCGGGCGATGGTCACTTCACCCGACTCGATCCGCTTCCAACTGACGAAGCAGGCGTCCGGTTCGTTGGATACGCCCGCGGCCTCGTGCGTCACCAGCGTCCGGTCGGGAAACATCTCCCCCAGGTCGTTCTCATAGACCAGGTTCATGAGCACTCCGGTGATCACCATCTTGACTTTGCCATGCGTGCCGATGTTGTCCGCATTCATGTCGATGAGAATCTCGTTGCCAATCAAGGAAACCTGGCACCCCACGGGATAATTACCGGAGAAGGCCCAGCGTCGGAATCCGTCAGGGGAATATGCCGACCGCGGCAGCGAAATTTGCGGTCGCTGGGCTGGCGGCGGAATCAGCTCGCCGAGCGCCTGGCCGGTTGGGTCGCGGATGATCATGGAAATGCCTGTGGGTCCATCATACGCGAATCCTTCCGTGGCACCAAATAGGTTGGCCGCAACTCACTTGCTTAAGCGGACGAATTGGGTACAACGCACAATCGACGCCCAGTGGGTCTTACGGGTTCCTCTTCTCTGATTCGGTTTTGAGCCGAGGTCGAGAGTTGCTGACCGCGTCTAGTCCAATCGGGAAAGCGCGCCTTTCTGCCGCGAATAGAAAAGAGGAACTCGTACTCCTCCGAGCGATCGATTTGAAGGCCGCAGTCAAATCGGCTAGAAACGAGTTTCGATTGACAACGGAGCGGCCCCTTTGGAGTTATCTCCCCGATGAAATCGGTAAGTAATGAATCCTCGCTGGCCGCCTTGGAGCGGTTCGTCGTGGAAAGCGACGAGCTGCTCCAGCTCGAGGAGGCAATCGGAAGGTTCAATATATTTGATTCGCTAGGGATCGCTCGCGTCGAGATTCGTCACTCCAATTTCCTCGCCTGGCTGCTGGATCCAAACGAATCCCACGGCCAAGGTGCCCTATTCCTGACTGCCGTGCTAATGGATTTGCTGCGACGAGCCCCTGTCGACAAGAGGCCGCTTTCGCCAATTGACCTCGATGGCGCGGAATTACGCGGCGTCGAAATTCGCCGTGAATGGCATAACATCGATCTGCTCATACTCTGTCGTGAGCCGCAATTCCTGATTGCGATTGAGAACAAAGTCGATGGCGCAGAGCGTGAGGATCAGCTCGATACCTACAAAAGGGTTGTCGCGACCCAGTTTCCCGAGTGGAATACCCTCTTCGTTTTCTTGACTCGAGAAGGTGTCGAAGCCAAATCGGAGATTTGGGTTCCTTACAGCTACGCGGATTTGCACGGTGTGTTGACACGGACCCGAAAGGCGAATGAAAAATCGATTGGTAGCGATGTACTCGTCTTCCTGGATCACTATCTGCGACTGATTGGGAGCCGCTTTATGGATGACCCGACAATCGACGACTTATGCAAACGAATCTACCAGAATCATCGACAGGCGCTCGATCTCATTTGGGAGCGAATAGGCGAAGGAACGCTGACGCTGGATGTGGCGACGTTTCTTGAGATCGAACCTCAGCGATGGACCGTGATCAATCGAACGACGAAACATGTCAATTTTGTGCCTACACCGTGGCTGACCTGGTTGCCACCGCTTGGATCGTTGCCCAGGGCGGACACGAAACATTGGATGATTTGGGTGCTCGACTTGCTTCGTCGCAAATGCCGAATCCGCGTTTTGGTAAGACCCTGCAAGGACAAGGCACGGCGAATGAAGGTAGTTGAATGTCTTACGAAAAGCGGCAATCCATTCGGCTTTAAGATATCCGGAAAGGCGGCAGACCAATGGACAACGGTTTTTTCCGCGACCATCGACGAGTGGAATGAAGATGAAGGGCCGGACAAAGAAAAACTACTCAGCAGGATTTCAGTCGAGCTGGCAGAGCTAGAGAACAGAATGGCGGACGTGCAACAGGCGTTGGCCCCGGCCCTAAAGGGTGTCAAATAGATTGTCTTCTAACTTACAAAATTGGCCACGGGCGTCACGCCTTCTCCGCATACTCCTTCAAATCCCGCTCAAGCGCCCCCATCCGCTCGCTCATCTCCCCCTTCGTCGTTCGCAAATCGTGGAGCTGCTCGGCGGGGACGAAGGTGAACATGTAGAACTTCACCTTCGGCTCCGTCCCGCTGGGGCGGACGGCAATGTAGTTCCCTTCTTCGGCCAGGTCGAGGATCACCATGTCGGCCTTGGCGGCGTCGAGGAAGTCCGCCGTGTCGGTCTGGGCACTGCCGACGGCAGTGACGGTGAGGCTGGCGTAATCGCGGATTTGCTTGACCGGAATGCCGGCGAGGGATGTCGGCGGGAAGCTGCGAAAATTCTGCATCAGGGTCTTCATCCGCGCCATGCCGGCCGAACCGGTCATCGTCTGGTTGAGGAGTTGCTCGCCATGATAGCCGTGCTGCCAATACAAGGCGTCGAGCTTCTCGTGGAGCGTCTTGCCGGCCTTCTTCAAGTTGGCCGCCAGCTCGGCCAGCAGCATGCAGGCGACCGCTCCGTCCTTGTCGCGAACGTACTGGCCGACGAGAAAGCCGTGCGATTCCTCGCAGCCGAACAGGAACTTGTCGGGGCCGGCGACGTCCATCTGCTGGCCGATCCATTTGAAGCCGACGTGCAGATTGTCGAATGTTTTCACGCCGTAAGAGTCGCCGATGCGGCGGATCATCCGCGTGGTGACCAGCGTGGTGACGAGATAATGATCTTTCGTCAGGCCGCCCGATTTCTTGCGCTGCTCGCAGACGTAGTCGGCCAAGAGCGCCCCGAGCTGATTGCCGGTGAGGGTCTTCCACGGTGCAACCGGTTTCGGCGTCGCCGTTGGCTTGGGCATCGCGGTCCCGGAAGCAGCGGCGGCTCGCCGCGCGGCTGCTTCGCGGGCTACCTCGGCCGGATTCGGCGCCACGCGACTGACCGGAGCAGCACATCCCACCCGGTCGCAATCGGGGTCGGTCGCCATGATCAAATCGGCCCCGCGCGAGATCGCCAGGCCGATCGGCTTGTTGAACACCTCCGGATTTTCCGGATTGCTGACATGTCCCGGCACGTTGGGAAAGTCGCCGCTGGGCTCGGCGTGTGGGCCATAGACCTCGACATCGCGAAAACCGTCGGCCCGCAGTGCCGGCACGACCGATGCCGCTCCCACGCCGTGCAGCGGCGTGTAGATGATGTCCAGGTCGCGGGGCCCGGCAAACTTCTGCTGGGCAACTGCCGCCAGGTACGCCCGATCGACTTCCTCGGTGCAGACGATCACCTTCCCCGCTGCGACGGCTGCTTGAAAATCGGTCGTGCGGATCTCCCGCACATTCATCACGCACTCGACGATCGCCTTGTCATGCGGCGGCACGATCTGCCCGCCGGTAGACCAGTAGACCTTGACCGCGTTGTCACTGGGGGGGTTGTGGCTGGCGGTGACCATGATGCCGCACGCGCACTGCTTATACCGCACGAGGAACGACAGCTCGGGGGTGCTGCGGTAGTCGTCAAGGAGATAAACGGTGAAGCCGTTGGCAACCATCACGCTGGCGCACAGCTCGGCAAAGTGGCGGCTGTTGTGGCGGGTGTCGTAGGCGATGGCACAGGACGGTCTTTCTCCCTCGCTCGCGCTTCGGGTTAGTGTCGATACCACATACGTCGCCAGCCCCTGGGCGCTCTCGCCGATCGTCCGGTCGTTGATGGCGTTGGAGCCGATCGGGTACATCCGGCCGCGGCGGCCGCCGGTGCCGAACGGGATGATCGTCCAGAAGGCGTCATCAAGCTCCTTCCATTTGCCGGCCGTGATGTGCTCGGCCACCTGCGAGGCATACGCGGCATACGGCGGCTCAGTCAGCCAGGTGCGGATGTTGGCGGCAGCCGCCGGAGTGAGTTTGCCGGCGGCTGCGGCCGCGTCGAGCGCGGTGATCATATCGGACATTGAATGGCGGATTTCAGATTGCGGATTGCGGATTGCGGATTGCGGATTGCGGATTGCGGATTGCGAGCAGAGAGCAGAGGTCAGCTTTTTGGTGTTTCGTGTTTCACGTTTCGTGCTTGTCATCTCGGTACTTGGTACCCAGTACCCGCTACTGGCTGCTGGTCGCTGCTGTCTGCACTCCGACCTCCGACCAGCCGCGGCATTATCGAACTCGATCCGTGCCAGCACAAGGTTCCCAATTTTTACGGCATTTTTCGGGCCGAAAGGCAAGGGATCGCGACCTGCGGCGAATAGGGACTGTCCGCCCGTAGCCGCCCACCCCTTGGCCTGGCGGTTGTTTGCCGTCCCCTCGGCCAGTGGGTATTCTGGATTCTCCAATTGGGTCTGGCTCGGGCCTTTTCCACTCGTACATGCGCCCATTTCGTTTCGCTATCGTCTCATCCGCTCATCGCATCAGGGTATTGCCATGTTCGCATTCACACTGCGCTGCCTGCTGATTGTGGGGCTAATGTTCGCTCCGGTTGCTTCCTTCGCCCAGGCCAATAAAGGCAAGCTCCCCAAGCTCAAGCCGGGAGACAAAGTGATCGTCGATTGGCTCGGCGAGCAGGTCGGCGAGTTTGTCGAGTACACCGGGACCGGCTGGCTGCGGGTCAAGGTCAAGGGGGCGACCGGGGCCGAGCAAACGCCCGTCTTTCCGCCGGACTCGGTGCGCTTGCCCCCCAAGGGAGCAACCCGGCCGGCGCCGGGGGCTGAGCTTCGCACCTGGACCGACACGACCGGCAGTTATAAGACCGAAGCCACGTTCGTTCGCATTGGCGAGGATGGTCGCGTCGAGCTGAAGAAGGCCAATGGCACCGTCGCCCACGTGCCGCTGGACAAGCTGAGTCCCGCCGATCAGGAGCTGGCCAGGAAGCTGGCCGCGGCGGCCAATGCCGGCAGCGATCCCAACGACCCGTTCGCGACGGACGGAGACGCGGGTACGCCGGCCGAGCCGATGCCTGCGGCTCCGGCGAGCCATACCGACACCCAGAACCCGGCCAACCTCAAGGTCACCGAGCCCGATTGGGCCGGCGCCAGCGACGTGCTCCTCGACGATTCCGTTCGCGAAGGGGGACTGACCCCCGATCCCGAGCCGGCCAGCGCCCTGGCTCTGGCCAGCCGCGGCATTCCACTTTCCAAGATTCAAGGCAAGGGCCCGCAAGGCGGCTTCTTTGAACATGCCAAGTCGATGGCCATCGCCCCAGCCACTGCTCAGGCGGTCGTCGCCCTCGTCGATGAATCCCCCGGCACCGAGCGAACGACGCGGTTGGAACGAGTTGACCTGGCAACCGGCAAATCGCTCGGCAGTGCGGAGCTCAAAGGAAACTCCGTCCCGATGGATGCCGACCCGATGGGACAGTTCCTCGTCGCCCGCAGCGATAACTTCCACATCGGCACTCACGGCCGCGTCGATCTGTTCGACGTGACTGCACGCGAGCCGAAGCACGTCATTAGCTGGCTCCCTTATGGCGACCGGGACTGGCCGCAGCGTGATGTCCATTTCGCGGCATTCGCCGATCGGGACCACGTCTGCACGGTGGACGGCACCGGCAAGCTGACGATGTGGAACGCCGGCCAGGCCAAGGCCCTGTACTCCGTCGCCACCTTCCAGGGCTCCGCTCCTGCCACCAGCGGCACCGGCAAATATCTCGCCGTGCTGGCAACGAATGGCGTCTTCGTCCTCGATGCCGCCAGCGGCAATCCGCTGGCGCGGTTCAATGCCCAGCCTGGCTACTTCCCCCGCCTGTCGTTCCGCCCCGACGGACAGCAACTTGCCTGCGTCTCCAACAGCCTGGTTCAAGTGTGGGACGTCCAGTCCGGGCAGCTCGTCAACGAAGTTTTCTTCCCCACGCCATTCCAGGTGAACACGATCGCCTGGCCCTCAGACGGATACATGCTGCTTAACGGCAGTTCGCTCGTCGATCTGGCGCGGCGGATCGTCCTCTGCCAGTACACCGGCGGCAGCGAGTTCGGCGCGGTCTTCGGCGGCCGGCAGCTCTTCGTTGTCAAGGATGCCAGCCACAACAGCGGGGTCGTTCACACGCCGCTGCCACACGCGGGTGCCCAGAAGCTGGCAGCCACCCTGAATGCCGACGCCCTGCTGGCCATCAAGCCGGGTGCCGAGGTCTCGGTGCGGATTGCCGCCGCGTTAACGCCGCAGGAGCAGCAGCAGGTCTACGACGCTTTGGTCAAGAAGCTGACCGAGAACGGCCTGAAGGTGGTGCAGAACTCGGGGCTGATCCTGCACGCCACGACCGAGCAGGGGAAGACCGAGACGGTCGAGTATCGCACGATCGGCCGCGGCTTCGGGACCGAGAGCGCCACGGTCACGCAGCAGATCCAGAAGCTGACCTTCACCGAGAACGGCAAGACGCTGTGGCAGGCGTCGCAGGTGAAAGGCGCCCCCTTCTTCCTGCACACCCGCGGCAAGGACCTGAACACGGCGATTGCCGAGCAGACCAAGCCCGACGTGCTGTTCTACACAAACACGTTGCTGCCGCGGCATTTGGCTCGCCCGGGGCCGGAGGCGAACGGCGCGTACCAGACGGCAAAGGTGACGGCGGCGGGGGTGCAGTAATTCTTGTTCGCGGGGAATGCCAGCCCACCTCAGCCAGCGCGGCTGAGGTGAATTTGGGCCGCACCGGTCCAAGTTGCCTGACGAACCGTCGCGAGGTATCTTGCAAGGATGAGCACCGTCGCCGAACTCGAGGAAGCCGTCCGCCAACTCTCCCCTCAGGAAAGGGCGGCATTTCGCGCGTGGTTCGCGGAATTTGACGCGGAGGAGTGGGATCGGCAGATCGAGGCCGATGTGGCCGCCGGCCGGTTGGACTGGCTGATCGCAGAAGCGAAGGCCGACCGGCAAGCCGGCCGCTGCACCGACCGATGAAGCACCGCGCCACGCCCCGGTTTTGGTCGTTGTACCGGCAACTTCCGGAGCACATTCGACAGTTAGCCGACCGCGACTATCAGTTACTTTGTGCCGATCCGCGTCACCCGTCCCTGCATTTCAAAAAGTTCGGCGAGCTGTGGTCGGTCCGCGTCGGACTGCATTACCGGGCACTGGCCGTTGAAGATGGCGAGGAATTGCTTTGGGTCTGGATTGGCACCCACGCGGAATATGACCGGATAGTCAGACAGAGACCGTGAGGGAACTGCGAACGGGGTCATGACCCGTGGAACTCGCCGGATTGTGCGGCAACGGTGGGCGGCGCGTCACAATCCGCACGATCGGACTACGCGCCGCTATTTTTTGCATCTTCCTGATGTCGCGACCTAGGCTTGCTAATCGCTGCCTTTCGCACACGGAAATGCACATGCCAACCATTAAACAGCCGGACGCTTTCAAGCAGGGACTGGGGATCATGCTCACGGGGCTGGTGCTGACCGGGCTCTGCGTCGGCGCGTGGTTCGTGTGGCAGGACAACTACTGGATCGCCAAAAAGGGGCCGACCGAAATCTCGCTCGAGCAGCTCGCCAAGTTGGAAGACCCCAAGCAGTTGCCCAGCCCGTGGGTCAAGGTCACGTTCGAAAACGTGGTCGATACTGGGGTGGAAATGCTGGAGGTCCACGGCTTCAGCAAGACGGTCGATTACAAGTTCCTCCTCGTCCAGGCGGGCGATCGCTGGATGGTCGCCACCGTCCCCGAAGAATTCCGCGGCAATACGCTCCACGGCCAGATCTATCACTCGACCAACCCCGAGGACATCCAGGCTTTCGTCGAGATCTACGAAAAGCAGAAGGACATCCACGGCGGGCGGCTGTTCCCGTTTGAGTTCCGCGCCGACATCGACTTCGGCGAAAACTGGACCTACTTTCTCTACCTCGTGGGGGGATTCGGCGCCGCCTTCGTGTTTCTCTTCGGCCTCGGCGTCTACGGCGTTTGCCAGGCCTTCCGCGAGCCGAACGATCTAGCGGGAGCTTACGGCTCACGAGCGATGTTCGAGCGGCGGCAGGAATCGCTCGAAACCGAATGGGACGAGGAACTGGAAGATTCGCGGCGGTAGGCGGCAGCCTTCACGCAGTCCGATACGGCTCGTAGCCATAATACTTCGGCCGGTCGTCGAGCCGCACGTGCAGCCAGGCGACGCCAGCGCCCGCCGTGCTGAGCCAGACCGGTTTGGCCGATAGCCGCCGCTGCATTGCCTGGCCGACGAGCGACCAGAGGGCATGCTGCTGCGCAGCCGGAGCCATTCGCGTGAACGCCGCCAGATGGCCATATGCCGGATGCTCGGCCAGCGGACAAGGTACGACCAGGATGGCGTCGTTGCCCAGGTTAGGAAACTCGATCGCCGGTTCGCCCGGCTTGGCCGCGCGGAACTGAGCCGCGAATGCAATCGGTTCCGGTTCCCGCGCCAGGCCGGGGCTGTCGAGCAGCACGAACTCGAACGGCCGCTGCGCCGTTGCTTTCGTCATCGGCGGCGTCTCCCAGCGGAACGCTTCGTACGGCGCATCGGCCAGGACGTTCAGAAACAGCGAACGGAATTCATCGTCCGTCTGCCAGAGCCGCAAGACCTCGGCGTACGAAACGGCCGCGGCACTGGTCTCCACCGCAAACCGCAAACCACGGCCGCCGGAGACTTTTTCACTGGTTGTGGTCCACATGTTGCGCCCAGAATAGCTCATGGCATCGGACCATCGTCGATGTTGAGCAGGCTGGTCACTTCGCTGGGGCTAAGCGGCTCGCTGAGGGTTTTCACCCCACCGTCGGCAATGGCGGCCTGCGCGTAGCCCTTGTGCGGGCTGGAAATTCCCTGGCCGCGCGACGGATTGATCCGCGGGTTCATCTGCGTCACGTGCAGGTCGCGCGGCTCCATCCAGTGAATGCCGCTGTTTTTGATTTCGACGACAAGCACCGTATTGGTGGTGCCGTCGCGGATGTCGCCGAACGAGACGGAGCGGTCACCGGGAAATGCGGTCCGCGGGCCGACTACCACGACGTAGCTGGTGTCCCTGCGCGTATCCCCGGACCCTTGGCGGAACTGTTCGGGACACGAGTAGACGCCGACGAACTGCTCGTGCAATTTGCGGTTGTTGGGTCCGTCCCACGGTTCGTCGAAGCGGTACTGCTGGTAGAGCGGCTCGCACTCCAGAAACGGCAAGAGCAGGACCCGCCAGCTATGGATCGGCTGGCCGCTGGCGTCGGCCATGTAGGCCGGCGGCAGCGAGCCGTATTCATCGTGGTAAAGTTGCAGCGCGATCGCAATCTGCTTGAGGTTGTTGGGGCAACGCGCCCGGTGCGATCTTTCTTCCGCGTAGCGGAAGGCAGAAATCAGACAGACGGCCAGCAGGCAGGTGATGGCCACCATGATTCCTTGGTCGACGAGCAGCG
>DATKDU010000493.1:0-7506 GCA_035512595.1 Pirellulaceae bacterium
ATCGGAATCGTGTATCCCAGCGCGCCGATCGGCTCTCCTTCTTTAGCGAGCTTGTAGTTGTCGTGGCACATGACGCACTTCTTGTGGACCACCGGGATCGGCGTCGCCGAGCGAAGGTAACGCTTGCCGTCCTTCTCGATCACCTGCTCGTAGCCGCTCTTGCCGCTCTTGAGGGCGGCGACAGCCGCCTTCTCGAAGTCGTCCTTGGGCCGATTGCCGTCCACGATCGGCTCGCCGGCCGCATCGATCAGCCGCACTTCGTGCCAGCCCTTCTTCTTGATCGCACCGAACAGGGCCTGAGCCGCTTCGCCGGCCGCCAGGCTGCTGTCGTCGGTGACGTAGTGCTCGGTGATCAGCACGACCGTCGTCTTGTAGATGTCGTCGAGCATCAGGACCGTCTTGCGGGCCCGGGCCAGTGCCGGGTCGTCCTTTTTGTCCTCCGCGGTGGTCGGGAGGATTGCCGCCGCGGCAAAGACGCCGCCGAGGATCGCGAGGATCGTGAGCTGCCACCAGTTCGAGCTACGTGTCATGGATCAAACTCCTGGGTTGAAAGAACGTAGGACAGGTTTTCACCCTGTCCCATTGCTGGACAGGTTGGAAACCTGTCCTACGCTCGGGTAATCTCCAAAAGCTGTCCGCCGGGCTTCACCACGTCGGACAGCTTCACGCTCATCAGGTACTCCAGTTGGATGCGCTCCGCCTTGGCCAGCACCTTCTTCAGCACGCAGCCCCGCTCGATCACGCACACGCCATCGGTCGAAACGCATTCCAGCAAGTTCATGTTCCCCTCGAAGTCGAGGATCACCTGGCCGACGCGAATCTCCTCCGGCTTCTTCTTGAGCTCGATGCCGCCGCCGGCACCGCGAACGCTCCGCAGGTATCCCAGCCGCACCAGCGACTGGGTCACCTTGGCGACGTGGTCTCGCGAGATCTCGTAAAACTCGGCGACGCCGCCGGCACTGGCTCTCCCCGGCTTTCCGGCCAGGTAGATCAGCGTCCGCAGGGCGTAGTCGGTGTGCAGAGCCAGTCGCATGGTGAATAGGTATAATAGGTACTTATTTAGCATATTTATACGAGCCGGTGCGAAAACGCAAGCGCCCCGTCGAGGAAGGCGTGATATTTTGCGGTCAGGCGCAATGGCGGGCGAGGGCGGTATGCGGGTATGAGAGTGTGCGGGTGTGGGAGTGTGGGGGGTATGAGAGTTGACGATCACACCGCTTACCCGCACACCCGCATACCCGCACACCTCCCCGCGCCGGCCACCGGGCCCGCTGCGATAAAATGCAACCATGGCCCCCCCCTCCGAATCCGCCGCCGCCTGCTGCGATTGTGGAAGTCCCTGCCCGCCGGGGCAGCGCCGCTGCGGAGTGTGTCAGATGCGGCACGAGGCACAGGCCGACGTCGCCGCGGCACTCGCCCCAATGCCGCCGCTAATGCCGCAGTACAGCCTGGCGACGCTGTTCTTTTCGATCACGTGGATCGCGGTTTGCCTGGGGGCGCTCAAGTTCAACGCTTGCCTGGGAATGCTGCTGATCTTTTTGACCATGCCGGCGCTGCTGCGGACGCTGGCCCTGGGGGTTCGCGATCAGGAAGCGGGCATCGTGGTGACGCCGGGCAAGCGGCTGCGGGTCTTCTTCGCCTCGCTGGGGATCATGTTCCTGGTGCTGATCGTCAGCGGCGGCGTGCTGGCGGGCTCGGCTTGGGTCTCGCTCGTGGCTGCCGCCGGCGACTGGTTCCCCTTTCCGATCCACGCCGGGATTTCCATCGGGTCGATGACCTTCGGCATCGCGGGCTCGTTTGCCGCGGCCGCCGGCATCTTGTGGTACACCCGGTGGCTGGGAGCGTAGGCATGAATCATCCTCTCGACCAGCCGCAGCAGTTTTCCATCGCCACGCTGCTGCTCGTGACGACTCTGATCGCTGTCTGTCTAGCGTTGTTCCGCATCGAACCCGGCCTGGGCGCCCTTTCGCTCCTGTTCATCGTGCCGGCCTTCCTGCGGACGCTGTCGCTGGCCGGGCGGGAGAAGACATACGGAAACCGATTGTCGGCCCGGGAGAAGGTGGCTGTTTTTCTCGGATCGCTGGGAGTGACGGTGATCGTGCTCCTCACTTTGGGTGTCACACTGATGGTCGGAAACGCCCTTTCCTTTGCGTTAGCGCATCTGCTCGTTTACTTGCATCCCGCTGTGGCGGCATTCGTCGGACTCGCCGCAATGCTGTCGTCGATCGTGCTGGCCCTCTTTGCAGCCGGTTGGATGATCCGCCGCACCTATCCCACGCGCGAGGCATTCTTCGCCAGTTTGCGCCGGCCCGTTCCATCCACGAGACCGAGCCACAATGACTGATAGCTGTGACAATGGGGAAATCCCCGCTGGCGAAAGCCGCCAGCGCCGCTGCCCGCAGTGCGGCGCTTCGTGCGCGGTCGAAGCGACGCAGTGTTGGCTCTGCCGTGCCGCATTGCCGGCCGATGTAGTAGGCACACTCCGTGTGCCGTCCGTCGGCGACGGCACACGGAGTGTGCCTACTACGTTCTCCCTCGCTACGATCCTGCTCGTCATCACGCTGATTGCCGTCTGCCTGGGGGTGTTTCGGCTGTCGCCGGGCTTTGGGATCGCGGTCGTCTGCTTCGCCGTGCCGGCGCTGATTCGCAGCGTCGTGGTCGGTGTCCAGCAAAAACGGGCGGGCGAGCGGCAGTCGATCGGCGAAAAGCTCACCGCCTTCGCCGCCTCCCTGGGCATCATGCTCCTGGTCGGCATTGCCGGCTTCATCGCCTTTCAGATCGCCTGCTGGGGGACGTGCGGGCTGATCACCGCGACGGCTTCGTCCAGCGCCAGCAGCGCGCCGAATTTGAACCTCTTGCTCTGGTCATCCGTCGGGCTCGGTTCGCTGTCGGCACTCGCCGTGGGCATCTGGATCCTGTGGTTGACCCGCCCGCGGCGGCGGTAGACTGGCCCTAGCCGGAGACTGGCAGCCTCCGGACAATGCGGGAGCGCTGCCCATTCGTTCGCCGACGGACCCTGCGAAGGAAAACAGACGATCTCCACAAGCGACGGCACGGAAGGTTCGCCCAGGCACAGTTCGCAAGCGAGGTTCGGCATGAAGATTCTCCTGGCCATCGACGGCTCGGCCTACAGCGATGCGGCCGTCGCGGAAGTTGCTCGGCGGCCGTGGCCGCCTGGGAGCGAAGCCCGCCTGATCATCGTCGATCCTCCGTTGGACTCCAGCCTGCTGCGAGGAGGTTCGCCGACCATGTTCGATGAACTGGTCCAGCGGCAGCGCGCCGAAGCCCTGCGGCATCTCAATGCGGCCATTGACGTTTTGAAGCAAAATGCGCCGCAACTGGTTGTCACCGGTATTTTGCGGGAAGGGCGACCCAAGGACGCAATCCTGGATGAAGCCGAGCACTGGGGCGCGGAACTGATTGTCGTGGGGTCGCACGGGTATGGCGCGATCCGGCGTCTGTTTCTGGGTTCGGTGTCGCTCGCCCTGGCGGCCAATGCTCCCTGTTCGGTGGAGATCGTCCGACACCCGACCACGCCGTCGGCTGAGGCGCCCGTTCCGCGATGACTCGATCGGTGCGGT
The DNA here is from genome assembly GCA_035512595.1 of Pirellulaceae bacterium. Classification (GTDB taxonomy): domain Bacteria; phylum Planctomycetota; class Planctomycetia; order Pirellulales; family Pirellulaceae; genus DATKDU01. Next base: position 3,582 of record DATKDU010000493.1, read on the forward strand.
GCCGCCCAGGAGCGAGTTGCCTGCTGTTGCCGTGCCTGTGTTATGCTGTGCAAGTTGAGCGGGTCCAGAGGGATGTACACGATTTGCATCGGACCGGCAAATTCTCTGTGTTCCTCAGGCCGGTGCGTCGAGAAGGCACGGATGTCAGCGAGGTAACTCGGCCCATGGAACCACTGCTGCGAAATCTGGTGCTCGCGTTTCTGGTCGCCGGCGGCGTGCTGCACCTGTTTCACCGTCTGCGTCTGCCGTCGATCGTGGGCCTGCTCATGGCGGGAGTGCTGATCGGGCCGCATGGTTTCGGCGTCCTGCAGGACCGGAACGAAATTGAAAAACTGGCCGAGATCGGCATCATTCTGCTGATGTTTTCGATCGGGCTCGACTTTACCCGCGAGCGGCTGCAAGAGTTGCTCTACTCGTCGGGCATCGGCACGGTGCAGATGCTGATTTGCATCGTGGTGACCACCGTGGCAGCGGCGGCGTTCGTCGATCGCTGGGCGGAAGCAGTCTTCCTGGGTTTTCTCGTGGCGCACACCAGCTCCACGCTGATGCTGAAGCTGTTTCTCGATCGCGGCGAGCTGACCACTCCCCCGGTTCGGCTGGGCTTGGGGATCAGCATCACGCAGGATCTGTCGGTGGTCGTGATGCTTCTGGCGGTGCCGGTGATGGCTGGGGGGAAGTTTGACTGGGGCGACCTGGGATTGATGGTGCTTCGCGCCGGCCTGGTGTTTGCCGTGGCCGTAACGCTCTCCCGCTGGATCATTCCCCTGTGGATGGAGCACGTCATCCGCAGCCGGAGCCGCGAGTTGTTCCTGATTTTTCTGATCGTCGTCTGTCTCGGCACCGCCTGGACGACCATGATCGCCGGCTTGTCGATCGGGCTGGGGGCCTTTCTGGCCGGCGTCGCGATTGCCGAATCGGGCTATAGCCACCATACGCTTTCCGAGATAGCGCCATTCCGCGACTTGCTCATCAGCGTGTTCTTCATCTCGACGGGAATGCTGCTGGACCTGGGCAGTCTCGCGCAAGGCGCCTGGCTGGCGGCGCTGCTGCTCGTGGCGGTGCTGGTTGTGAAATTTATCAGCGGTTTCGCGCCGGTGCTGTTGTGGGGATACCCGCTGCGCATCGCCACGACCGTCGGCACCGCCATCGCTCAGATCGGCGAGTTTTCCTTCGTCTTGGGGCACACGGGGCACCAGGCCGGGCTGATCCGCGACGACCTGTATTCGGTCTTCCTGCTGGTCGCGGTGGCGTCGATGATCGCCAGTCCGTTCCTGGTCTGGAGCAGCCCGCGTCTGGCTTACGCCCTGGCGAGAATTCCCGCGCTGCGGCGCCTCGACCATCGCCCCATGGGCGCCGACGCCGATCGCCAGCCGCCGCTGGCGAACCACGTGATCATCGCCGGCTACGGGCTGAACGGCCGCAACCTGGCGACCGCGCTGGCGACGCTCGAACTGCCGTTCGCTGTTCTGGAGATGAACCCTGACACGGTCCAAGCCGCCCGTCGCCGCGGCGAGCCGGTGTACTTCGGGGACTGTTCCCGCGTCGAGATCCTCCGCAAGCTGCACATCGACACGGCGCGCGGCCTGGTGCTGGCCGTTTCCGATCCCCAGGCGACTCGGCAGGCCGTGCAGATCGCCCGGCACGAAAACCCGCGGCTGCAGATCATCGTGCGAACCAAGTACATGACGGAAATCGACGTGCTTCGCGAACTCGGCGCCAACGAGATCATTGCGGAAGAGTTCGAAACGTCGCTGGAGGTGCTGACGCTGGCGCTGCGGCTGTTTGAGACCCCGGACGCCTCGATTGAGCGCATCGTGGAGCGTCTCCGGTCCAATGCCTATCGGGCCCTGCGAGACGAATTGCCCTCGACCGAGCGACAGCAACTGCTCGACGCGCTGATTCCGGAGTTCGAGTTCGAGACCCATCAAGTCGCCGAGGGTGCGGCGGCCATCGGAAAGTCGCTGCGCGACCTCGATCTCCGAGCGCGAACCGGCGCAACGCTCCTGGCCGTCCGACGAGATGCGGCGCTCACCACCGTGCCCGCCGCTGATTTTCAACTGCAGAAAGACGACCTGCTGGTTCTTGCCGGAAACGGACGCCAGATTGCCGACGCATTACGAATGATCGCCGGAGAGAGTTAAGGCAGCACTCGGGCGTCGCGCGGCCCGGTAGACTAATTGATGATGATGTCCACCCCCTTCGCACCACACCCCGCCGCCAAGCCAACTGTTACGCCCCCCTTCTGCCCTTCCTGCGGCGCGGGGACGTCGCCGGATCAAACGAAGTGCTGGCTCTGTTACGCCCCGCTCGACGAGCCGCCCCCCGCACTCCCCGCCGTCGTCATCGACGAGCGGGTGGCAGCCGCCAATCCGTCGCAATTTTCCATCGAAACGATCCTGCTCGTGACGACGCTCGCCGCCGTCCTGCTGGGCCTCTTCCGCTACAGCCCCGGCCTGGCGGTCATGCTGATCATCTTCTCGGTGCCGGCACTCGTGCGGACCGTCTTCGTCGGCCGCCGCGAAAAACGCCGTGGCCAACGCGTCACCGCCGGCGGCAAAATCGGCCACTTCCTCCTGTCGCTGGTGATCATGTATGCCGTCTGGGTCGCCGCCAGCACGGCCTTTTTCATTGCAGCCATCGGCACTTGCTTCGCGGCGATTGCCGCCAGCAGCGCGTCGGAGGAAATGGCGGTGGGCGTGGGGATTGCCGGTCTGATCGTCAGCGCCGTCGTGGGGCTGTTCGTGGCGGGGCTGCTGCTGCGGGCGACGTGGCCCAAGCGGAACTGAGTTATCAGGCAGCAGGTGGCAAGTGCAATCGACGAGTTCAGGCCGGCCGCAGTTCTCCATTGCCACGATCTTCCTGGCGATGACCCTGCTGTCGATCTGCCTGGCCGTCGTATGGTACGTCCCTTGTCTGGGATTCGTGCTCCTCGTGGTCGGACCTCCGGCCATCGTGCGGGCGGCAGTCGTGGGTTACTATCACCGCCGCGCGGGAGAAACGCTTACGGTCGGCGACAAGATCGAGATTGTGGTTGTGTCCGTATATGCCGCCCTCATTGCCTTCCTGTGGGCGCTAATGGCCAGCTTCGTCGCGTGGTTCGTGATCACGATGGCCCCGGTCCCCGACCCGCTGGCCATCGTGCTCAGCATTCCAGCCGGCCTGGCCGCATTCGTGTTCTCCTTGTGGTGCTCGACATTTCCGCAAGAGCTGGAATCAGATCGCGATTCGCTCAGCGCTACTTCCCACGCTGCCACCGGTCGCCGAAAATGATCGTCTCCCCTCGATTCAGGGTGAACCATGGCGACCTTCGATCCGATGGATGCTGGCGACACGCTGCACCTGCCGCGGCCCAACGGAGCGACGAGGGCCGGTCACTGCTCGCTTTGTGCGGCATCCGAGGTGGAAGGCGGCGCGCGGTGCATGCTCTGCCTCCGCAAGATTTCCCCCTGCCTGTTCACGCTGGCTCCCGAGCGGCCGGAGTGCAGCGGCCTGTTCTGGCCGCAGTGTACGCTGGCGGCCATCTTCCTGGCGACGACGCTCGCCGCCTGCTGGCTGTCCCTGATCAACTTGTCGCTGGACTACGCCCTCGGCCTGCTGGCGGTGGGACTGCCGGCGGTCGTTCGGACCGCGGCGCTGATGGGAATTGGCCGCCGCAGCGGCAAGCAGCTCTCGACGGGCGAGACCGTGGCGGCATTCGTTGCCTCGGTTGCGGCGCTCGTGGTGCCGATGTTGGTCATGCTCTGGCTGTTTCACTGGGCCGCGACCATGAGCATTCACGAAGGCGCCTTCTGGGAATCGCACCTGGCCGCCGCCCTGGTGGGCACGCTGTGGGCCATCGCGCCGGCCTTTCGGCGGTGACGCGTCACGGGGTCGGGAGTCGTTTCGGGCCGACGACCTTCCATTTGCTGAATCTTCGGCCCGAAAC
>DATKDU010000494.1:0-3025 GCA_035512595.1 Pirellulaceae bacterium
CGCCTCTGGGGAAGCCGGAGCGGCATCTTCATCCCCTGGCAATTCCTGCGCGGGCGCCACTTCCTCGACAACGGCCACAAACTCTAGCGGCAATACTCTGAGGGGATAACCAGGATGCAGTTGAGTCGAACGGTCGTCGGAACGATCCCGATCCCGATCTCGATCACGCCCACGGTCACCGTCGTCATCACGATCGCGGCCGCGCCCACGGTCACCGTCGTCATCACGATCGCGGCCGCGCCCACGGTCGCCATCGCCGCCCGGAAAACCACCGCCGGGGAATCCGCCGCCAGGAAAACCACCGCCGGGGAATCCGCCGCCAGGAAAACCTCCACCGGGGAATCCCCCGCCAGGGCCGAAGCCTTCCGGGCCACGGCCGAAGCCGCGTCCGCGCCCGAATCCCGGATCTTGTGCCGGTGGATTCTGCGTGGCGGCTGGCTGCCTGGCGCGGGCCGCATCGGTTCGCGGCATCGTGAACGATTCGGCGGGGCGTGAGCCGTTGGCCTCCTGGTTCGGCATGACGATCCGCACTCGATTGGGGACGATCCCCGACACGAGCGCTTGCACTTGCTCTGGCGAGCTGGCCAGATTTCGCGAGGTCCGCCCCATCAAGGGAACCACGCGCAGCGTGCTCTTAGCGATCTCGGCGGCTGGCGTGCCGGGAGGCGGCTCCTTCACCACCTCGCCATTGCCGGTCAAATAGTCTTCGACCCAGGCGATTTGAGCTTTCGACCCGAAGACGGTCAGCCGCATGTTGATCGAGTCGGCATTGAACTTGGGCGGGTTGGTCGAGCTGGCCAGCAGGTTGTTCATGCCCAGCATGGCTTCGCTCGGATCGAGCTTCTTGAGCTTGAAGACCTTCATCTGGCTGCCATCTTTGCCAAGTTGATCGATCAACGCCTTGGCCCTTTCCAGATCTTTGAGCGAAGCATTGATCGCCAGACTGTTGGTCGCCGGCACCACCGACATCAGGATCGGCGGCTGCCTGTTGGGCAACATGGACGCAATTACGTTTTGCACGGTCGTGGCATCGAGCGAGCCGAGGGGAAGCACCGCGAATTGGGGCAGATTATTTGGGTCGATGACCGGGTCGATCACGTCGCGAATGTGCCGCACCTTCCCTGCCAAATCGGTGATGTAAACCTGCCTCGATTTGCTGAGCACGACCACCGTGCCGATCGGTCCCTTGAGCTTGTTCGCTTCTACTTCGGCTTCTTCAGCCGTCATCGTCGAGAGCGTGAACAAACAGCGAACCAATTCGAACTCGCCGTATTCACCCAAATCTTTTGGCGAAATGGCCGGCAACCAGTCGTGGGGAATCGGCTCATCGGTCGGCCACACGACAAGCACTCGCTCCCGCCGCACGAGCAGGTGCCCATGGAACGAGGACAATTGCCGGTTCATGATGTCCATGGATTCGCGCAGGGTGTACTGCTTGGAATCGCGATAGTTGAACGTTCCCGACGGGTAGCCGCTGGGAACGGTCAAGGAGAGCTCGGCTTCCTCGACGAACCAGTCGATGACTTCCTGCCAGGGGGCCGTGTCGAACGTAAACGTCAGGCGGACGTCCTCAAGGTTTTTGACCGGCTTGTCGGCAGGCTTGGAAGCGGGTGCTGCTTTGGCTTCCGCCGTCGCGGACGGACGACCCGTCTCTGGAGCCGCGTCGGTCGCTGCATTCGTAGCCAACACCGTTCCGCTCAGTCCCGCCAGCGCTTCCCATTTGGCCTGCTGTTCCTTGCTCAACAGCGCTTTGAGCTTCCGCTCGTAGTCGGTCTTGGCACGCCGTTGCTCGTCCTCCGTCCCACGGGAGCTTTCGACAGCCATCTCGGCCAGCAGCTTGTTGAGCTGGTCCTTCTGCTCGCCGTTGATGCCAAGCTGGACGGCAATCTCCGGCTCGGCAATCGTCGTCCAGCCGGCCCGGGAAATGCGAAGCTGGTTGAGCCGCTGCTTCTGCTCGTCGGTCAGCAGCGCCAGCCCCTGCTTCTCCGACTCGGCCACAAAGGGAGCCAGTTTTGCCGCTCGCTCCCCCGCCGGCAGGTCCTTGATCTGAAGCGCCAGCTCCTGGACCTCGTTTTCGCGATCTTCGATCACTTTCTTGAGTCGGTCCTGAACTTCAGCCGACAGCTTCAGTTCCTTGGCCGTGTCGTCCTCGCCAATCAAGGACAAGATTCCAACAAAGGCCGGGTCCCCGGCGAACAAGCCGTTGGCGCCGGTGGCGGCCAGCAAGGTCAAAGAGAGGGCCAAAGCCGTGCAACGGATGGGAGTTTGAAGAGCCATAGTGAATTGCACCTGCCGAGGATAAGTGCGATTGCCGGCATGCCTGCCGGAAAGTCTGTGGGGGACTGACCTTAAATCCTACTGAATTGGAATGCCGCACACCACACAAAAGCTATCACCAACTACCCTAGTGGTGGGGCGGCAAGTACCATAACACCCTGGGAAAGGCGTCGGTTGGGCGGCGCATTTTCCCCCACCCCATCTAACCCCTGCTGGGCCTGGAAGGTTCGGTCGCATGATCCAGCTATGGATTTTGTCGCCTTTGCGGCCCAAAAGGGGCGATCCCCCTGTCAGGACGGGGCGTTTGGCGGCCGGGAATCGCTGGCGATCTGCCGTCTGGGCGATGGGTCTGATCGCCCTTGTCACCGGCTCCCCCTGCTGGGGCCAAGGGGCGGGCGCCATCGTCGATCCCAAGCAGTTCGGCATCGACCTTCCACCGGGACCGCTTCGGGTCTCCAACGGGGAGTGCGTCTCGATCGTGGACGACGGCACGCTGGTTGTCGGCCGGCTGCACGCGCGGGTCGGCGACGCGGCAGTCGTCCTGCTGCCCGACGGCCAACTGGTCCCTCGCAAGCGGGACGAATTCACCTTCACCGACCGCAAATTCGCGCCTCTCACCCGCGAGGCTCTGACCAAAAGGCTGGTCAGCACCGAATTCAAGGATTTCAAAATCCGCCATTCGGAGCATTACATTTACGTCTGCAAGTCGAGCGACGAGTTCTGGGTCGGAACCAACAGCATTTTGGAA
>DATKDU010000495.1:0-7540 GCA_035512595.1 Pirellulaceae bacterium
AACGACCGGTGGACGGCATACCAGCGGCGGCGGGCCAGGTTCGGGCTGAAGCGGCGTTTGCGTTTTCCGTCGGGCATGACTCGTCCTCCTGAAAGTGTCTGCCGTACTCAGCGCGAAACGTCGGCCTTTGTTTCAGAAGGGGTGAACGGGACGAACGGGGCGGGCAATCAAGCCGAACGACATGGCCAGCGTGCCGAAGAAAATAGCGGTCAGAAAGGCGGTGAACATGGCTCTTTTTTCCAGCGATACAGGCTCTGCGGGTTGAACGCAGAACCATATTCGCAAGAGCAGGGCCGAAAGGCAGGTCAGCGCGAGATGCTCGCTGCAAGTGACTATTTAGAAAGCACTTGCGGATGGTGAAGTGACCTCCGGCGGACGCTGGCTACCTACGTCGCTATGTTATCCGAATGACGGCGCTCGGCCCATCAAAGCGACTATGCCGAATAGAAAAAACGGACAGCACAGCGGCTGTCCGCCGTGCTGTCCGCGCTGGCAAAGGAGAAAGTCAAACGAGGACGGCTTACCACGGTCCCCGCACCGGGTAGACGCCAAGCTGATCGGTGTGGCTCGGCCATAGCGGGGTCGGCAGCAGCAGCATTCCGCCGCCGCCGCCGCCCGGATAGGCGCGGCCGAACTGGTGATAAATCGGGTTGATCTCGGTCGCCGTGACCCCCCATCCGTAGCTGCTGATCATCTTCGAGTTCGGCGGGACGACGAGCGCCACCGGCGCGCCCCAGCCCGTGTGATAGTAGTTGCCGTGCCAGGGCCGGTTTTGGGCATAGCGGCCCGCCAGGTAAGCGGCCCGCTCGCGGGGATGGACGGCCTGCGCCTCGCCGGCCAGGCACAAACTCCCGGCCACTGCCGCAGCCAGAGCGAGAAAGCGAAGGGTGTTCACGATAAGTCTCCAGGCGGGAATGGACTGTGTCGTAGCCGAGTTCGTACGAGTTTGGTCCGAAGTCCTACGACTTCGGCTACAGGGTCGATGTGCGTTGACTGCCGACGTTTACCGATATCGCACGCACGTACGGGTCAATCCCATGCCGTTGTCGTAGTACCGGTGATAAGTGCGGTGATGCTTGTACATGAACTCGTGCGGCATCAGCGGCTGGTAGGTGATGTACGTGTGGCCCACGTGCGCCGGCACGGGGCGGGGAGACAGGTAGAGCGGCGCGGTATTGGCGCCGCAGTAGCCGCCGATCCAGTAATTATAGAACAGGTCGTGCTCGCCGTAGTAGCGATAGACGCAATTCCCCCAGTTCGCGCCGACCTCGCCATACGGACCGTGCAGGCCGTAGGCCCGTGGATAAGGGGATTGGCGATAGCCATACGCATCTTGGTGCAGATGCGTCGTGGATGGCCAGCCGTGCTGCGCGTAGCCGTGCAACCCGTTGCCATGGAGGACGTGACCGTGCAGGCCGTGCGGGCAGCCGGCCCCGTGCAGGCCGCCGCGACCGCGGCAGTGCGCACATTCATCCTGGGCGTGGGCGACGTTTCCAGCAAGCGGCGAGAGCAGCGCGGCCATCCCGGCCAGCGCCGCACAGAGAACAAGCGACTTCATGGACGAACTCCTTTGCATCCAGCTTGAAAACGGCCGCGGCACTGGGTCGGAGGGGCGAACCGCGGCATTTGGCAATCGGCGGTCCGCAGCGCCCCCAAGTACGGCGGCAGCGGTCCGCTAGTGGGCTTTTTCGGCAGGAGATTTTCTAGGGGTGAGCCGATTCAGTTCGTGTCGTAGCATCTATTTATTGCGTGTCGATAGTGCCCGTAGCACCGTTAAAGCCGGCTGGGAGAAAAGCGGCAGATTCGTTACGATTGCTACGGTTTGACAGCCGTTCCCCAAAGCCCGCCCGCTGGCTCCTTGCGACCCCCAAGGCGTCATTCTGTCCGCGGCCGGGAAGGTGAAGGAGCACCCGTTTTTCGCCATGGTTAAAGCGAACAAAGATTCCACCGCCGAAAAGTCCGATCGATTGACCGAGTCCAATGGCGATGCTGCGGACGAGAAGGTCAACGGCGCGACCAACGGGCGTGCCAATGGCCATTTGCATGCCGAATCGTCCGGTCGCCGCCGCGCTACGGCCGAAACGATGGCCACGAAGCAGCGCGACATCAGCGTCAGCGAGTTCTTTGCCAAGAACCGGCACCTGCTGGGCTTCGACAATCCCCGCAAGGCGCTGCTGACGACCGTCAAGGAAGCGGTCGATAACTCGCTTGACGCCTGCGAAGAAGCGGGCCTGGTTCCCGAAATTTGGGTCCACATCGAGGCCGTCGGCAACAACCGCTTCAAGGTCGGCGTGCAGGACAATGGCCCTGGCATCGTCAAGAAGCAGATCCCGCTAATCTTCGGCAAGCTGCTCTACGGCTCGAAGTTTCACCGCCTGCGGATGAGCCGCGGCCAACAAGGGATCGGCATCTCCGCCGCCGGCATGTACGGAATGCTAACCACCGGCAAGCCGGTGAAGATCTTATCGAAGATTTCGCCGCGCAAGCCGGCCCATTATTTCGAGCTCCAGATCGACACCAAGCGCAACCAGCCGGAGATCATCAACGGCAAAGGGGAAGGGATCGACATCCCTCCCGGCGAGAAAGGGCACAAGGAGATTGCGGCCCACGGCATCGAATGGGAGACGCACTATCCGGCCGAGGAAGGAAAGGAGCCAGTCGAGCTCAAAAGCGGCACGCGCGTCACGATCGAGCTGGAAGCCAAGTACGTCCGCGGCCGCGGGAGCGTCGATGAGTACCTGGAGCAGACGGCCATCGCCAACCCGCACGTCACGATTCACTACAAGGATCCCGAGGGGAACGAGACCAGTTACGGCCGTTCCACGACGCAATTGCCGCCGGAGCCGAAGGAGATCAAGCCCCATCCGTACGGCGTCGAGCTGGGGCGGCTGGTGACGATGCTCAAGGATACGCATGCCGGCACAATCTCGGCCTTCCTCACGGAGTCGTTCAGCCGCGTCAGCAGCAGCGTCGCTCGCAACTTGTGCGAAGCGGCCAAGATCAGCACGCGGATGAACCCCAAGAAAGTGGGCCGCCAGGAAGCGGATGCCCTCTATCAGGCCATCCAGAACACGCGGATCAGTGCCCCATCCACCGACTGCATCTGCCCGATCGGCGAGCCTCTGATTCTCAAGGGGCTGCACCACGTTGTTCCGGGCGAGTTTTATTGCGCCGCGACGCGGCCGCCGGCCGTTTACCGCGGCAATCCGTTCGTGATCGAGGTCGGCCTGGCGTTCGGCGGCGCTCCGTCGATCCAGAAGGTGACGCTGGAAGGGCTGACCGAATCGCTCGAAGGGAGCGACGCCCGCACGTTGCGGCAGTTCCTGATCAACACGTTCGACGGCATTGGCGCCGATGCGGCCGACAAGATCATCGCCGAATCGAAGCTTGGCACGCGGCAGAGTCCGCAGCGACTGGAGAAAAAACAGGTCGAACAACTGCATGGGGCGATGCACAGCGTCAACCTCACCGAAGGGCAGACGATGCAGGTGCTGCGGTATGCCAACCGAGTGCCGCTCCAGTTCCAGGCGGCGGGTTGCGCCATCACGCAAGGAGTAATGCAAAACAACTGGCGCTCTTATGGCCTCTCGCAGTCGCGCGGCCAATTGCCGCACGGTCCGGTGACGGTCATGGTCCACATGGCCAGCGTGTGGGTGCCGTTCACCAGCGAGTCGAAGGAAGCGATTGCCGGCTATCCGGAGATTCAGAAGGAGTTGCGGCTAGCCCTGCAAGCAGTCGGCCGCAAGCTCGGCATGTACCTCAACGCCCGCAACCGGGTGAAGGCGGAAGGGGAGCGGCGGAGCGTCTTCCTGCGCTATCTCAAGGAGGTCTCGCTGGCCGTCGGTGTGATCAACGACATGTCCGAGAAGAAGCAGAAGGAGCTTTACGAGCAGCTCCTCAACGTGGCCAAGCGGAAGACGGCGGAGGCGGATACGAAGCTCGACAATCGCGGGAAGAAGGTGAAGGAGGAGAGTGCGGATGAGTTTGGGGAGAATGTGTTGATTGTGGCCAGCGAATTGGAATCGCCTGAAGCAACGCGGTAGAATTCAGGCAAGTCCACTGTCGTTGTTGTGAGGTAGCCATGACCGTTGAGCGACTCCAAGAGTTGTATCGCGCGAAACCCTTTCGCTCGTTCATCCTGCACTTGGCCGATGGGGGCGAGGTGATCGTAAAATCGCCCGAATTCATGGCCTTCTCGCCCACTGGGCGGACAATCTCCGTGCATGAACCAGACGACTCGCTGAGGATCATCGACCTGCTGCTTGTCACCGAGGCTGTCGTGCCTGGCAACGGTGATACCCGCGGGCGTCCGCCGAAGTCGAGGAAGTAGGCCATGCCCCTCGTACCATTGGTCGAATCGTCGGTCGTCCCCTTTGAACGGCGACTTGACGGAAACCTCCAGCGGGCCTTAAACGAAGGCGGCTGGTATTTCGAAGAGCGCGGATCGATATGGCAGACGTGCCGGAAGATCACAGCCCTGCTCGACCAAGAGCAGATCGCATACGCGATCACCGGGGCCTTGGCCCTATTCCATCATGGCTATCGGCGATTTACGCAAAATGTGAACCTCTTGGTCGCGGCAGTCGATTTCGAGCGCGCCCGACACGCCAAATCAGGTTTTGTTCTGGCGTCGCAGGTCGGCCGCAACTTGATCGACGAGACAACCGGAGTCCGCGTACATTTTGTCAAGTCCGGTGAATTCCCCGGCGGCGGCAACGGAATGGGTATTCAGTTTCCGGACCCAAGCGATGTGATTGTACAACGGGCTGGCTTGCGATTCCTGACTTTGCCGGTGCTGATCGACTTGAAACTGGCAGCGGGGCTGTCGAATCGCGACCGCCTCCGCGACGTGTGCGATATCGAACAGTTGATTATTGAACTGGGACTGGGCAAAGACTTCGCTGACCACTTGAATCCCCGCATTCAAAGTGCATTTCGCGAAATCTGTCAGCGCATTGATTCGGCCGAGACCAGGTATCTTAGGCTGATTCCAATGCCGCCGGACGCCGCGGACTCACGCACCATCGAGGAACTGTTGGAGTTTTCCGGAAACGACCGACCACTACTCGAGTCGATGCGTGCCCAAGGCGTTATCCTAAACATTGATCGTCCCTTCTACCAAGGTTCGGCGATTATGCTGTCAATGCACCGTCTCGTCGCTCGCAAGTTCGATATGCATCCCGAGTCCGATCATTGGTTTCCGTAATAGCGATCCGAATGTGACATTCAAGGAATAGCCATGGCCAAGAAGGCTCCCAAGAAAGAAAAGTCCGACGCTCCCGTCGTGCTGACCGCCAAGGACAAGAAAACGCTTTCCTCGCTCCGTGAGTTCGCAGGCAGCGTGGCGCAGTCGGCCGAGCGGGGGCGTGCGCCGAACGTCGATATTCCGTCGCGGTCCCTGTCTAACGTCAAGTACAACCAGTCCCGCCGCATCATCGAGATGGGTTCCGGCACCAATCGCCGCGAGCTCTTTAACCTCTCCCAGGCCAAGGCTTACATGCAGACGCTGCTCGTCGGCAGCGGCGCCAAGCGGCTGATCGAGGAGGGCAAGACGACCAGCCTCCGCGGTCTGTACTACATGCTCAAGCACACGATCGACGGCACCAAGGAAGAGACGTTCGAAGATCAGGCCGAATCGGACACGATGATCGAAGACGTCGAGGTGACGCTGGAGGCGCTCCGCGAAGAGCTCCACCTCTACGCCAAGAGCGCCGGATCGATGGTCGGGCCGATCACGCTCGTGGACAGCGGCGACGAGATCGACTGCTCGCGAATGGGTTCGGGGGGTTACACGATCCCGTCAATCTGCGAGCCGGAAGTGGTGCAGATCAAACGCTGCGACGCCAGGTTCATCCTGCACGTCGAAAAGGACACGGTCTGGCGGCGGTTCAACGAGGACAAGTTCTGGCAGAAGTACAAGTGCATCCTGACCCACGGCGGCGGCCAGCCCCCCCGCGGCGTTCGCCGGCTCCTGCAGCGGTTGCACCTGGAGCACGAGCTGCCGGTCTACTGCCTGCTCGATAACGATCCGTGGGGGTACTACATCTACAGCGTCCTCAAGCAGGGCTCGATCAACCTGGCTTACGAGTCCAAGCGGATGGCGATCCCGGAGGCCAAATTCATCGGCCTCCGCAGCCGTGACTACGAGCGGTGCGAGCTCTCCCCCAGCGTGCAGATCAAGCTCAACGAGCAGGACGTCAAGCGGGCCAACCAGATCAAGGCCTATCCCTGGTTCGAAAAGAAAAAAGCCTGGCAAAAGGAAATCGACCTGATGCTGAAAAACGGCTTCAAGCTCGAAGTTGAAGCCCTGATCAGCAAGGACATCTCCTACGTCACCGAGACCTACGTCCCCGAGCGGCTGGAGGAAGGGGATTTTCTGGATTAGCGGCAGTCGTGCATGCGGACACACCAGTCGACGGCTAGACTGAGGCGCATGTCTTCCCAACCTGCCCCCGAGTTTCCCATCGGCGAACCCTCTGCGGATCCCACGCCGCCAATGCCGCGAAACAGGTTGAGCATCGCCCATCTGATGCTCTGGATGCTGGGTACGGGAATTTCGCTGACCTACTCGCGCGCTAAGCTGGTGTGGTTCGAACCGGCGCGATCCCAATTGGACAACATCATCGACGCGGAAGCATTGGCCACCTGGCAACAGGCGGTGGCGGTCGTCATTTGTCCGTTTGCCGGCGCGGCCGTCGCGGCGCTTCTGGCCACAGGTTGGCAGTTAGCTCGCCGCAAGCCGATTCCTTGCTCCCAGCCCGGCCACTGGCTCCTTCTCGTCGCCGGCGTCGCCTTTCTCAACAACGTGACGGACGCCGTGATGCGGTATCTGACGCTTCGAGCGCTTCTCGCGGAACAAGACTATTCTCTGCTTACGTCGTTGCGTATCGGGCTCCTGGCCATCATCAACCTGGGGGTGGCGGCTCTGTTCTTTGTCGCCTGGCGATTCACATTGGGCCCAAAACGGTGGCGTTTCTACTTCGCATGTGGCGCAATGATCTATGGACTTGCGGCGCCGCTAACGTTGGCGATATTCGCCATTGGCCTTACTGAGCTGCCCACGGAGCCATTGATGGTCCTTGCCGCCATTATATTTCTGCCCTTGGCGATTGCACTGGTCATTTCCTTCGTTTGGTCCGTAGCCAAGGATATTTGGTCCAAAGAGCGCCGCGATTTGCTGCACTGGATCGGCGTTATCGTCGTCATCGGCACGGCAGTCGTCACAGTGGCGGATAGAATTGTGCCAATCGCATTCCTCAGAATGTTGAATAAATGACCGTCACTACCCGGGAATTCACAAGGACCGACTGCCAGTCTCGACAGGTTGTTTGCCCTCCCCCATTTCGCCGGGTAGATTTACCCGCAGGAATCTTCGTCTCGGCTCGCGCGCGACCACGATATGGGCGTCACTTACTTCAAACGCTGGCGAATGGAGTTCGACCTGTCCGGGCCGATCCCGGATTTGGGGAAAATTCCGGCGGACTATACGCTCGTCCCCTGGCAGCCCACGCTGCTCGACGCCCATGCGGACGTGAAGTAC
>DATKDU010000496.1:0-9368 GCA_035512595.1 Pirellulaceae bacterium
ATGTGGCTGGTTCGCTTGAGGATCATGTACGCCTGGCCGCGGGACATGGGGCGAATCCGCTTGAACATCGGCCCGCCGTCGATGCGGGCGTCCACGACCAGAAGCTGCTCGACCCGCACGGTCTTGCCCGGGTTCTGATCCGGATCCTGGGCGTTGCCGATCGCGCTGTGCAGCACCTTCTCCAGCAGCCGCGCGCCGCGCTGGGGCTGGTACTTGAGGATATCCAGCGCATCGTCGGCAAACTTGCCGCGAATCAAGTCCGCCAGCGCACGCACCTTGCGGGCGCTGATCCGGGCGTGTTTGTGTTGTGCTTTGAAGGCCATGGCCTGATTCCTGTCTCTACTTGGCGGCTGGCGCCGGTGCAGCGCCGCCCGCCGCTTCCTTCTTCCCCCGGCCTCCGTGGCCGCGGAACGTGCGGGTCGGTGCAAACTCACCCAACTTGTGTCCGACCATATCCTCCGTCACGAACACCTTCACGTGCATTCTGCCGTTATGAACCATGAACGTCAGGCCGACGAATTCCGGCACGATCGTACAGGCGCGGGCCCAGGTCTTGATCGGCTCCTTGGAGCCGGTCCGTCCCAGGTTCTGCACCTTCTTGAACAGCTTGAAATCGACGTACGGACCTTTTTTGGTGGACCTGCTCATAGTTTTCTTTCACCGCCTGGGGGCGGTGGTTAACCGCCGCGCCCACGCGGCGACCTTGTTCTTACCTCAACTTCAGTTGCCCATACCGCCGCGAGCGCCGCCGCCGAACGATCGCCGAGTTGGACGCCTTCCGCCGCTGCCGCGTGAACCCCCCCTTTGCGGGAACTCCCGTCGGGCTCACCGGATGGCGGCCGCCTTTGGTCCGGCCTTCGCCGCCGCCGTGCGGGTGGTCGATCGGATTCATCGCCGTCCCGCGCACCGTCGGGCGAATTCCCAGCCACCGCTTGCGACCCGCTTTGCCGTACACCACGTTCATATCGTCGGCATTGCCGACGGAGCCGATCGTCGCCCGGCAAGTCGCCGGTACGCGGCGAATCTCGCCGCTGGGGAGCGTGATCTGCGCCCAGCCGGCTTCGCGAGCCATCAGGCTCGCGTTCGACCCGGCACTGCGGCAGAGCCGAGCCCCGCGGCCAGGCTGCAGCTCGATGTTGTGGATCGTGGCGGCCAGCGGGATCCGCGACAGCGGCAGGCAGTTGCCGACCGTCGGCGGGGCGTCGGGGCCATTTTCCAGCATCTGCCCGACCGCCAGTCCGTCGGGGGCGATGATGTAGGCCTTCGTGCCGTCTACATAGTGGAGCAGCGCCACGCGGGCGTTGCGGTTGGGATCGTATTGGATCGAATCGACGCGGGCGGCGACGCCGTCCTTGTCGCGCTTGAAATCGATGACGCGGTACTGCCGCTTGTGGCCGCCGCCCCGATGGCGGACGGTGATCCGCCCCTGGTTGTTGCGGCCCCCCTTTTTGCGGATCGGCCTCAGCAGCGACTTTTCCTTGCGCGCGCCTTTGGTGAGCTCGGCAAAGTCGCTGACGCTCGCGCCGCGGCGCCCGGCAGTCGTCGGATTGTATTGGCGAATTCCCATGGTTGTTCGTTTCGCTGAGACTAGAAGAAGTCGATCCGATGCTCTTCGTTGAGCGTCACGATCGCTTTCTTCCAGGATTTGGTATGTCCGAGCTTGAATCGATGCCGGCGATTCTTGCCGCGGCGATTCTGCGTGCGAACCTTTTCCACTTTGACGTTGAACAAATCTTCCACGGCCCGCCGCACGTCGTCTTTGTTGGCCAGCGGGTTGATCTCAAACGCGTACTGGTTGTTGCGCGTCGAGCGGTGCATGTTCTTTTCCGTCACCAGCGGCCGGAGGATCACCTGGTACGACTCCAGGGTCGTCGGCTCGGCGGCGGCGACTAACGGTTGCGGGTTTTCAGTTGCCATGTTTCGTCTCACGTTCGCCGCGTGGTCGCGGCGGTTAACCATTGTTCTGCGCCGCGGGTCCACGCCGGGTGGTTATGCCGGCTTCTTCGTCGCCTTCTCCGCCGCGGCGGCAATCGCATCGAGTGCCGCCTTGGTCACGAGCATCTTCTTGGGAGTCAACACCGCCAGGGCGTTCAACTCGGCGACCGGGGAAATCGAGACCCGCTCGATATTCCGGGCGCTCTTCACCACGTTCGGATCGAGTCCGGCGGTGGCGATCAACGTCGATTTGCCCGACAGCTTGAGCGCCTTGAGGATGGCGGCCACATCCCTGGTCCTGGGCGCGGCCAGCGACAGTTCGTCGATCACCACGACGTCTTCGCTCTGGAGCTTGCGGGCAATCGCCATCCGCGTGGCAAGCTGCGTCGCTTTCCGCGGCAGCCGATACGAATAATCCCGATTCCGCAGGGCGAAAATGTGGCCGCCGCCGCGGCGCAGCGGACTGCGCCGCGAGCCGGCGCGGGCGTTGCCCGTCCCCTTCTGGCGATACATCTTTTTGCTCGTCCCGGCGACTTCGCTGCGGTCCTTGGTCTTGTGCGTCCCCTGCCGCTGATTGGCCTGGTACATCACGACCACGTCGTGCAGGAGCTGCTTGTTGATTTTGGGCGCAATCTTGGCCGGGTCGATCTCGTACTTGCCGACCTCGGCGCCGCTTTTGTCGTAAATCGGAAGGCTGACCATGGGAGGGTTCAGGGTTCAGGGTTCAGGGTTCAGCAGTGAGGATTCAGCCAACCTTGTTCGTCTCGCGGATCAGCACCAGCATTCCCGGCGGCCCCGGCACGGCCCCGTTGATGAGCAGCAAGTGATTCTCCTTGTCGATCTTCACCAGCCGCATATTACGGATCGTCACCTGCTCATTGCCGTACCGCCCCGGCATCTTCTTTCCCTTCTTCATCCGGCCGCCGCCGCGGTTGGACGCCAGAGCGCCGGTGCCGCCCATGTGCCGGTGTACTTTCTTGACGCCGTGCGTAGCCCGCTGTCCGGCGAAGTTGTGGCGTTTCATGACGCCCGTAAAGCCACGCCCTTTGGTCGTTCCCGTGACGTCTACAGCCTTCACCTCCGCCAGGGCCTCCACGGTGACCTCAGCGCCCACCGCAGCGTCCCCCGCCGGACCGCGCAGCTCGCGGACGTGGCGCTGCGGCTCGCAGTTGGCCTTCTCGGGAACCTGCACGCCGGCAGCGGCCATCTTTTTGGACCGCTTGCTAGAAAGAGGGGCCACGTGACCACGTTCACTGCGACTGGCAAGACGGCGGGGCTTGTCGAGAAACCCGATCTGCACCGCCTCGTAACCATCGCGCTCCTTGGTTTTCACCTGGAGGACGCGACAAGGACCGGCCTGCACGACCGTAACGGGGATGGCTTTGCCAGCCTCGTCATAGATCTGCGTCATCCCGACCTTTCGGCCGAGTATACCCTTGGTCATCGCAATGTCCTTGTGGTCAGTTGCCGCGCGGGATCACGAGCATTTCGGTCACTCGCATTACCCGCGAGACTTCCAAGCCATAGTTGGTTTCGTCTCTACTTGGGCTCAGTCGGGACTATCTATCGTGACGAGGCATTCTATCGTGACGAGGCCTTGATCTTGATGTCCACGCCGGCCGGCAAGCTCAACTTGTTGAGCGCTTCGATCGTCTTGGCCGAGGCTTGAACGATGTCGATCAGCCGCTTGTGCGTGCGAATCTCGAACTGCTGACGCGCCTTTTTGTCGATCGTCGGACCGGACAGGACGGTGTACCGCTCGATCCGCGTCGGCAGGGGAATCGGCCCGTGGACCTCGCTGTGCGTCCGCTTCGCCGTATCCACGATCTCCGCGGCACTCTGGTCGAGGATGGCGTGGTCGTACGCCTCCATCCGAATCCGAATTACCTCGCGCTGGGCAGCCACTACGAACGCTCCAAATAAAACGGTAGGGCGGCAATGCCGTCCTACCGGCTTCCGTCGGTTGTTGGTTCCCCAAGGGGGAAACCAATGATGTTAGGGACCGGGGCGAGACTCGTCAACGGGCCTAAGTCGATTTGTAGAAGCGATTTTCGGTGGATGGGGTGTTGCCACGACCGCTCGCCGGTCAGGCAATTGCTACGGGGTGGCTGGAAATTTCCCCGCGGAGCGCAAACTCAAGGCCGCCAATCGATTGCAACCGAGATTCGTCCCGCTGACAATGGCCTCGACCTTTTTCCCGATAGATCAACTGCCGCGGGACGTATTCAGCGGCAGAGAGCCGCCATGTCCCACGATCTACTGACCCAGGTGAGCCTTTTGGTCCGCATTCGCGATGCACGCGATGCGGCCGCCTGGCGGCAGTTTGTGGAGATCTACGCCCCGCTCATCTACGGGTTTCTGCGGAAGCATGGACTTCAGGATGCCGATGCGGCGGACGTCGCGCAGGACGTGCTGCGCACCGTGGCGCAGTCCATTGGCAGGTGGAATTACGATCGGCGGCAGGGTACGTTCCGCGGCTGGCTGCTGTCGGTCGTTCACAGCCGGTTGACGGATTATCACCGCCGCCAGCAGCGGCACCACGCGGCAGTCCATGCTGCCGCGGATTGCGTTCACTGCGCCGATGACGGTCGATCCTCGGCGGAATGGGATCGCGATTACGAGCGGCAGTTATTCCACGCGGCCGCCGGCCAGGTGCGGGGAGATTTTTCCGACAGCTCGTGGCAGGCGTTTTGGCTCGCCGCGGTGGATGGCAAGGCGGCGCAAGAAATCGCGGCGACGCTGAATATCACCCCGGCCGCCGTGTATCTCGCCAAAGCTCGCGTCATGGCCCGCATTCGTCAGCAGCTTGAATTACTCACGGGAGAGCCTCTTTGAACTCCGCGACCACCATGCCCGACGAAGCCAAATTGCGTGGACTTCTCGACGGTACGCTGCCGGAAGCGGATCAAGCGGAAGTCCTCGCGCTGGTCGAATCCAATCGCGATTGGCAACAAGCCCTCGATCGGCTGGCCGCCGGGGCGCAGACCTGGCAAGCCGCGGCAGAGCATTTGCACGAGCCGCCGCTGGCGGCCGGCGCGGCACTCCGCTCGGCCATCGCTGGCGTGCAAATGCCGACGATCGCCAGAGATCAACAGCCGGTCGATGGGAGCGCCAAGCTCGACTTCCTTGCGCCCGCCGATGATCCCCGCTATCTTGGCCGCTTTGGCGAGTATCTCGTCGAAAAGGTGATCGGCCGCGGCGGCTTTGGCATTGTGCTCCAGGCGTTTGATCCTCCGCTGCGGCGAATCGTCGCCGTGAAGGTGCTGGCGCCCCATCTGGCCAGCAACGCGGCGGCTTGCCGGCGGTTCGATCGCGAGTCGAAGGCGGCTGCGGCAGTCATCCACGATCATGTCATCACCATTCACTCAGTCGGCGACCAACCGCTGCCGCATTTGGTGATGCAGTTCGTCGCCGGCCAGTCGCTCCAGGAGAAGCTCGACAAGTCCGGCCCGCTGGGAATCACCGAAGTGCTCCGCATCGGCGTGCAGACTGCCGCCGGCCTGGCCGCGGCCCACAAGCAGGGGCAGGTTCATCGCGACATCAAGCCGGCGAACATTCTGCTGGAAAACGGGGTCGAACGGGTCAAGATCACAGACTTCGGTCTGGCCCGGGCCGCAGATGATGCGAGCATGACCCAGTCGGGAATCGTCGCCGGCACTCCGCAATACATGTCCCCGGAACAGGCGCGCGGCGATACGGTCGATGCCCGCAGCGACCTGTTCAGCCTGGGGAGCGTGCTGTACGCCATGTGCGCCGGCCATCCGCCGTTTCGCGCCACGACGACGATGGGGGTTCTCAAGCGGGTCTGCGACGAGCCCCCTCGGCCAATTCGCGAGGTCAATCCCGAAGTCCCCGACTGGATGGCGGGGATCATCGACAAACTGATGGCCAAGCGGCCCGAGGATCGCTTTTCGTCGGCGGCGGAAGTTTCCGAATTGCTCGGCCATTGCCTGTCGCACGTGCAGCAGCCGAGTGCCCTGCCGCTGCCGCAAGTAGGTCCCGTCTGCCGGACGGGACCTGCCAATTCGACGGCCAGCGCGCCGCAGGTCCCGCATCCCGCGGAAGGGGAATGGTCCTGCCGCTGTCTGACGTGCGGCTACGTTGCCCCGGCGCACAAGTGGGGCATCGTGCGGATCGGCGCTGCGGCGCGCGGCAAACGATCGCTCCTGTGGTGCCCACTCTGCCGCTGGCTGCGGTGGATGTCGATCGAACGTTATTCGGCCAAGTCGCTGCCGCCAAGGAGAATCCCGATGTCAGAGGAGTTTTCACGGCTGCCGTCCGCATCGAGCAACGGCGCCGGACTGGTGCTGTTCGTCTTGATCCTGCTGGTTGGCATCCCGCTGACGCTGCTCATTGCCGCGGGGCTCGGTTATTTCCTGATGAGTTCCGGCTCGCCGCCGGTGGCTCACACGCTGGGGATTCCGTCCGGAAACACCGGCGCGCTGATCGTTGAAAGTCGTGATTCGCGGCTGAAGGTCGTCATCCATCGCGTGAAGACCCCCTCCGGCGAGCACGTCGTGGGCGATCTGCTGGGCCCCGACTGGCAGCGCAGCCAGTACATCACCGTTCCCCCCGGCGAGTATCACGCCCGGGTGACCACCGGCGACGTGCCGGTGCGGGAGGACGTGTTCCACGTGGCCGAAGGTGGCCCGCCGACGACGTATGCCGTTGCTTCCGGCGGCACGTTGCGGATCGTGAGCGACGCCCCCGGCGCGCTGCTGATGACGCTCAACGATCTTGAACCAACCAACCTCACCTGGACCGGCGCTGCGGACAAGAGCTTTGTTATCCCGGAAGGACTGGTACACGTGGACCTGCGCCGCGAGGATGCCAGCGGTAGGTACGCCATCCTGACCGACAACTACTTCGACATTGTGGCCGGCCAGGAGACGCTGCTTCGCGTGCACGAGAAGGACGTTGAGTTGGCCCCCGGCGGCGTGGCGTTCGATGCGATCGTCGCCGCGCAGCGCCGCGTCCAGGACGCGGTCGAAGCCGACTATGCGGTCGGCAAGGTGACCAAGAACGAATTCGTCGCGGCACAACTGGCCCTGGCGCGGGCGCGTCTCGACTGGGCGACCAAGGAGAGCCGCCACGCCCTGGCGATCTCGATCCGCCAGGAGATCGTCGCCCTGGCCGAGGAAAATGAGCGGCTCGTACGCTTGCAGCACGAGGCTGGCAGGGTTCCGGCGCAAGCGATCCACGAGGCACACGTGGCAACTCTCAAGGAACAAGTGGAACTGAATCGGGCCATCGGAGATTTGAAGGAGTCCGGCAAACTGCCGGCCGATTTTGAATTGCCGCCATTGAAAGGGGGAAACCCCACCCCCGTCGATCCGTCCGTAGAGAAAGCGGAATCGCCTCCCGAATAGGACCTACGACTCGAAAAGCTTGAGCACCTCCGGCGGGGCCGGTTCGTACTTGAGCGGTTCCATCGAGCAGCCGGCACGCCCCTGGCTGAGCGAGCGCATGGCCGACGAATAGCCAAACAGTTCCCGCAGCGGGGCGTGCGCTTCGATGACGGTCAACTTGCCGCGGTTCTCGGTCTTGGCGATGACCGCTCGCCGCTGCTGAAGGTCGCCGACAAAGTCGCCGAGGTAATCCTCCGGCGTGACGATATCGAGCTTCATGATCGGCTCCAGCAGCACTCGGCCCCCCCCTTCAAGTCCTTTCTCGAATGCATCCGCCGCTGCCATCTTCATCGCCCGGTCGTCGGTCTGCTCGGCATTCCACTCGCCGCCAAGGACCGTGACTTTCAGCTTCATCAGCGGATAGCCGGCGATCCGCCCGCCCCCTTCGCCGGCGGCTTTCAGCTCCTCCAGCGCGGCGGAGAGCAATTCCGGCGGCAGCGACTCGGCCGGAGCGGCATTGATCAGAGCCACCGGCACGGCTCCCTGCGGGAACGGCTCCATCCGCAACTTGAGCCGCGCGAAGAGCTGCTTGCCGGCAATCATCCGGTTGCACTCGCCGGTCACCTCGACCGCGCGGGCGATCGATTCGCGGTAACTGACCTGCGGCTTGTGGAATTTGACGTTCAGGTTGTAGTCCCGCAAGAGGCTGTTTTTCTTGATCTCTAGGTGCAGCTCGCCCATGCCACTGATCAGCGTCTGCCCGGTTTCGCTCGTAAAGACGTGCAGCGTGGGATCCTGGCGTTTGAGCATTTCCAGGGCGGATTCCAGCTTCTTGCGCTCGGTGCTGTTTTCCGGCTCGATGGCCATCGAGATGACCGTCTCGGGGAATTTGATCGTCTCCAGCAGGATCGGCTCGCGGGTGTCGCAGATGGTGTCGCCGGTGATCGACTGCCGCAGGCCGATGATGCCGACGATGTCGCCGCAATCGACGCTGTCGGCCTGCTCCTCTTTCTTGGTGGCGTGGATGTGCCAGAGCTGGGCGACGTTTTCCTTGACGTCCTTGCCCGGATTGAGGACGCGGGAGTTGCTCTTGAGCGTGCCGGAGTAGACGCGCACCCAGTGAATGTCGCCGGTCTTGGCGGGGAGCACCTTGAACACCAGGCCGCTGAACGGCTCCTGGGGATCGGGCTTGCGGCGAATGGTCCGCTTCTGCTTCTCGCCGACGCTCTCCCCTTCGACCGGCGGCATATCGAGCGGGCTGGGGAGGTAATACTGCACCGCGTCGAGCACCGGCTGCACGCCGATGCCGTGCAATGCCGAGCCGCAGAGGACCGGCTGGAGCTGCATGTGGAGCGTCGTATCGCGAATGACCTTGCGGATGAGCGTTTCGGGAATCGGCTGCTCCGAGAGGGCCAGCTCCATCATCTCGTTGGAGTAGTTGTAAAGCTTCTCGAGCATCATTTCCCGCCAGGCTTCCGCCTCGTCTTCCATCTCCGGCAGGATTTCGCCGATCGTGTACTCGCGGCTTTCCTTGTCGGCGGGAAACGTGAGCAGCTTCATCGTCACCAGGTCGATCACGCCGCGGAACGGACTTTCCACGTGCGGCGGCCCGAGGCCCAGCGGGATTTGGATCACCAGCGGGTGCGCCCCCAGCCGGCTGGTCATTTCCTCGACGACCGACTCGAAATCGGCCCCTTCGCGGTCGAGCTTGTTGATGAACGCGACCCGCGGCACTTTGTAGCGGTCGGCCTGCCGCCAGACGGTCTCGCTCTGGGCCTCGACCCCTTCGCGGGCGGAGAAGACCACCACCGCGCCGTCGAGCACACGCAGGCAGCGCTCCACCTCGGCCGTGAAATCGACGTGCCCCGGCGTATCGAGCAGGTTGACGATCACGTCCTTCCAGGGGAACGTCACGGACGCGGCATAGATCGTGATGCCCCGCTCCTGCTCCTCGGGGTCGCTGTCGGTCTCGGTGGTCCCGCTGTCCACAAAGCCGACGCGGTGTTTGGCCCCCGACAAAAACAACATCCTCTCCGTCACCGTCGTCTTGCCGGCGTCGATGTGGGCAATGATGCCGATGTTGCG